>CAZLLV010000440.1:0-33972 GCA_964560325.1 uncultured Thermoanaerobaculia bacterium | reverse complement strand
CGACGCCGAGGACGACGCCGACGGCGTGGAGTTCGAGGCGGTGGAGCCGACCGGACCGACCGGCCCGGTCGACCCGGCGGAGCCGGAGGTCGACCGCGAACCGCTGCGCCCCGCGCCGGAGGCGGAGCCCCCGCCCGGTTGATCATTCCTTCCCGTTTCTGAAACAGACGGTCGGTCGTAGGGGCGGAGCTCTGTCTCCGCCCGGGTAGGCCTCCGTGTCCCCGGTCGGTGGTCCGAAGTGGGTCTGAGTGGAATGATGTGGACAAAAGTGGTTTTCGTTGGTACTGTGGCCTTCAAACCCTCGGGTTTTGGGGTAGGGAGCCATGTTCAGGGGAAGTGCACCGGCCAAGATCGACGACAAGGGTCGTCTGAAGATCCCGACTCCGTTCCGGACCTATATGGAGGAACGGTGGGGATCGGACGTCTTCACCACGTCGGTCGTCGGTGACTCCGCCCTCATCTACCCCTTGCCCGAGTGGGAGGCGATCGAGAGCCGCCTTGCCACTCTGCCCTCGACTCACCGCTCCGCCATGAAGTACCTGGAGCGGGTCAACTACTTCGGTCAGCAGGGAAGGTTGGATGCGCAGGGACGGATCGTGGTGCCGCCGATCCTGCGCGAGAGCGCCGACATCGTGGGCGACGTGGTGGTGAGCGCGCACCTCGGGCACCTGGTGGTCTGGAACCGCGAGAGCTTCGAGTCGAGGCTCGCGGACGAACCGTTCACGGAGGACGATTTCCGTGCCCTGAGCGATCTGGAGATTTGAGAGCTCGTGACGAGCTCCGGACGAAACCACCCTCGGCGGTCGCCGAGGAAACGGACGAGCCCTTGGATGCCGCCCATCTTCCCGTGCTGGTGGACGAAACGCTCCGGTACCTCGCGCCGGAGCGCGGGGGCCTCTTCGTCGATTGCACGGTCGGTCTCGGCGGGCACGCCGAGGCGATCCTGGAGGCGTCGGACGACGCCCGGGTGGTCGGGATCGACCGCGACCCTGCGGCCCTCGCGATCGCCCGCGAGCGGCTCGCCGGCTTCGGCGACCGGGTGCGGCTCGCCGAAGGCCCCTTCACCGGCGTTCGCCGCCTGCTGGCCGAAGCCGTGGGCGCGGCGGAGCCGCCCCGGGTCGCCGGCGTCCTCGCCGATCTCGGCGTCTCCTCGATGCAGCTCGACACGCCGGAGCGGGGCTTCAGCTTCCGCTTCGACGCTCCCCTCGACATGCGCATGGGCCGCGGCGGCCCCACCGCCGCCGACGTGGTGAACGACTACGCGGAGGCCGACTTGGAACGGATCTTCAGAGAGTACGGCGAAGAGCGGCAGGCCCGCCGGATCGCGCGGGCCATCGTCCGGGTGCGCAACGACCAGACGCGGGCTCCGATCGACACCACCGCCCGCCTGCGCGAGGTGATCCTGGAGTCTAAGGGCATCCGCCCGGGCTCGACCGGCCGCCGCGAGGGCCGGGTCGACCCGGCGACCCGCGTCTTCCAGGCCCTGCGCATCGAGGTCAACCGGGAGCTCGACGAGCTCGAGCGCTTCCTCGACGAAGTGGTCGGCCTGCTCGACGACGAGGGGCGGCTGGTGGTCATCTCGTACCACAGCCTGGAGGACCGGATCGTCAAGAACACCCTGCGCGACCTCGCCCGCGGCGAGATCGACCAGGTGACCGGGCGGCCGCTCGCCGAGAGCCGCATCCTGGAGGTGCTGACCAAGAAGCCGGTGCGGCCGACGCCGGCCGAGGAGGCCGAGAACCCGCGCGCACGCTCGGCCCGGCTGCGCGCCGCGCTGCGGAGGTCCGTCGAGTCGTCATGAAGAGCAGCTACGCCGTCCACCGCCCGGTGGAGAACGAGTACCTGGTGCGCGAGCGCGACCGCCGCCGGTGGAAGGAGCTGGGGTTGATCCTCCTGGTCCTCGCCCCGGTGGCGCTCTCGCTGTCGGCCTTCACCTGGATCCATCTCCAGGTGCTCGACGCCGGCTACGCGATCGAGGTGCTCGAAGGGCGGCTGCACGACCTGGAGCGGCAGGAGAGCCGGCTGCGCCTGGAGGCGGCGTACCTCGCGAGCCCGAGCCGGATCGAGGAGCGGGCGACCGAGGAGCTCGCGATGCGCCCGCCCACGATCGACCAGATGGTCTTCCTGAACCCCGCGGGGGGGGACGGATGAAATCGCGCCTGGTGGTGGTCCTCGTCCTGGTCGGCGCCTGGCTGGCGCTGATCGGCGCGCGCCTGGGGGTGCTCCAGGTGCGGGACCACGAGAAGTACCAGCAGCGCGCGTCGAGCCAGCAGCTCCGGGTGATGGAGCTCGACCCGCCGCGCGGCACGATCTACGACGCCCGGGGCCGGGAGCTGGCGGTGTCGGTGCCGGTCGACTCGCTCTACGCCCTGCCCCGCGAGATCGAAGACCCGGCGGCGGTCGCCGGGGCGCTGGCGCCCGTCCTCGGCATGGAGCGCGCGGAGATCGAGCGCCGGCTGACCGACGGCCGCGACTGGGTCTGGATCGACCGCAAGCTCGACCCGCCGACCGCCGAGGCGGTCGAGGCGCTCGGCCTTGCCGGCGTCGGGTTCGTCGAGGAGTCGAA
This sequence comes from uncultured Thermoanaerobaculia bacterium, assembly GCA_964560325.1. Lineage (GTDB taxonomy): Bacteria > Acidobacteriota > Thermoanaerobaculia > Multivoradales > DATKCC01 > CAZLLV01. Next base: position 31,406 of record CAZLLV010000440.1, on the reverse strand, counting down.
GCGCTACTACCCGATGCGCGAGCTGGCGGCGCCGCTGCTCGGCTACGTCGGGACCGACGACGAGGGGCTGCGCGGCCTCGAGTACCTGTACGACGACGAGGTCGCCGGCCGCGGCGCGCTGCGCCCGGTGATCCGCGACAACCGGGGCGGCCGGCGGCTCGCCTTCCCCGATCTGTCGTTCGTCGAGGCGACCCCGGGCCGCGACCTCTATCTCACGCTCGACGCCGGCGTCCAGCACGTGGTCGAGCAGGAGCTCGCGGCGGCGGTCGAGGCGCACCGGGCGAAGAGCGGCTGGGCGGTGATCCTCGACCCGTCGGACGGGGCGGTGCTGGCGATGGCGACCTATCCGCCCTACGACGCCAACCGAGCGCTCGCGCACCCGGAGGGCGAGCGGATCCGGCCGATCTCCGACGTCTACGAGCCGGGTTCGACTTTCAAGGTGATCACCGCGGCGGCGGCGCTCGAGGCGAACCTGGTCGATCCGACCGACACCTTCGACTGCGAGATGGGCGCGATCACCGTCTTCGGTTCGCGCATCCGGGACCACCACCCGTACGGTGTCCTGACCTTCCGCGACGTGCTCGCCAAGTCGTCGAACGTCGGGGCGATCAAGCTCGGCATGCGGGTGGGGGCGGAGCCGCTGTACGAGACGATCCGCAGCTTCGGCTTCGGCGAGCGCACCGGCGTCGATTTGCCCGGGGAGAGCTCGGGCGGCCTGCGCGAGCTCGGGGCCTGGAGCAAGGTGACGCCGGCCTACGTGTCGTTCGGACAGGGCGTCGCGGTGACGCCGATTCAGCTCGCGGCCGCGATCGCGGCCGTGGCGAACCGCGGCCGGCTCTTCCGCCCCTACCTGGTGCGGGCGGTCGCGGGGGAGACGATCGAGGAGACGCGGCCGGTCGAGCGGGCGCCGGCGATCTCGGAGTCGACGGCGCTCCAGCTCGAGCGCATGCTGGAGTCGGTGTTCGAGCCGGGCGGCACGGCGCAGGGGGCGGCGATCCCCGGCTACCGGCTGGCGGGCAAGACCGGGACCGCGCAGAAGATCGTCGACGGCCGCTACTCGCAGACCCGCTTCGTGCCCAACTTCGTCGGCTTCGCCCCGGCGCGCCAGCCGGTCATCGCCGGCATGGTGGCGATCGACGAGCCGCGCTCGGGCGTCACCGCCGGCGGGATCGTGGCGGCGCCGGTCTTCTCGGCGATCGCGAGCCGGGTGCTGCCCTACCTCGGCGTGGCGCCCGATCCGCCCGAGCCGCAGGCTCCGGCAGGCCCTCCGGAGTCCGGCACGATCCTCGCGTCGGAGGGCCCGGTGATGCCCGCCCGATACGACGCCATCGAGATGCCCGACCCGCCCGTCCGCCCGGACCCCCGCTCGACCGACCCGCCGTCGCCGCCCGCGGACCCGGGCACGAGGGGAGGGGCGCCGTGAAGCTTTCGGAGCTGTTTGCAGGCTTTGCCGTCCGGCCCCGGTCCGGGGATGCGTTCGCCGACGTCGACGTGACCGGTGTAGAGCTCGACTCCCGGCGCGTCGACCCCGGCTTCCTCTTCGTCGCCGTGCCCGGCGCGGTGGCGGACGGTCGCCGCTTCGCCGCCCAGGCGGTCGAGGCGGGGGCGGTGGCGGTGCTGGCGGCGCCGGGAGATCCGGCCGAGGGCTGGCCGGACGCGCCACCGTTCGGCGGCCGGGTGCCCTGGTTCGAGACCGACGATCCGCGGGCGCTCGCCGGACCGCTCGCCGCACGTGCCTACGGCCACCCGGAGCGCGACCTGACGCTCGCCGCGGTCACCGGCACCAACGGCAAGTCGACGGTCGCGGCGCTCCTCGCCACGCTGCTCGAGGCGGCCGGCCGTCCGACCGCGCTCTTCGGCACGCTCGGCTACGAGTTCGGCGACGAGAAGATCAAGGCCGACCGCACCACGCCGGAGGCGACCGAGACGCTCCACCTGCTCGCCCGCTGGCGCGAGAAGGGGGCCGAGGCGGCCGCGATGGAGGCGTCGTCCCACGCGCTCGCGCTCCACCGGCTCGACGGCCTCGCCTTCGACGTGGCGGTCTGGACCAACCTGACCCAGGACCACTTCGACTTCCACAAGGACTTCGAGAGCTACTTCGCCGCCAAGCGCCACCTCTTCGATCTCTTGAAGCCGGACGGGCGCGCGGTGCTCAACGTGGACGACGAGTACGGGCGCCGGCTCGCCGCCGAGATGCCCGACGCGGTGACCTACGGCCGGCCCGGCCGGCACCGGCCCCAGGTGGCGGCGCGCGACGTCGATCTGTCGGAACGGGGGATCCGCGCGACGATCGAGACCCCGCGCGGCTCGTACCCGATCGAGTCGCCGCTCCTCGGCCGCTACAACCTGGAGAACCTGCTCGCCACCGCCGCCGCCGGCGAGGCGCTCGGCATGGACCCCGAGGCGATCCGCGAGGGGCTCACGCGCCGGCAGCCGATCCCGGGACGGCTCGAGCCGGTCGACCGCGGGCAGCCGTTCCCGGTCTATGTCGACTACGCCCACTCGCCGGGGGCGCTCGAGTCGCTCCTGCGCTCGGTCGCCGAGTTCTCGGGCCGCCGGATCATCGTCATCTTCGGTGCCGGCGGCGATCGCGACCAGGGCAAGCGCGCGCCGATGGGGCGGGTGGCGGGAAAGCTCGCCGACCTGCCGATCCTGTCGTCCGACAACCCGCGGGGCGAGGACCCGCTCGCCATCATCCGGATGGTCGAGGTGGGGATCAAGGAGGCGGGCAACGCCAACTATCGGATCGTCCCCGACCGCCGCGAGGCGATCCGGCGGGCGATCGCCGTCGCCGGTCCGGAGCACGTCGTGCTGGTCACCGGCAAGGGGCACGAGGAGGTGCAGCAGATCGGCGGGCAGATCATCCCGTTTTCGGACCGCGAAGAGATCTCCGCGGCCCTGGAGGAGCGCTACGGTGCGACGACGAGTGGCTGAGGCCGCCGAGGCGATGGGGGGCGACGTGGTCGCCGGCGATCCGTCCGCCGTCTGGGACGGCGCCGCCATCGACTCCCGCAAGGTGACCGGGGGCGAGCTCTTCTTCGCGCTCGGAGGGGAGCGGACCGACGGCCACCGCTTCGTCGGCGCCGCCTTCGAGGCGGGCGCGGCGGCGGCGGTGGTGCACCGAGACCTGCGAAACGGCGAGGCGCCGGCGGGCGGCGGCGCCGTGATCCGGGTCGCCGACACCTACCGGGCGCTCCACGCCCTGACGAGCGCTCTGCGCCGCCAGCTCCCGGAGGTGATGGTGGCGATCACCGGCTCCTCCGGCAAGACGACCACCAAGGAGCTGCTCGCCCGCGTCTGCTCCGAGCGCTTCCGCACCGCCAAGAACCCGGGCAACTTCAACAACCTCTACGGGTTCCCGGTCTCGTTCCTGAACGTGCCGGACGACACCGAGGTGATGGTCGCCGAGCTCGGCATGTCGACCCCCGGCGAGCTGGGAGCGGTCTCGCGCCTCGCGCGGCCGGACGGCGTGCTGCTCTTGAACGTGCGGGCGGTGCACCTCGAGAACTTCGACAGCGTCGCCGGCATCGCCGAGGCGAAGGCGGAGATCTTCGAGGGCCTGCCCGGCGGCGCGAACGCCGAGCGCGGCTTCGTGGTCGCCAACCGGGACGATGCCGAGGTGGTGCGGGTGACCCGCCGATGGGCCTCGGAGAGCGGCGGCCGGGTGGTCTGGTTCTCGGTCGGCGAGCCGGAGGCCGAGGTGAGAGCGCGGAACGCGCGGGCGGCGCTGATCGGGGCGGCGGGCGAGGGGGAGCTTCGCTCCGGCACCCGCTTCACGCTCGACCTGGGAGACGAGTCGATCGAGGTCGAGCTGCCGCTCCACGGCCGCTACAACGTGGCGAACGCGGTGGCCGCGGCGGCGGCGGCGCGCGAGCTGGGCGTGACGCCGGAGGAGATCGCGAACGGGCTCGCCGCCGCCGCGCCCGCCGACCACCGGGGCTCGGTGCACGTCCTCGGCGGAGCGCTCGACGGCGTGGTGCTGATCGACGACTCCTACAACTCGAACCCGGACGCGCTCGGCTTCGCGCTCGCCGGTGCCGCCGAGCTCGCCGAGGCGGCGGGCCGGAACGGCTCCGCACCGGCCGCGCGGCGGGTCGCCGTGGTCGGCGACATGCTCGAGCTCGGTCCCGAGGCGCCGCGCTTCCACCGCGAGTCGGGCGAGGCGGCGGCACGACTCGGCTTCTCGCCGGTGGTGGCGGTGGGCGAGCTCTCGCGCCACCTGGCCGAGGGCGCGCGCGCGGGCGGAGCCGAGGCCGAGTGGCTGTCCGACGCCGAGGCCGCGGCCGCGTGGGCCGAGCGGAGCCTCGCTCCGGGCGACCTGGTGCTGGTCAAGGCGTCGCGTGGGGTGGGGCTCGACGAGGTCGTGGAACGGCTGCTGGCGAAGGGAGGGGTCTAGACACATGCTCTACCACCTGCTCTATCCCCTCTCGGACGCCTTCGCCGCCCTCAACGTCTTCCGCTACATCACCTTCCGGGCGGCGGGCGCCGCCGTGACCGCGCTCCTCATGTCGCTGCTCCTCGGGCCGTGGTTCATCGACAAGCTGCGCGGCCACCAGCTCGGCCAGGTGATCCGCGAGGAGGGGCCGGAGACCCACCAGGGCAAGGCGGGCACGCCGACCATGGGCGGCGTCCTGATCCTGGTCTCGCTCCTGGTGCCGACCCTGCTCTGGGCGAAGCTCACGAACACCTACGTCTGGCTGGCGGTCGGCGTGACCTTCGCCTTCGGCCTGATCGGCTTCCTCGACGACTTCCTCAAGATCCAGCGCCAGCACAACCTGGGGCTGACCGCGCGGCAGAAGATGGGCAGCCAGATCGTGGCCGGGGCGGTCGCCGGTGCCATCCTCTACCTGCTGCCGAACTTCGACAGCACGCTGCGCTTCCCGCTCTGGAAGTCGCTGGTCCTCGATCTCGGGCCGTTCTACATCGTGTTCGCGGTGCTGGTGCTGGTCGGCACCTCGAACGCCGTCAACCTGACCGACGGGCTCGACGGGCTCGCGATCGGCGCCACGCTCATCGCCGGCGCCACCTACGCCGTCTTCACCTACCTCGCGGGCAACGTGGTGCTCGGCGGCTACCTCCAGGTGGCGCTCATCCCGGGCGTGGGCGAGGTGACGATCTTCTGCGCCGCCATGGTCGGGGCGAGCCTCGGCTTCCTCTGGTTCAACTCGCACCCGGCCGAGGTCTTCATGGGCGACGTGGGGTCGCTCTCGATCGGCGCCGCGATCGGGATCGTGGCGCTGCTCGCCAAGCAGGAGATCCTGCTCATCCTGGTCGGCGGGCTCTTCGTGCTCGAGGCGCTGTCGGTGATCCTCCAGGTCGCCTCGTTCAAGATCACCGGCCGCCGCATCTTCCGCATGGCGCCGCTCCACCACCACTTCGAGCTGGTCGGCTGGGCGGAGTCGAAGGTCATCGTGCGCTTCTGGATCCTCGCGATCCTCTTCGCCCTCCTCTCGCTCTCGACGCTCAAGCTGCGATGACGATGCGCAACCCCACCTCCGAGTGCGTCTGGCGCCGGGTCCTGGTCTACGGGCTCGGGGCCTCGGGCACCGCCGCGAGCCGCCTCGTCCTGGCGCTCGGCGCCCGGGTCGTGGGCGTCGACTCGCGGCCGACGGAGGCGCTCGACCTCGCTGGGCTGACCGGTGCCGGCGACGCCTTCGAGGTCCGGCGCGACGAGGATCTGCGCGAGCTGCCGTCCGACGTCGACGCGGTGGTCGTCTCCCCCGGGGTGCCGCTCGACCGGCCGCTCCTCGAGGCGGCGCGGCGGCGGGGGCTGCCGGTCCTGGCCGAGGTCGAGCTCGCCTTCGCCTACCTGCCCGGCCCGGTGGTCGCGATCACCGGCTCGAACGGCAAGAGCACCACCACGGCGCTCACCGGCGCGATGCTGCGCGAGGCCGGCTTCGAGGTCGCGGTCTGCGGCAACATCGGCCCGCCGCTCTCGGCCGAGATCGACGTGGCCGACCTGGTGGCGGCGAAGCGGGGCGAGGGCTCGGCGGGCGTGAGCTCCCCGCGGCGCCTCTTCGTGGTCGAGCTTTCGAGCTTTCAGCTCTCCACGATCGACCGCTTCCGGCCCCGGGCCGCCGCCTTCCTCAACCTCGCCCCCGACCATCTCGACCGGCACGGCGACGTGGCCGGCTACACCGCCGCCAAGCGCCGGATCTTCGAGAACCAGACGGCGGACGACGTGGCGGTGCTGAACGCCGACGACCCGCTGAGCCGCGAGACGGCGGTGCGCGGCCGGCGGCGCCTCTTCTCGCTCCGCGAGCCGGTCGAGGACGGGTGCTTCCTGGTCCGGGGCGGGGACGGCGGCGAGGTCGTCGAGATCGACGCCGCGTCCGGCGAGCGCACCCCGCTCTTCCGCGCCTCCGACTCGCTCCTGCCGGGCGAGCACAACCTGGCGAACGGCATGGCCGCGGCGCTCCTCGCCCGCGCGATGGGCGCCTCGGCGGACGACTGCCGCCGGGCGCTCGCCTCGTTCCGCGGCCTCGCCCACCGGACCGAGCGGGTGGCCGAGGCGGACGGCGTGACCTGGTACGACGACTCGAAGGGCACCAATCCGGCCGCCACCCTCGGCTGCCTGCGCGGCTTCCCGGACGGCAGCGTGCACCTGATCCTGGGCGGCAGCGACAAGGGCTCCGACTTCCGCGACCTGACCGAGACGGTGGCGGCGAAGGCGCGCCGGGTCTACCTGATCGGCGAGACGGCGCCCCGGATCGAAGAGGCGCTCGGCGGCGCGGTGCCGGTGGTGCGCGCCGGCACCCTCGACCGCGCGGTCGCCTCCGCGGCGGACGCGGCGCGGCCCGGCGAGGTGGTGCTCCTCTCGCCCGCCTGCGCGAGCTTCGATCAGTTCGACAACTTCAACCACCGGGGCGACGAGTTCCAGCGCATGGTCCGCGAGCGGCTCGGGCAGGCCGTGGCCGCGGCGGGGGAGGGCGCCGGTGGCTAAGAAGCTCGCCTTCGACCGGGTGCTCTTCGGCACCGTCGCGCTCGCCATCTGCTTCGGGCTGGTGATGGTCTACTCCGCCACCGCGGCGATGGCCCGTGCGGAAGCCGACGGCCGCCCCGCTTTCAACCCGTACGCCGCCAAGCAGGTGCTGGCGGCGGTCGTCGGGCTGGTCGGGATGGGGATCGCCATGCACGTCGACTACCGGCACCTGCGCCGGCCGGCGGTGATCTACGCGCTCGTCGGCGCGCTCGTGGCACTCCTGGTGATGGTCCTCTTCACCCGCGAGATCAACGGCACCCACCGCTGGTTCGACGTCGGGCCGCTCTCGTTCCAGCCGTCGGAGCTCGCGAAGCTGATCCTGATTCCGTACGCCGCCTACCAGATCGAGAAGAAGCCGGATCGGATCAACCAGCCGGCGGTCCTGGCGCCGGTGCTCGCGGTCACCGGCCTGGTCGTCGGTCTGGTGCTGCTCCAGCCCGACTTCGGCACCGCCGTGCTGCTGCTCGCCGCCGTGCTGCTGGTGCTCTTCCTGGCCGGCCTCGCCTGGCGCTTCCTCGCCACCGGGGCGCTGGTGACGGCGCCGGTGCTCGCCCTCCTGGTGCTCGCCGAGGACTACCGACGCCGGCGGCTCTTCGCCTTCCTCGATCCGGAGAGCGATCCGCTGGGCGCGAGCTTCCAGGCCCACCAGTCGCTGATCGCGATCGGCTCGGGCGGTCTGCTCGGCCTGGGGCCGGGCGGCAGCGTGCAGAAGCTCCACTACCTGCCGTACGCCCACTCGGACTACATCTTCTCGATCGTCGCCGAGGAGCTCGGCCTGCTCGGCGCGGCCCTGGTGGTGGCGCTCTTCGGCGTCGTCCTGTGGCGCGGCGTGCGCGCCGGCTTCGGCGCCCCCGACCTGTTCGGCCGCCATCTCGCGTGGGGGCTGACCGGCGTCATCGTGCTCCAGGCGCTCGTCCACGTGAGCGTCTGCCTGTCGCTCGCGCCGTCGAAGGGCATCCCGCTCCCGTTCATCTCCTACGGCGGCTCGTCGCTGGTGGTCTCCATGATCGCCTGCGGCGTGCTGCTCAACGTCTCCCAGCACGGATGACGGGCATGGCGAAACCGCACGTCCTCCTCGCCGGCGGCGGCACCGGCGGCCACGTCTTCCCGGCGCTCGCGGTGGGGGACGAGCTGCGCCGCCGCGGCTGTGCCGTGTCGTTCGCCGGCGGCGACGGCTTCGAGGCGCGCCGGGTCCCGGAGCGGGGACTGCCGTTTCACCGGCTGCCCTCGAAGCCGGTGCTGGGCCGCAGCCTCGGCGGCAAGCTGTCGGCGCTCTTCACCGTCCTGCGGGGCTCGCTCGCGGCGCGCAGGATCATCCGGCGCGAAGGGGTCGACGCGGTGCTCGGAACCGGCGGCTACGCCTCGATCCCGGGGGTCGTCGGGGGTTTCCTGGCGAGAAAGCCGGTGCTCCTCCTCGAGCCGAACGCCAAGCCGGGCTTCGCCAACCGGAGCGTGTCGCGCTGGGCGAGCGGGGTCGCGGTCGCCTTCGAGACGACCTGCCGGCACTTCCGCTGCCCCTGCCGGGTCACCGGCGTGCCGGTGCGGTCCGAGTTCTTCGACGTGGCCGACGCGGTGCCGTCCGAGGCGCCGCGCGTCCTGGTGCTCGGCGGCAGCCAGGGCGCGCTGTCCGTCAACCTGGCGATGCCGCTGGTCATGGCCGAGGACGCGCTCGGAGACAACCTCTCCGTGGTGCACCAGACCGGCGCGGCGCACCTGGAGATCACCCGCGAGGCGTACCGGAAGGCCGGGATCGACGTCGGCGGAGAGGGGGGCCGGGTCGAGCTGGTGCCGTTCATCGAGGACGTGGCGGGCGCGATGGGGTCGGCGGACCTGGTGATCTCGCGCGCCGGCGCGCTGACCGTCTCGGAGATCGCGGCGAGCGGACGAGCGGCGGTCTTCGTGCCGCTGGCGCTCGCCGAGGGGCACCAGCGCGACAACGCGCGCGCGCTGGAGACGATCGGCGGGGCGCGGGTGGTCGAGGCGCCGCACGAGGCGGAGGCGCTGGCGGCGGAGCTGCGCCCCGTGCTGGTCGACCTGCTCGCCGATCCGGAGCGGCTGTGCACGATGGGCGGCGCCTGCCGGAAGAGCGCGCGCACCGGCGCCACCGCGGCGATCGCCGATTGGTTGCTCGAGCTCGCGGGGGATCGAGACGAGGGAGGACAACACTGATGTTCCGGCAGTTCACAGGTCTTCGTCACGTCCACCTGGTCGGCATCGGCGGCGCCGGCATGAGCGGCATCGCCGAGGTGCTGCTCGAGTACGACGTCGAGGTCTCGGGCAGCGACATGAAGCGCTCGCAGGAGACCGAGCGGCTGGCCGAGCTGGGGGCGAAGATCTCCTACGGCCACGACGCGGCGAACGTCGCGGACGCCGACCTGCTCGTCTACTCCTCCGCGGTGCCGCGCGACAACGTGGAGGTGGCCGAGGCGCGCCGGCGCAACGTGAGCGTGGTGCGCCGCGCCGAGATGCTGGCGGAGATCATGCGCCTCAAGTACGGGGTGGCGGTCGCCGGTACGCACGGCAAGACGACCACCACGTCGCTGGTCGGCGCGGTGCTGGTCGAGGGCGGGCTCGACCCGACGGTGATCGTCGGCGGCCGGGTGCGGGCGCTCGGCACCGGCGCCCGGCTGGGATCGAGCGAGTACCTGGTGGCCGAGGCCGACGAGTTCGACCGCAGCTTCCTCCGCCTCGCGCCGATCGTCGCCGTCATCACCTCGATCGACGTCGATCACCTCGACACCTACGAGGACCTCGACGCGATCTGCGACGCGTTCGTCGAGTTCGCCGGGCGGGTGCCGTTCTTCGGGCAGGTCATCGTCTACCAGGACGACGCCAACATCCAGGACATCCTGCCGCGCATCGCCGACCGCCGGATCGTCACCTACGGCTTCTCGCCCCACGCCGACTTCCAGGCGATCGACGTCGGCCGGACCGAGGGGAACCCGGGCAGCCGATTCACCGTCCGCCACCCGGAGCACGGCGACCTGGGGCCGGTCCAGATCCCGCTCCCGGGCCGGCACAACGTCGCGAACGCGCTCGCCGCGATCGCCGTCGCGACCGCGCTCGAGGTGCCGTTCGCCAAGATCGCCTCCGCCCTCGCCGCCTTCAAGGGGATCGACCGGCGCTTCGACTTCCAGGGCGTCTGGCGGGGCGCCCAGGTGGTCGACGACTACGCCCACCATCCGACCGAGGTCGAGGCGACGCTCCAGGCGGCGCGCGAGACGGTGCCGCAGGGGCGGGTGCACGCGGTCTTCCAGCCGCACCTGTTCAGCCGCACGCGCGACCAGGCCCAGGCGTTCGGCCGCTCGCTGCTGGGCGCCGACCGGCTGCTCGTGACGTCGATCTTTCCGGCCCGCGAGGCGCCGATCGAAGGGGTCACCCACCAGCTCGTGATCGACGCCGCCCGGCGCGCCGGCCACCGCGACGTGACCGCCTGCGACGACTGGAACGACGCGCCGGCGATCCTGGCGGAGCAGGTCGAGCCGGGGGACATCGTGCTCACACTGGGAGCCGGCGACGTGCGCGGCCTCGCCCGCGAGCTCGCCCGGCTGGGCCGGGAGGAGCGGGGCGAGACCGACGAGGAGGCCGCGTCGTGAGAGTGCCGCGCGACTTCAGCCGCCTCCACGAGACGCCCGAGGCGCCGGCGGTGCCGTGGAAGAGTGTGCGCCCGGACGACCCGCCGGGCCCGGACGGCCGCGTGCTGCCGTTCCGCCGCCGCTCCGGTCTGCCGGTGCGGCGCAAGAGCCGCTGGCGCGAGCTCGCCCGGCACTTCGCGACCGCGGTCGTGCTGGTCGGCGTGCCGGCGGGCTCGCTCTGGTGGTCGGCGACCTCGCCCCGCTTCGATCTCGCACGCCTCGACGTCGAGACCACCGACCGGGTGAACCAGGAGTGGGTGGAGGCGCGGCTCGGCCACCTGGTCGGGCGCAACCTGGTCTGGATGTCGATGCGCAGCGTCGAGCGCAGCCTCGCCGACCACCCCTGGATCCGCGGCGTCGAGGTGTCGAAGAGCCTGCCCGACCGGATGCAGGTCGAGGTGGTCGAGCGGCGGCCGGTGGCGGTGCTCGAAGCGGCCGACGAGAGCTTCTGGGTCGACCGGGAAGGGCGGCTGATCGCTCCGGTCGACGACGCCGAGGCGCCTCCGGGCACCGGCGGCGCGGCGGACGGCTACCTGCGGCTGCGCGAGAACGCGCCCGGCCCGGCCGAGGCCGCCGGGGCCGGCGCGTCGCTCGAGCGGGAGCGCCGGCTGCGTGGCGCGCTCGACGCCGCCCAGGGGCTGGCGCGCGTCGACGCCGGGTGGGGCGCCGGCCTCACCGACATCGAGATCTTGGGAGAAGAGGACCTGGTGCTTCGATCGCGCGAGCTGCCGTTCCCCCTGCTGGTGGAGGCGGGGACGGTCGAGGCGCGGGCGCGGGCTTTCCAGCGGCGGCTGCCCGAGCTGCTGGCGCGCGTCCCGAACCCCTCGCGGATCGATCTTCGTTTCGAACATCGCATGGTCGTGCGGCCGGACCCCGGAGAGACCGGGGCCGGAGCGGACGACGGGAGAGGTGAGCTTCATGGCCAGACCGGATGATTACTACGTCGCCGTCGATATCGGCTCCTCCAAGGTCGGCGTCCTGATCGGGCAGCGGGACGACTCCGGCTCGATGGAGGTCGTGGGCCGCGGGCTGGCGCCGAACCGGGGCACCCGCCGCGGCAACATCGTCAACGTGGAGGCGACGGTGGAGGCGCTGCGCCAGGCGACCGAAGAGGCCGAGGTGATGGCCGGGGTCGAGGTGGCGCGGGCCTGGGTCGGCATCGCCGGCTCCGACATCCGCAACGTCAACTCGCGCGGCATGGTGAGCGTGTCGCGCAAGGACCGCGAGATCACCCGCCAGGACATCGACCGGGTGCTCGAGGCGGCGCAGTCGGCGGCGCTGCCGTCGGACCGTGAGATCCTGCACGCCATCCCGCAGGAGTTCCTGGTCGACGAGCAGGGCGGCATCCAGGACCCGCTCGGCATGCTCGGCAGCCGCCTGGAGGTCACGCTCCACCTCGTGACCGGCAACATCACGCGCACCAAGACGCTCCTGACCTGCGTCAACCGCGCCGGCATCGAGGTGGTCGAGCTGGTCTTCGAGCCGCTCGCCACCGGCGAGGCGGTGCTGACGCCGGACGAGCGGGAGCTCGGCGTGCTGCTGGTCGACATCGGCTCCGGCACGACCGAGTACTCGGTCCTGATGGAGGGCGTGATCCAGCACAGCGCGGTGCTGCCGGTCGGGGCCGGGCACTTCACCAACGACCTCGCGATGGTGCTGCGCACGCCGTTCGCCGAGGCGGAGCGGATCAAGGTCAAGCGCGGCTGCTGCCTCGGTGGGCTGGTCACCGGCGACGAAGGGGTCGCGGTGCCGACGGTCGCCGGCGGCGCGCCGCGGGTGGTGCCGCGCCGGGAGATCGCCGAGATCCTCCAGCCGCGCGCCGAGGAACTGTTCGAGCTGATGCGCGCCGACCTCGCCAAGCACGGTTGGGACGAGTCGCTCCGCGGCGGCGTGGTCCTGACCGGCGGCGGCTCGCAGCTCGACGGGCTGCTCGAGATGGCGGAGCAGATCTTCGACTCGTCGGTGCGCTACGGGCTGCCCGCGGGGCTGACCGGGCTGGTCGACGTGATCAGCTCGCCGTCCTGGGCGACCGCCTCGGGCATGCTGATCTACGGCATGGCGACCGAAGAGCGCCGCGGCCGGGCCAAGCGCCGCGGCGGCTGGAGCCTCAAGAACGCGGTCGGAAACCTTCGGGGGATGTTCTCCGATCTTCTCTGAACCGATGCGAGACACGCGACAAAACGCTCGGGATGCTCTCGGGCGACGTTTTCACACGACCTACGGGGGGTAGGCCATGATCCTTTTCGACGATCAAGAGACCGCGCGGAGGGCGCCGATCACGCTGAGTGACGACGTCGAAGCTCCCGCGGCCAACATCAAAGTGCTGGGGGTGGGCGGGGGCGGCGGCAACGCCGTCAACCGCATGATCGACGCCGAGCTCAAGGGCATCGAGTTCATGGCGGTCAACACCGACCTCCAGGCCCTGCGCAAGTGCCGGGCTCCGCTCAAGCTCCAGCTCGGCAAGGCGCTGACCCGCGGGCTCGGGGCCGGCGCCGATCCGGACGTGGGGCGCAAGTCGGCGCTCGAGGACACTGAGGCGGTGCTCGAATCGCTCGAAGGGGCCGACATGGTGTTCATCACCGCCGGCCTGGGCGGCGGCACCGGCAGCGGCGCGGCGCCGATCCTGGCGTCGCTCGCCTCGGAGATCGGCGCCCTGACCGTGGCGGTGGTCACCAAGCCGTTCGGCTTCGAGGGCCGCCGCCGGCTGGCGATCGCCGACCGCGCGGTCGAGGAGCTGCGCGCCGCGGTCGACACGCTGATCACGATCCCGAACGAGCGGCTGCTCAACTTCGTGGAGCGCGGCACGCCGCTCTCCGAGGCGTTCCGCATCGCCGACGACGTGCTGCGCCAGGCGGTCCAGGGCATCAGCGACCTGATCACCGTGCCGGGCGAGGTGAACGTCGACTTCGCGGACGTCAAGACGATCATGACCGGCATGGGCATGGCGTTGATGGGCACCGGCGTCGCCAAGGGCGAGAACCGCGCTCTCGAGGCGGCCCAGCGGGCGATCTCGTCGCCGCTCCTCGAGGAGACCTCGATCCAGGGCGCCAAGGGCGTGCTGATCAACATCTCCGGCGGCTCGGACCTCACCCTGCACGAGGTCGCCGAGGCGGCGCAGATCATCGCCGAGGCGGTCGACGAGGACGCCAACATCATCTCCGGCATGGTGATCGACCACACGCTGGAGGATGCGATGAAGGTCACCGTCATCGCCACCGGCTTCGACCACCCGCACCACCCGCACGAGCTCGGCACCAAGCCGGCGCCGCACCCCGAGCTGGTGCGCCGCCGCGAGCGCTACACGGCGCCGGAGCCGGAGCGGGGCGGCTTCGACGACGACGACCGGCGCGGTCACGAGGAGCCGGAGGGGTTCGACGAGCCGGAGCGGCCGGACGATCCGCCGCTCTTCGGCAGCCGGACGGAGCCCCTGCGCCCCGAGCCGGCGCTGCGCGAGCCGCAGGTGGAGCGTCGGTTCGACCGCGGCTTCGACGCCGAGCCGGCGCGCGGACCGGAGCGCGGCTCCGATCGCCCGGAGGCGGCGCCCGAGCGGGCGGTCGCCGAGGCCGAGCCGGAGGTGCCGTTCTACCGCAAGGTCCTCGCGCACCGGCACACCGAGGACTCGGGCGGCTTCGGCCCGAACTGGTCGAACGTCGACGACTACGACATCCCGACGGTCCTGAGGAAGCAGATGGACTGAGGCGTTTCCCCTGGAGTTTCTCTTCCTCCTACCCCCATCGGCGCCGGGGAGCTCGGTCCCACTCCCTGCCCCCGGCGCCCCCTTTCTCTCTCCTGCGCTCTTCTATCCGAGCTTCGGCGGCCGTGGCGGGCAGACGAAGCGGATCGCGCCCGGCAGCACCTCGTAGGCGACCGGCGTGCGGCCGATCCGCTCGCCGTCGGCGTTGAACGGCATCGGCGGCTCCGAGCGGATCTCGAGTCTCTTCACCCGGCGATGGAGGATCAGCTCGTCCTCCAGGTGCTGGCCGAGCAGGACCTTCGGCGCGAGCAGCGACAGGCGGCCGACCGGCGCGGCGCGGATCGCCACCAGGTCGAGCAGGCCGTCGTCCGGCTCCGCTTGCGGCGCCACGTGGACGCCGCCGCCGACGAACCGGGCGTTGGCGACCACCACGTTGACCGTCGCCAGCCGGAGCAGCTCCTCGTCCTCGGTGCCCGGCTCGAGCAGGAGGCGGGCCCGGTACGCCTCGAGCTCGGAGAGCGCCTCGAAGGCGCCGCGGACGTACGAGAGCGGGCCCCAACTCGCCTTGACCTTCGCCTCCATCTTGTCGTCGACCTCGCCGCTGAAGCCGCCGGCCGACATGTTCAGGAAGTAGTGCGGCTCCCCGTCGATCGCGTCGTCGCCCTCGCGGCCGGGCCGCACGAGCGCGACGTCGAGCGGCCGCGAGCCGCCTTCGATCGCCATCTCGATCGCCTCGCCCAGCTCGCCCGGCATGTCCCGCCGGAGGTCGAGGGTGCGGGCGAGGTCGTTGCCGGTGCCGAGCGGCACGAGGCCGAGCTCGATCCGGTCGAAGCGGGGTGCGATGCCGTTGAGCACCTCGTTCAGCGTGCCGTCCCCACCCAGCGCCACCAGCCGGTCGAACCCGTCGTCGATCGCCCGGCGCGCGATGCGCCCGGCGTCGCCGGACTCCTCGGTCTCGCGTAGCACCACGTCGTCGCGCAGGGCGAGCACCTCGTCGAGCGCCTTCCGGACTTCGCCGGCGCCGCCGGCGTTCGGGTTGAGGACGAAGCAGGTCTTCATCGGCGGCCCGAGCTGCAACCGCCGTGCCCGCGACTTGTTGATACGCTCGCCCCCCCACGAACGACCCCACGAGGCCATCGATGACTCTGAAGACCCCCCGACCGTTCGCCCTCCTCCTGACGCTGCCGCTCGTGGCGGCGCTCACCGCCGCCGGCTGCGGCTACGACGAACCGGAAGAGGACCGCGAGGTGATCAAGCCGGTCACGTCGACGCAGCAGCCGGCGCCGGCTGCCCAATCCGCGCCGCGGCCGGCCGGGCCGGCACCCGCCCCGGCCACCGCCGGGCAGCTCGCGTTCGAGCTGCCCGAGGGGTGGGAGGAGCAGCCGCCCGCCAACGCGATGCGCCTGGCCCAGGCGGCGATCCCCGGCGCGGCCGGTGCCGGCGAGCTGGCGGTCTTCTACTTCGGCCCCGGCGGCGGAGGCGGCACCGAAGCCAACATCCAGCGCTGGCTGAACCAGGTGGAGCCCGAGGCGGGGACCGAGCCGGAGCGCGAGACGATCGAGACGGACGGGCTGACCGTCCACACGGTCACCGCGCGCGGCACGGTCACTCCGTCGCCGATGAGCATGCAGGGCGGCACCCAGGCGCCCCAGCCGGGGCAGATGCTCCTGGGTGCCGTGGTGGAGGGGCCGGGCGGCCCCTGGTTCTTCAAGGTGACCGGCCCGGCGGAGACGATCGAGCCGGAGCGCGAGGCGTTCTTCGACATGGTGAAGAACGCCCGGCCCCGGTAGCCGGCCCCGATAGCCGGCAAGGACGGGATCAGGCGCCGGGCGGCTCCTCGGAGAGCTCCTCGGCGCGTTCCCGTTCGAGCTCCTGGCGCTCGCGCTCCAGCTCCGCCCGCTCCCGGTCGAGCTCCCGGCGCGCCTCCTCGATCTCGCGCTGTGCCTCGGCGAGATCGCGCTCGGCCTCGCGCAGGGCCTCCCGGTGCTCGTCGCGCGCTTCGTCGCGCGCCCGGCGCATCTCTTCGCGCACCTCGGCGCCGATCTCGTGCTGCATCGAGCGCAGCTCCTCGAGCTCGGGACCGATGTGCTCCAGCTCCTCCAGGGCGCGCTCCATCTCCTCGTGCGCCTCGGCGAGCTCGCGCTCGATCTCGACCTGCATGCGCTCCCGCTCCTCCGGCGACAGCTCGCGGCCTTCGGCGGCCATCTCGCGCTCGGCCGCGGCGAGGATCTCCGGCAGCTCCCGCTCCACCTCGGCGAGCGCCTCGCGCTGCGCCGCCATGATCTCGGGCATCGAGTCGAGGGCCTTCATCGCCTCCGCGACGGCGAGTCCGATCTCGACCTCCAGGTCGGCGAGCTCCTCGTCGTCGAGCATGCCGGCGCGGGCCGCCGCCACCGCCTGCGCCATGGCGTGGGCGATCTCTTCGGAGTCGATCTCGGGCCTGAAGTCGTGGTCGAAGTCCCAGTCGTGGTCCCAGTCCTCGTGGTCCCGGTCTCCGTGGTCCTCGTCGTGGTCTCCGTGCCGTTCGGCCGGGTCGTGGAGACCGGAGTCGGCGGCGTGGTGCGACCGGAGCTGCGCTTCCCGCTCCTCGTCCGAGGCCGGAACGCCCTCGGCTCCCGGCGCGACCTGCGGCTCGGCCGCCGGAGCCGCCAGGCTCGACGGCGCGAGGCCCGGCACGACGAGCGCCACGGCGAGGAGGGCGGCGGCGGCGACCGTCGGCAGCCAGCGCCGTCCGGCGGCGAGATCGTCGCCCGGTCCGTGCGCCAGGATCCGCCGTACCCGCACGCCGAGCTGACCCCGGCTGCGTGCCATGGCGGCGGCGCCCGGGGCGCTCGCGGAGGTGAGCGTGCGCCGGTCTTCGAGCAGCCAGCCGGCGACGTCGGTCAGGCAGCGGGCGAGGCCGACCCTGTCGCCGGTCGCGCGCACCGCCCAGGCGTCGCACTGGAGCTCGGCGATCTCCTCCAGCCGTCGCCGCGCCAGGCGGTTCAGGGGCTGGAAGAAGAGGACGCTCTCGATGCCGAGCGCGAGGAGCAGCCAGGCCGGGTCGCGGCGCTCGAGGTGAGCGAGCTCGTGGGCGAGGAGCCCCTCCTGGCGCCGGTCGTCGAGCTCCCGTAGCGCCCGGCGCGGCAGGCAGATCTCCTGCTCGCCGACGCCCAGGGCGACCGGCACCGGGAGCGCCGAGCTGCCGGTCAGGCGGACGCGCCGGCGGCTGGCGGTGGTCTCGAGCAGGCGGTCGAGGAGGCGCCGCGGCGCGCCGGCCTCGACGTCGCACCGGCGGCGCAGGCGCACGCGGAGGCGAGCCCAGCGTACGGCGAGGCTCGAGACGAGCAGGAGCGCCCCGAACGCCCAGGCGCCGAGGGCCGATCTCTGCCAGCCGGGCAGCAGGGCGGCAAGCCGGGAGAGCCGCGGATCGGGCGTGGCCGCCGCCCCCGTGACGCTACGCGCGATCGGCTCGGAGACGGCCGATGCGGCGGCCGGTCCGTGGATGCCGGCGGGCGCGGGCGCCACCGCCGGAGCCGCATCGGCCGAACCGAGCGCGGGCGCGGCCGCCGGCACAGCCGGGAGGCTCGCGACGCCGGTCTGGATCGTGGCCGTCACGATCGCGCCGACCAGGGCCGCCTTCCAGAGCCGCTCTTCGAGGCGGAGGCTGCGGCCCGCGAGGGCGCGGGAGACCGCCCACGCGGCCCCCAGGAGAAGGGTGGAGTGGAGGAGATAGGTGGCGGCCCAGGCGAGCAGGCCGTGCGGAAGGGCGATCCAGTTCGTCATGGTCAGTTCTCTCCCTCTCGATTCTCCGCGAGGAGGTCTTGAAGCTGTCGTAGCTCTTCCGGGTCGATCTCGTGCTCGGCGAGGAGGTGGCTCACGAGCGCGGTCACCTCGCCGCGGAACAGTCGGTCGGTCAGGTCGCCCACCATGGTCCGGCGGACGTCGGCTTCGCTGACCGTGGGCCGGTAGAGGAATCTACGGCCCTCGGCACGGTGGGTTACGACCCCCTTCGCCTCCATCTTCTTGAGCATGGTGGCGATGGTGGTCGGGGCGAGGCCGCGCTCCTCTTCGAGGGCGGCGTGGACGTCCGTCACGCTCGCCTCGCCTCGCCGCCAGATCTCGCGCATGATGGCGATCTGGAGGTCTCCGAGTCGGTGTTTGTCGCTCATGGTCCGGGTCTCCCTTCGGTTTCGACGACCCGGATAGTACTACTGGAGTAGTTTTCGAGTCAAGCACCCGTTTCTCCGGACGCGTCGTCCGGGGGGCGAGAATCTTCCGGGGGCGCCGTGCGTTCTCGATGGGGACACACGCAAGATCCCCACGAAAACCCAAGGAGACCCCCTTTCATGCTCGATAAGAAATCCCGTACCCTCTGGCCGACCCTCGCCGTCGCCCTGCTGGTCGCCGCCGCCTTCGTGCCGGCCGCTTCGGCCGACACCAAGATGGTGATGAAGAGCCACACCGACGCCTACCAGGTGATGGGGCAGCAGCAGCCCGCGCAAGACACCGACGTGACCTTCTGGATCGGCGACGGTCGCGCCGCCCGCAGCGACGGCGACGCGACGATCATCCTGCGCCCCGACGAGAAGAAGGTCTACGTGGTCGACCACCAGAAGAAGAGCTACTCGGTCCTCGACCTGCCGGTCGACATGCTCGCCATGATGCCGGAAGCGAATCGCCAGCAGATGGAGCCGATGATGAAGGCGATGGAGATGACCGCCACCGTCACGCCGACCGACGAGCGCAAGGAGATCAACGGCTGGTCGGCGCGGCTCTACGACGTCGGCCTGACCAACCAGATGGGCATGCAGATCAGCTCGAAGGTCTGGGCGAGCACCGACGTCGGCGTCGACCTGGCGACCTTCCGCGACATGTCGAAGGCGATGGCCTCGCTCCAGCCCGGCTTCGGCGCGGCCGCCGAGAAGCTGCTCGAGATCGAGGGCGTGCCGGTGCTGATGGAGAGCGACGTCCAGATGATGGGCAGCCAGTTCAGCTCGAGCGAGGAGCTGGTGTCGGCCTCGACCGAGGACGCGCCGGCCGGGACCTACGAGGTGCCGGAGGGGTACACGGAGCAGCAGTTCAACCCGATGGGGCAGGGTCGGTAACTCGCCGGTCCCGCTTGCGGCGCCAGGTCACCCCCGCTGGTCGATCTGGC
Organism: uncultured Thermoanaerobaculia bacterium; assembly: GCA_964560325.1. Taxonomy (GTDB): domain Bacteria; phylum Acidobacteriota; class Thermoanaerobaculia; order Multivoradales; family DATKCC01; genus CAZLLV01. The sequence continues at coordinate 11,958 of CAZLLV010000440.1, read as the reverse complement.
GCCGCAGCAGCTCGTTCTCGAACGCCATCCCCACCTGCGCCGTCGCCAGCTCGAGGATGTCCACGTCCTCGATCGGTCCCTCGTTCTCGCCGTTGTCGGTGTAGATCACCGAGATCACCCGCTGCGAGCCGAGGACCGGGAAGATCACGACCCGCCCGTTGGTGGGCGTGCCCAGGATCGACGCGAAGCGCTCCGGCAGACCCGCCTCCTCGAACTCTACGCTCACCACCTGCCCGTCCCGGAAGCTCTCGGTGAGGGCGTTCTCGTCGTCCAGCGACAGGTTCATCCCGCGGGTCAGCTCGGCGAGCGGCTGGCCGTCGGCCGAGGCGCCGAACGCGCCGAGCGCGAACAGCCGGTCCCGCTTCACCAGGAAGAGGACCGCGCGCTCGACCGACTCCGAGATGATGTGCATCAGGTTGAGGGCGACGGTGGCCGAGATCAGCCCCGAGCGCAGGTCGCCGAACACGCGGCGCAGCCGCTCGACGCCCGCCGCGCTCCCGGCGTGCCCGGCGGCGGCGGCCGCCAGCGCCTCCCCCCCCGGAACCGGGGCGCTTCGGGGACGGTTGCGGGCGAGGTTCTCGACGCAGGCGACGATCGCTTCGACCTCGGGCGGCACCGTGGCGAGGGCGCCCGCTTCGTAGAGCTTCCCGGTCGGCTCGCCGGGCGCCACCAGGGCGACGAGCGGCGTGCCGAAGCGAGTGCGCCGCAGCCGCGCGAGCTCGTCCAGGCTGACCCCGTTCTCGCGCAGGTCGAGCACCACGATCGGCGGCTCGTGCCCCGGCACCGGGTGACCCGCCGTACGTACGCCGACCGGCTCGACGGCGGCGAAGCCGGGGGGCAGCGCGCGGTCGAGGGCGCCCGTCAGCTCCCCGTCCGAGGTGACGATCTGGAGCCGGTGGACGCCGATCTCGTCGAGCTCGGACGGCGGATGCACGGCCCATTCGCTCTCCGCCTCGGCGACCGCGATGCCGGCCGGCTCGAGGACGCCGCCGAAGCTCTCGAACGGTCCGCCGGCCCCGCCCTGCGGCTCCGGCGAGAAGGCGGGGTGGGTGTCGTCGGCCGAGCCGCCGTCCCGGTTGCGCTCGTCGAAGATGCGGGCCGCCTCGAGCAGCACCATCTGGGTGTTGATGTCGGCGTCCGGCACCACGTCGCCCGGGTAGAGGGCGATGTCGTCGACCGGGCGCAGGTCGTCGACCACGAACTCGAAAGTGCCCCGGTCCCAGGCGACCAGCTCGGAGATCGTCGCCTCGATCTGGTTCGCGATCACGCGGCGCAGATCCTCGGCCGAGACCAGCTCGCGCGACAGGAGGATCTGCCCCAGGCTGCGGCGCTCCGGCTCCTCGTCCTGGGCCTGGACCGCCTCGTCGACCTGCCCCGGATCGAGCAGGCCTTCGCGCACCAGCAGGGTGCCGAGCCGTGGCGTCTCCGGGCTGCCGGCGCTCACCAGCTTGCCGCGGTGGAAGCCGATCGTCCCCCGCTCGCCGTCGCGCCGGAGCATCAGGGTGCCGGTGCGGCGGCCGAGGTGGATGAACTGCAGGACGTCGGCGACCGAGACGTCTTCGAGGTTGCCGGAGATGGCCATGATCGGACGGGAGCGGAGAGCTACCCGTTCATTCCTCGCCCCGCGCGAGCTTGACGAGGCTCTCGAGGCTGCGCAGCTTGCGGTCCTTGGCGGCGTAGAGCCGGGCGGCGAAGAGGGCCGACGCCGCGTGCGCCGACAGGAGATCGAGCAGGTCGCGGTCCTCGCCGCGGAGCATCGGCTTGTGGTCGAACAGCTTCAGGATGACGAGCGCGCCCACCACCGCGTCGTGGACCCGCAACGGCACCGCGGCGAGCGCCTTGGAGCGGTCGTACGGCCCGAGGCGGAGCACTCCGTCTTCGAGCGCCTCGTCGACCATCGGATCCCCGCCCGCGTAGTCGCCGCCGGCGTAGAGCACCTCCTCCTCCAGGCTTTCGCCGAGCGCGATCTCGCAACGGCCGGGATCGTCCTCTTCCTTGAGCAGCAGGACGAAGCGCTCGGCGCCGAGCAGGTTGATGGCGATCTCGGCGATCGTCTGCTGGACCTCCGAGGGGTGGAGGGTCGCGTGGAGCTGGTAGGTGGCGACGTACAGGTTCATCAGCCGCCCGGCCTGGTGCTCCGAGTCGACCAGGCGCGCGGCGAGCTCCTTCACGTCGGCCTCGGCGGCGGACAGGCGCGCTTCGAGGTCCTTCGTGCGCTCGGCCTCGGAGCCGAGACCGGGCGAGCCGGCGGCGTCGAGGTCGTGCTCGATCACCCGCACGAGCTCGGTGGCCCGGTCCAGGGTCGCACGGAGCTGGTCGAGGAGCTCGCTACCGCTCATCGAAGCATGGCTCAAGCGTCCCGTGCCGAATCCGGTTTCGGTCTCTTCGCTCACGCGACTGGGCTCGCCTCCGTCTTGGCGATGATGTCGAGGATCTCTTCGCTACGGAAGGGCTTCTTGATGTAGGCCACCGCCCCGGCCTCGAGCCCCCGCGCCGTGTCCTCCTCCTTGCCCTCGGTGCTGATCACGATCACCGTCGGCGACCGGTCCCGATGGTCCTCCGCGAGGGCGGCGAGGAACTCGAGCCCGTTCATGTTCGGCATGTTGATGTCGAGGAGGACGAGGTCGATGTCGGCGTGCTCGTCCAGCTTGCCGAGGGCGTCGCGCCCGTCGTGCGCGTGCACCAGCGGGTACTGCCGCAGCATGACCTCGTAGACCTTGTGCATGAGCTTCGAGTCGTCTACGACCAGGATCTTGGTGGGTTCCACGATGATCTCCGTCACAAGAAGGCTGCCGACGGCCGAGAGGCCGCCCAGCGAGCAAAGTGCCCACCGCGGCCCGCTCGTGACAGCGAAGCAAACAAAGTCGTGCTGCGCCACGAGTCTAGCCGACGGACCAGAGAGCGGCAAGAAAGGGGGTCGTCGGGCAGGGGAACGCGATCACGACGGGCGCGAAATGACTACGTTTCGCCCGTTGGTGATGTCGTTTCCCGCCGATGCCAGGCCGCGGCTCGCCCCCGGCTGACGAGCTCGATGCGCCCCTCGTCACGCATCCGCCGCATCACCCGCTGGACGGTCGGCCGGCTCACCCCAGGGCAGGCACGCAGCACGTCCGCGATCCGGAACCGCCTGGGCAAGCGCTCGATCGTCCTCTCCACGAGCTCGCTGCGCGCACCCCGCCGTCGAAACGCCGGTGAAGCTCCTCCATCGCGCGCGGCGTCTCGAACGCCGAGGTCGGTCGGAAGCGAATCATCCGGGTGCCATCGGCCCTCGTCTCGGTGATCTCGTTGTCGACCGGTTTGAACCGTCCGCCCTCCTGCGGAGCGAAGCGGTAGAGATCCCGATGGAGCTGGAGGACGACGTTCGAGGTGAACGGAATGTCCTGATGGCCGGCGTGAATCGTGGCGAGCACGTCCCGATACCCGGCGATCTCCTGCTCCGACCGGTTGCGCGGCCGGGCCGACCCTTCGACCAGAGCCTGGACGCGCTCGTCCGACGCCACGATCCCTTCGATTCGGTTCGAGGATCGCGTGCTCTCGATCACCGCCGCCCGGCGCAGAACGTCCAGCACCTGCGGTGACTGTCGCCGAAAGAGCTGCTCCTTCCCGTTGTACTCGCCCAAGACCCGAAGGGTCTGGACGAGCTGGGGCGGGGGCGGGTGGGCCAGGAAGAAGCCGCGCTCGAAGGAGTGCACGGCGGAACGGTATCAAGACTGCCGAAATGATCGCGTTCTCGCCGAAATGGACCTGCCTGGCTTCGACACAGGCCTTGCCCTCTACCTCCGCCCCTGCCTCCCCACGACGTAGATGACCCAGGGCGCGACTTCGGTCTCGGAGCGCCACTCGTAGGGTTCGTCCTCGCGGCCGAGGGGTCGGTGCTCGGCGAGGAGCTCGAGCTCCGCTGCCGCGAAAAGGTCCAGGTAGTCGTGGTGGAACCAGAGGAAGTCGTCGACGGGGCGCCGGTCCTGGACGTCCGTCATGACGATCCGCACTCTGTCGCCGCTCTTCGCGTCGCGGTTCTCCGGGAAATCGCGGGTGCTGAAGGACGCCCACTCGTGAAGGTAGATCTCGGGCGCGGAGCCGAGGAGGACGATCCGCCCGGTCGGGCTCAGCAGGCGGCCCAGCTCCCGCATCAGCGCCCGGCGCTTGTCGATGCCGGGGATGTTGTCGAAAGGGAAGGCGGCCAGCACCAGATCGAAGCACTCGGACGCGAAGGCGCCGAAGTCGCCGTCGTCGATCAGGATGTAGGAGCCTTCCGGGTCGAGCCGGTTCGCCCTCTCGATCATGCTGCGCGAGACGTCCACGCCGACCGTCTCGAAGCCGAGCTTCCCGAGGAACCGGGTCGAGCGTCCCGCACCGCAGCCGAAGTCGAGCGCCCGTCGGCCGCTCACGTGCTCGGCGATGAGGGCGGGCAGGTCGCGGTAGGCCAGGTGGTAGGTGCCGGGAAAGGCGAGAGTCGCGTACGCCTGCGCCCTCTCGTCGTCTTCGTAGACGTTGGAATGGGACATGGGTCGCTCTCGGCGTCCTCGCGGACGCACCTTCGGAGCTCGTCGATGGGAAGGGGTGGTATTGGTGGAGCCGATCGGGATCGAACCGACGACCTCCTGAATGCCATTCAGGCGCTCTCCCAACTGAGCTACGGCCCCACCGGTCGGGACGCCGAAGTGTATTCGGCGGCCTGGTGGGTGTCAACGCGGCCGGCGGGGCGGCTTGTTCCCCGGTCCGGCCTGGTGCGGCGCCCGTGCCGTCACGGCTTCAGCTCGTACTTGTCGAGCTTCGATTTGAGGGTGTTCCGGGCGATGCCGAGCATGCGGGCGGTTTCGCGGATCTTGCCGTCGCAGGTGGTGAGCGCGGCGCGGACGAGCTCGCGGTCGAAGGCGTCGGTCGCGCGCTGGTAGCCGCCGTCGGCGAGGTCTTCGGGCACCGCGGCGTGGGCCGCCGCTTCGGCGTGGGCCTCGACCCCGCGGCCGGCGGTGGCGATCCACTGGAAGTCCTCCGGTCCGAGCCGCGGGCGCGAGGAGAGGACGAGCGCGCGGTGGATCGCCGCTTCCAGCTCGCGCACGTTGCCCGGCCAGGCGTGCTCTTCGAAGAGGCGCAGGACGGTGGGGTCGAGCTCGCGCGGCGCCTGGCCGAGGTCGCGGCCGATCCGGCCGACGAAGTGCTGCGCGAGGTAGGGAATGTCCTCGCGGCGCTCGCGCAGGGGCGGCAGCACGATCGGGATGATGTTGAGGCGGTAGTAGAGGTCTTCCCGGAACTCGTTTTCGGCGATCGCCCGTTCGAGGTCGAGGTTGGTGGCGGCGACGATGCGCACGTCGGAGCGCTGGGTCTTGGTGCCGCCGACCCGTTCGAACTCCTTGTCCTCGACCACCCGCAGGAGCTTCGCCTGCACGGCGCGCGAGACCTTGCCGATCTCGTCGAGGAAGATGGTGCCGCCGTCGCCGAGCTCGAAGCGGCCGGGCTTCCGGTCGGTCGCGCCGGTGAAGGCGCCGCGCTCGTGGCCGAAGAGCTCGGACTCGACCAGTGTCTCCGGCAGCGCCGCGCAGTTGAACTGCACGAACGGCCCTTCGCGGCGCGGCGAGACGTTGTGGATGATGCGCGCGACCACGCCCTTGCCGGTGCCGCTCTCTCCCCGGATCAGGACCGTCGAGGTCGACTGCGCGACCCGCTCGAGCGTGGCCTTGAGCTCCTGGATCGCCCGGCTCTTGCCGATCAGCGAGCCGAGGTGGTGGCTGGCGAAGATCTCCCGCTTGAGCGACTCGTTCTCGCTCTCGAGCCGGCGCCGGGCCTCCTCGAGCTGGCCGAAGAGGCGGGCGTTCTCGATCGCCACGGCGGCGCCGTCGGCGAAGGCGGTCAGGAAGTCGAGGTCGCCCTGGCTGAACAGGTGCTTGCTCTTGCAGTGGTCGACGTAGATCGCACCGGCGAGGCGCGAGCGGATGGCGAGCGGGACGCAGAGGATCGACAGGATGTGGCTCGCGATGATCGACTCGGCGCCGGCGAAGCGCCGGTCGGCGGGGGCGTCGACCGCGAGCACCGGCTCGTTGCTCTCGATCACGCGGCGCACCACGCTCTCCGACAGCTTGCGGTCCTCGGTCTCGTCGCGCTCGCCGAGGTTGCGCGCGACCGCCACCTCCAGCTCGCGGGTGAGCGGGTCCTGGAGCACGATCATCCCGCGCTCGCCGCCCAGCCGCTCGAGCGCGAGGTCCATGGTGCGGTCCATCACCTCGTCCTGGTCGAGGCTCGAGTTGATCACCTTCATCACCTCGACCAGCGTGCCGTCGGCCGGTCCGGCGCCCCCCGGTGCGCCGGCACCGTGGACCCCGGCGGCGCGGCCGTGCTCGCGGATGCGGGCGATCGCCCCGCGCGCCCGCGCCGCGTCGGGCTCGGCGCCGAGGGTCTCGAAGCGATCGAGCGCCCGCTCCAGCTTGTCGAGGGCCGGCTCGAGGCTCCAGGTGCGCAGGCCCCAGGCGTAGAGGGCGCGCGCCACTTCGTACGGCGCTTCGACCTCTTCGAGGACCGCGATCGCCTCGGCGAAGAGGGCGTCGGGCGCGGCCGGCGGGGCGGCGCGGCCGCCCGGGTCGTCCGGGCGGCCCGGGTCGGGAAGCGCCGCCCGCTGCGCCTCGAGCGCCAGCAGCCGGCCGCGGGCGAGCCGGTCGCCGAGCGCATCGGCGACCTCGCGCGCCTCCGCGATCGCCCGGCCGGCGCCGTCCCGGTCGCGGGTCTCGAGGGCGAGCTCGGCGCGCGCGGCGAGGATCCGGCCGAGGAGCTCCTCGGTGCCGGAGGCGCGGGCGCGGTCGAGCGCCTGGTCGAGGTCGTCCCGCGCCCGCTCGAGCCGACCGCGGTCGATCTCCAGGAGGCCGCGCTGGAGGAGCACCTGCACCGCGAGGTCCTCGTCGCCCGCCTCCTCGGCGCCGACGCCGGCTTCCTCGATCCGCCGCGCGGCCTCCTCCGCCTCTCCCGCCTTGCGGGCGAGCGAGGCGAGGAGGAGCTGGGCCGCGACGCGGTCGGCGCTGTCGCCCGAGCTCTCGAGCAGGGCGAGGGCGCGCGCGGCATGACGGCGGGCGCGCCTCCAGTCGCCCAGGATCTCCTCCACCTCGCCGAGGTTGATGCGGGCGAGCGCCTCGCCTTCGCGGGCGCCGAGGCGGCGGTTCATCTCGAGCGCGCGGGAGAGCAGGCCGCGCGCCTCGGTCCACCGCCCCCGGCTGCACCGGAGCACGCCCAGGTTGTTGAGCGAGGTGAGCTGGACCCAGGGGTCGTTGAGCTCGCCGGCCGCCGCCAGGTTGTCCGCGTAGAGGGCGGCCGCGGCGTCGAAGTCGCCGGTCTTCCAGCGCACCATGGCGAGGGTGTTGCGCAGCAGGAGCGCCGAATGGGGATCGGACCGCGGCTCGGACCGCGGATCGTCGCCCGAGTCCGAGGCGGCACGGGCGCGCGGGGCGAGCGCGCCGCGCAGGCCGAAGTGGGCGAGGCGGCCGGCGCGGCGCCAGTCGCCGCGGGCGAAGAACATCATCGCCAGGGTGTTGACGAGGAGCGCCCGCTGCCGGGCGAGAAGCGCCCGCGGAGCGCCCCGTAGAGCCCGGCTCGCCCGCCGCAGCGCCCCGCGCGCGGTGTCGAAGGCCTCCACCGGCCGTCCCAGGTCGCGCAGGGCGACCGCCTTGCCGTGGAGCAGCTCGATCGCGAGCTCGGTGCGCCCTTCGTCGCCGGCCGCGCCTGCCGGCTCCGGAACGAGCTCCGCGAGGCCGGACTCGAAGCCGGCGAGCGCCGCGGCGTGCTCGCCCAGGCGTCCGTGGAGACGCGCCTTCTCCAGGTGCCAGCGGGCACGCTCCTCGGCTGGCGCGCCCGCCGGCTCGTCGAGCAGGCGCTGGTACTCGCGCAGCGCCCGGCCGGCGTGGCCGGCGAGGGCGAGGGCCCGCGCCCGGCCGCCGCGCGCTTCTCGCTCGGCCGCCGGGTCATCCGCGGCGGCCGCGGCCTCCGCCGCCCGCCCGAACAGGGTCGCCGCCTCGGCGTGGCCGTGGATCGCGACCGCGTCGCGAGCCGCCCGGGTCAGGTAGGGCAGGCTCCCGACGCGCTCGCCGCTGCGCCACAGGTGCTCCGCCGCCCGCGCGGCCAGCTCGCCCGCGCCGTCGTCGACCCGGCGGGCCAGCAGCTCGCCCAGGCGCCGGTGGAGCGCGGTACGCCGGTTCGGCTCGAGGGCGGTGTAGAGACCGTCGCGCAGGCGGCTGCCGGCGATCGCGTAGGTCGGGCCGTCCGGGTCGATCCAGCGCTCGAGGAAGCCCTGGTCGACGAGCTCGGTCAGCGGGCTCCAGATCTCCTCGACCGGCCGGCCGACGACCTCCGCCAGGGTCGAGGCCCGGAAGGGTTCCCCCACGACCGCCGCCGCCTCCAGGAGGTCTCGCGGCCCCTCGTCGAGGACGCCGAGCCGCCGCCGGTCGAGCGCCTCGGCGCCGTCCCGCTGGGCGAGCCGGGCGAGGGCGGCGCGGCGCGGCTTCCACTCGCCGCGGCGGTAGACGAGGTCGCCCTGGTCGATCAGGTGGCAGAGGAGCTGCTGCACCTTGCCCGGCAGCCCCTCGCCCGCTTCGTGCAGCCAGTCGTAGAGCGGGTCGGGGAGCGAGCCGGCCTCCTCCACGCCCAGGCCCGCGTCGGCGAGCGCGACCGTGTCGGCGGCGGCGAGCGGTGGCAGCCGGAGGACGGCGAGCTCGTCCGGCTCGGCGGTCTCCGACGGCCGCCGGCTCGCGACCATCATCACCGGTGCACGGCTGCCGCCGGCTCCCAGGTCGGAGGCCAGGAAGGTGAGCAGCTCGCGGCTCTCCCGACCCGCCAGGTGGAGATCCTCGACGAGCAGCACCAGGGGCCCCCCTTCCCCCCGATCGTCGCTCGCGCGCGACGCCTCCTCCAGCTTGCGGGCGATCTCCCGGAAGGTCCGGAAGCGGGCCCGCGGGTCGCTCGGGCCGCCGGCGGACACGTCGGTCGCGTCGGCCGCGTCGGCCGACCCGGTGCCGATCTCCAGCCCGAGCCGGTCGAGGATCTCGAGGAACGGCTGGAGCGGCCGGCCGCCGTCGGCGCTCGCGCGGCCGAGCACCACGCGCGCCCCCTCGATCGCCGCGAGTAGCCGGAACTCCCGGAGCAGCCGGGACTTGCCGCTCCCTTCCGGGCCCTCGATCACGAGCGTGCGGCCCTCGCCGCGGCGGGCCGCTTCGAGCTCCGCCGTCAGCCGCTCGACCGCTTCCCGCCGTCCGATCAGCCGGCTCGCGAGCACTCCGCCGGTGCCGAGGGTGAGCTCGCCCGGGTCGATCTCCCGTCCGGCCGCCCGGCCGAGCGCCTCGAGCAGCCGGCCGGCGGAGGCGAAGCGCTCGCGCGGATCGCGCCGCAGCAGCCGGTCGACGACCGCCGCCAGCTCGGCGGGCAGGTCGGGCCGCGCCGCCGCCAGGTCGGGGCGCTCGCCGCCCAGGTGGTGGAGGATCGCTTCGCGGTCGCCGCCCGCCGACGGCAGGGTGCCGGTGGCGATCTCGAACAGCGTCAGGCCGAGGCTGTAGAGGTCGGCGCGGTGGTCGAAGCGGTCCTGGAGCAGCACCTCCGGCGCGGTGTAGGCGAGAGTGCCGCGGATGCTCCGGTCGAGCGGGCCGAGCAGGGTCTGGGCGAGGCCGAAGTCGAGAATCTGGAGGCGGCCGCCCTCCGGACTTTCGCCGGGCGAGACGCCGAAGTTCCCCGGTTTGACGTCGAGGTGCACCACCCGGTGGTGATGGATGTGTGCAAGGCCGGCCGCCGCCTGGATGGCGATGTCGTAAAGCGTCTCCGCGCCGGGTGCGTCCGGCGGCCGGAACGGCTCCACCAGGTCCATCACCAGGAACGGGAACCCGCCGTCGAGCACGCCGAGCTCGTGGACCTCGATCACGTTCGGGTGGCGCACCTCGGAGAGGAGCCGCGCCTCGTGACGGAAGCGGGCGAGGTCGTCGCGGTCGGACGGCTGGAGGGCGATCTTGAGCGCCACCGGCCGGTCGCCCCGGCGCCCGAGGCGGACCCGGTAGACCGCCGCCCGGGCGGTGCGCGCGATCTCGCTCTCGACCGACAGGTCGCCCAGGTGCTTCTCGAGCCGCGCGAGGTCGGGCGCGGGTGGGCGGACGATCACATCGTCTGGGGCGTTCACGACGGGGCGGCGTCCGTTATCCTTCGGTGGCTGGGAGCTCTGCACGAGACGGCGGGTCAGACGCTGACCCGATTCTAACGCATGAACGGCGAAAGTCGGGTCAATCCCTGAGCCCCTTCCGCAGCGCTTCCGGCGGACACGAGACTCTTGCCCCAGCGAAAGACGGTGGTGACATGAACGCAACCTCGACGACCCTCGAACCCGTGCCGGCCAGCGCCCCGGAGCCGGCGCCGCGCTCTCTCCGGCTCCAGACGCGCATCGTGGCGATCCTGGTCGCCGCGATGGCCGTGGCGGTGCTCGTCTGGCCGCGCGGCGACGGCAGCCGCGAAGCGCCGGGCGGCTTCCTGATCGACGAAGGCGGGCGGCCGGTGCCGGTCGGCTCGCGCATGGCGCCGGTCACCCTGGTCCACTTCTGGGCCACCTGGTGCCCGCCCTGCATGACCGAGGTGCCTTCGCTCGGCGAGCTTGCCGAGGACTTCGGTCAGTACCGGGGCGACTTCACGATCCTGATGGTGGCGGTGGCGGACGACATGGAGCGGGTGGAGGAGTTCGTCGGCAACCGGGTCGGCTCGGTCCTCTACGACCCGAGCTGGGAGGTCACCCACCGCTACGGCACCCGCAAGCTGCCCGAGACCTATCTGGTGGTCAAGGGGCAGGTGGTCGAGCGCTGGATCGGCGCCCAGGACTGGAACGACCCGGAGATCCGGGCGCGGGTCGAAGAGGCGATCGACGGGCTGCGCACCGAGGCGGTGCCGGAGGAGGTGGCGCGGCGGTGACCGAGCCTGTGAAGAAATCTCCGCCCGTCGCGAGGGCGTCATCCGGGCGCCTCTCGTAAGGCGCGGCGACGCAGGCGTAGCGGGGCCTACGTCGAGGAGCCGTTACGCAGCGAGGGGCGATTCGGGGGCGCCCGCAGTAGGGCGGCGATTTTTTCACAGGCTCTGAGATTAAAAATGCACGGCGAGGCCGCCGTGGCCCATCGCGAAGACGCTCGCGCTCTCGAAGTCGGCGTAGTGGCCCGAGATCTCGATCTGGAAGCTCAGCCAGCGGGTGATGGGGAAGTCGCCGGTGACGCCGAGGGCGAGGCCGACGGCCGTGTCGTCCTCGCTCTCGCCGTCGAAGAAGTCGTTCCCGGACAGCCGGTAACCGCCGAGCGCCAGGTACATCCCGGAGTCGTAGTACGGGTGCCGGTACTTGTACTCGCCGCCGATCGTCGCGTAGGTGAGGTCGGCGTCGGTCAGGTCCTCGAACCGTCCGTCGCCGTCGAGGCCGAGCTGGCCGATCCGGAGCACCAGGTGGTTCTGCGGCTGGATGACCATGCCGAGGTCGAGCTGGAAGCCGGAGTTGTCGAGCGAGTCGCCGACGTCGGCATTAACCGATCCGCCCAGCCCGCCGAAGACGCCCACGGTGAAGGTGTAGCTCTCCTGGGCGTGCGCCGCGCCGGGCAGCGCGAGCGCGGCGGCCGCGGCGACCAGGCCGGCGGCGAGGAGGAGGGCGGTCGGGAGCTTCCGTACGGATCGGTGCATGGTGGCCTCGGGATGGGGTTCGGTCGGTGATCGTCTCGGGACGGCTGGAAGCGTCCGGTGTGCCGGGGCGCCGGGAGTATACCGCCCGGTACTATGGTGGCGGACGCGGCGCGCCGCACGTCCCCGTCTACGAACGCCGGCCCATGGACATCACAGAGCCCCACGCCGCCGCCCGCTCCCGAGGCTGGGCGCGCCTCGCGCGCGGTGCGCTCGAGCTGGCCCTGCCCGCCGCCTGCCTCTCCTGCGGGCGCGCCGGCGAGGGGAGCGGCCCCCTGGGCCTCTGCCTCGCATGCCGGGGCC
>CAZLLV010000439.1:0-3850 GCA_964560325.1 uncultured Thermoanaerobaculia bacterium | reverse complement strand
GACTTAGAGAGGCCTTCTCATGGAAGGTGCCAGGGTCTTCGGAGACGGGGTCTTCGGAGACGGTGATGCGAAGTCCCTACAACCGGGGCCGGGACATGTGCGGGTGGCCCTTGATCGCGAATCTCAAGGGCCACTCGGCCGCCTCCCCTGCGTAGTCCACGCCGATGCGACCGCCGGCAGCGACATGCTCATCCGGCACAGGCTCGCCCCGGGTGATCAGCAGGTCGCCTTCCCAGAGCGGCACGCCGTCGAACGAACGGTCGATCGCGAGCGCTTGGCAGAGCTTGCCCGGGCCGCCGCCCACGTCCCCTGGGCGCCGCTTTCGGCCCGCCATCCCGCGGAGGGCCGCCATCCGCTCCTCCCCCTCCACCGGCTCCGCGGCCCGCAGCAGCACAGCGTGTCCGTCGTCCTCCGAGCTCGCCACCGCGTTCAGGCAGTGGTGCATTCCGTAGATCAGGTAGACGTAGGCATGGCCGCCGTCGCGGAAGAGGCGGCGGCTGCGCGCCGTTTTCGGCCCCTGCCAAGCGTGGCTCGCACGATCGCCCTCTCCCTGGTACGCCTCGGTCTCGACCAGTCGCGCGACCAACCGCTCGCCATCCGGCATCGTCCGCACCAGGTAGCGGCCGAGGAGCTCGCGCGCCACCGCCTCGGCGCGGCGGGCGTACCACTCCGACGGCAGAGGTGTCAGCGCAGCTTGCCTGTCGCCCGAGGTGCCAGCCTCTTCGGAGGACTGCCTCCCCGAGGTGCCAGCCTCATCGGGAGATGGGGTCACAGGGCCCTCCTCGGCGGCACCACCACGCTCGCGAGCAGCAGCCCCATCGTGAGCGCGATCGCCACCAGCGTCATCTCGAACGCCCCGTGGACGCCGGAGAGCACGTCTCGGTCGAGGAGCGAGGCGAGGCTCCGGAAGCCGAGGCTGCCGGGGACGAGAAGAATCAGCCCCGGCACCTGGACCAGCGCCGCCGGCCTTCGCCGGTAGCGCGCCACCAGGTTGCCGACGACGCCGACCAGCAACGCGCCGAGAAAACCGGCGAGCTCCGCGCCCAGCAGGAGCCCTCCGAGCCGCACCCCCTCGACCGCCACCACGCAGGCGAGGGCGATCCACCCCCAGTCGCGCGGCCGGGCACGGAAGAGAACCGTGAATCCGCTGGCGGCGCCGGCGAGCGCCAGCCAGTGGAACCAGTCGGGTGGCGGCACCGGCGAGGGCGAAGCGGGGGCGCCGACCGCCGTCTCGACCAGTTGGGTGCCGACGGCGATGCCGAACGCGAGGCCGAAGAAGACGGCACCGGCGCCGGCGAAGCGGGCACTGCCGGCGACCAGATGGCGGGTGGCGAGCTCGGTGATCGCGACCGTCAGGGTGTAGCCGGGGATGAGGACGATCAACCCGGCGAGGAGCACGGAGAAGGCGGAGAGAGTGCCCAGCTCCGCCGGCCAGAAAACCGCCGCGAGCGTGGCGGCCGCGGCGGCCAGCGTCGCCGCCAGGGGCTCGAACACCCGGCCGGCCACCGGCCGCCCCGCGATCGCCCGCGCCAGGAGGCCAATCGCGAGCCCGAGGATGCCGGCGGCACCGATCTCTGCCCAGCCGCCCCGGAAGAAGTAGGCCGCGGCCGCCGACACGAGGCCGAAGGCGATCGTGGTGGCGACGTGGCCGTAGCGCGCCGGCCGCGCGTGCAGCCGGTCGAGCCGAAGCCCGGCTTCGGCGAGGTCGATCCGGCGGTCGGCGAGCGCGCTCAGCAGATCGTCGAGCTGCGACAGGCGCTCCAGATCGACCTCCGCCGGGTCGACGCGCTCCAGGAACGTCCGCTGGGCCTCGCCCTCGCCGAACGAAGCGAAGAGCGCGGTCGGGGTGGAGAAGAACTGCCCGCGCACGCCGAGCCTGCGCGCCGCCAAACCCATCCCTTCCTCGATCCGGTGGGCAGGGCTACCGGCGGCGTGGAAGGCACGGCCGAGACGCATCACCAGGTGCGCCGGATCCGCCGTGGTCTGCGAGCCGACCTCCGCCACCGCCAGGCGCTCGAGCACGGAGGAGAGGTCCCCGGAGAGGGTCGGCCGCGACATGGCGGCGATCCTATCGAGGACCGGGTGCGCTTGCGGCCCTGGCACGCGAATGGCACCTATACTGCCGACGATGACTTCACTGCCGCCGCTCTTCGCCGACCTCCCGCAGCCCTTCCGCGACGCTTACGACCCGGAGGCGCCGTGGGCGCTCCTGGGCGACCCGCTCGATGTCTTCCTGTCGGGCCTCCCCGACCGCCACTTCGCGATCGAGACCCGCGACGGGGTGTGGATCGAGGGGGACTCGATCGTCGTCGGCCCCGGCACCGACATCGCGCCCGGCGCGCTGATCGAAGGGCCGGTCTGGATCGGCTCGAACGTCGCGATCCGAACCGGCGCCTACGTTCGCGGCGGCTGCTGGATCGGCGACGGCGCGGTGGTCGGCGCGAACACCGAGATCAAGCGCTCGATCCTCCTCCCCGAGGCGAAGGCGCCGCACCTCGCGTACGTCGGCGACTCGATCTTGGGCTCGGGCGTGAACCTCGGCGCCGGCACCGTCCTCTCGAACTTCCGGCACGACGGCGGCGAGGTGGTGATCCTCGGCCCCGAGGGGAAGAAGATCCCGACCGGCCGGCGCAAGATGGGCGCGGTGCTGGGCGACGGCGTCGCGACCGGCTGCAACACGGTGCTCCACCCCGGCGTGGTGATGGGCCGCGAGAGCATGACCTACCCCGGTGTGATGCTCCGGAGCGGCGTCTACCGGGAGCGCACCGTGGTCAAGCTCCGCCAGCAGATCCAGCTCCTCGAGCGCCGCGATTGACCGAGACGGCTACCCGTCCTTCGGGTAACGCACCACCACCAGCGTACGGTCGTCGGCCACCGCGCGACCGCCGCTGAAGCGGGCGACGTCCTCGAACACGGCGTCGACGATCCGCTCGGCCGGCTCGTCGCGCCGCGCACGGACCACGTCGAGCAGGCGTTCGGTTCCGTACTCCTCCCAGCGCGACGGGCTCTCGTCCGTCACCCGGCCGCGCGTCTCGGTCACGCCGTCGGTGTAGATCACGATGACGTCGCCCGGACGCATGGTGACGAAGCCGCGCTCGTAGGTGGCATCGGCGATCGGCCCGAGCACCGTGCCCCCCTCCTCGAGCGGCTGCTCCCGCCCGTCGGCGCCCAGGTAGTAGGGCGGCGGATGGCCGCAGTTGACGTAGATGAAGGCGCCGTGCATCTCGAGCTCGCCGTAGAACATCGAGACGAACCGGGAAGTCAGCGTCGACTTGTGGATGATCTGGTTCATCCGCTCGACCGTGCGGACGATCTTGAGATCCCGGGCCAACCCCATCCGCAGACCCATGTAGATGTCGCGCACCTGGAGCGCCGCCGGCAGGCCGTGGCCGGTCACGTCGGCGATCGCCACGCCGAGGATCTTGTCGCTGATCGGGATGTAATCGTAGAAGTCGCCGCCGACCAGCTCCATCGGCCGGCTGGCGCCGTAGACCTCGAAGTCGCCGTAGACCGGCTCGTGCCGGGGCAGGATCGAAGCCTGGATCTTCCGCGCCTCGTTGAAGATCCCCGCCATCCGCTGCTGGCGGATCTTCTGGTTGATCGAGTGGCGCAGGATGCCGAGAGAGAAGAGCACGTCGTCCCGGTCGCTGTCCGGAGCGACGTCGAAGGCGAGCACGAAGTCGTCGTCGCCCACTTCGATCGCGGCGAACTCGCGGACCCCGATCCGCTCCTCGAACTCGGGATCGACGCCCGGCTCGTCGGGTGTCATGTAGACCGCACCCTCTTCGATCAGGCGCTGGATCGGCCGGTAGGAGCGGGCGACCTCGATCCCGATCGCGACCGGCGAGCG
>CAZLLV010000438.1:0-8483 GCA_964560325.1 uncultured Thermoanaerobaculia bacterium | reverse complement strand
CGAGCGCTTCGTGCGCCACTGGGGGCGCGCGCCCGAGGGAGTCATCCTGCAGAAGGGCTCGGGCAGCGAGGCGCTCGTCTACGGCAAGCCGTTCTTCTACGCCGCCTGGGCGGCCCCGTTCACCCGCCTCTCCCCGACCCGCGGACCGTTCGTCGCGAACGCCGTGCTGCTGGCGCTCGCGTCACTCGTCGCCGCGCGGGCGCTGCGCGGCGCCCTGGGCGCCGCGGCGCCGCTCTGGGTGGCGGTCTTCGTCTTCGCCTCGGTCACCTTCGCCCACGTCTTCTGGGCGCACATGGACCTCTTTCTCGCCGGCTGCACCGCGATCGGGCTGGCGCTCCTGTTCGGGAGCACCGACGGGGAGAAGGCCGCGGCACCCCCGGGGCGGGAGCGGCACCGTGCCGTCGCCGCCATCCTGCCGTGGGCCGCCTCGGGGGTGTTGCTCGCCATGGTCGCCTACAGCCGGCCGCTCTACGCCACGCTCCTGCTGCCGGCCGCGCTCGCCGCGTGGCGCCGCCGCCCGCTCCGGACGGGCGCCGCCGGGCTCGCCGCCGGCGTGGCGCTCCTCGCGCTCTTCGCGTTCGGCGTGCACCTGAGCCTGGCCGGGAGCTGGACGAGCTACGGCGCCGAGCGGCGGAGCTTCAACAGCACGGTCGGCTTCCCGGGCGTCGACGTGCCGGAGGAGTCGTGGGAGGAGATGATCCAGGAGTGGGGGAACACCTCCTGGCTCAAGCGCCGCGACCTGGGGGGGCTCTCGTCGGCGGCGAGCCCGCGGCTCTGGGGCTCGAACGCGCTCTACTTCGTCGCCGGCCGGTCGGTCGGCCTCCTCCCCTACTTCGCGCCGGCGCTGCTCGCGATCGCCGCCCTGGTCGCCGGCGGCGGTCGCCGCCGGGAGGGCCGAGACGGCCGGGGCGGTATCGACTGGGCGCGCTGGGCGCTCGTCGCCGCGGTCCTCGCGACCGCCGCGGGCTTCCTGGTGATCCGGCCGTTCAACTTCTACGGCGGCGGCGGCGCGCTCGCCAACCGCTACTTCCTGCCGGTCTACCCCGCGCTCTGGTTCCTCGTCTCCGGGCGGGGGTGGCTCGCCGGCCGGTGGCCGCGCTGGATCGCGCCCGCGGCGGCGGCCCTTCTCGCCGCGCCCTTCCTCTGGCCGCTCTGGAGCGCGCCCGCCGCCTACCCGGTCGATGGCGACGGCGTCTTCCGGTACGTCTCCCGCCCGGCCGCCCGCTGGCTGCCGTTCGAGACGACGCAGAATCACCTGAAGCCGGGCGGGCCGGTCCCCGAGTACCTGCACCAGGGGCTCTGGGTGAAGCTCCTCGACCCCGAGCTCGACGCCCTCGGCGAAGGCGAAGCGTTCCGTCTCCGGGGGGACGAGGCGGCTTCGCTCCTGGTCGGCCGTGACCGGCCCCTCGCCGCGCTCGAGATCTCCGGCCGTCCGGCCCTGCCGCCGCTCCGGATCGAGGGGGGCGAGGCGCGCGGCAGCGGTCCGCGCCGCCGGATCGCGCTCGACGGACCGGCGGCGGTCCACCCGATGTGGTGGACGCGCGACGACTTCTACCTCTACGAGCTGACCCTCGAGCCGGCGCTCGGGGACACGAGCGGCGACGGCGGCTTCGAGTTCACCCTGCGGCCGGCGGAGGGAGCCGGGGGAGGAGGCGCGCCGTGAGCGACGCGCCGGTCGGCCTGGTGCCGGCGGCCGGCCGGGCGCTGCGACTGGCGGGCGCCGAGACC
Organism: uncultured Thermoanaerobaculia bacterium; assembly: GCA_964560325.1. Classification (GTDB taxonomy): domain Bacteria; phylum Acidobacteriota; class Thermoanaerobaculia; order Multivoradales; family DATKCC01; genus CAZLLV01. The sequence goes on along the minus strand of CAZLLV010000438.1, from coordinate 6,755 downwards.
GGCGACCGGGTGCGGCGGCCGAGCAAGGAGGTGCTGCCGGTCGGCGGGCCGGGGAACGACGCCCGCCCGGCCGCCGCCCACCTGCTCGACGCCTTCGGCCGCGCCGGCATCGAGCGCGCCTACGTGGTCCTGCGCGCCGGCAAGTGGGACGTGCCGGAGGCGCTGGCGGAGATCGAGCCCGCTCCGGGGTCGGAGCCCGTCCGCCTCGCCTACCTGGTGCTGCGCGACTCGTCGTCGGTCACCGAGACGCTCGACGCCGCCTACCCGTTCGTCCGCGGCCGGCGGGTCGCCCTCGGCTTTCCGGACATCCTGTTCCGGCCGCTCGACGCCTTCCGGCGGGTGCGCGAGCGCCAGGAGGCGACCGCGGCCGACGCGGTGCTCGGGCTGGTGCCGACCGACCGGCCGGACAAGGCGGATGTGGTGGAGGCGGACGCCGACGGCCGCGTGCGCCGGCTGACGATCAAGCCGCGCGGCGTGGCCGCCCCGGCGCTCACCTGGATCGCGGCGATCTGGGGACCGGAGATGACCGAGCGGCTGCACGCGGCGGTGGCGGCGCGGCAGGCGGGGGAGCGGGAGCTCTACCCGGGCGACGTGCTCGCCCGGGCGGTCGAGGACGGCCTGCGGATCGAGGCGGTCACCTTCCCCGGTGGAAGGCACCTGGACATCGGCACGCCGGACGATCTACGCCGCGCGCGGGAGTGGGGGAAAGTTCAGCCGACCTCGTAGACCCGGCCTTCTTCCGGGAGCACGATCTCGACGCCGTCGACGCGCTTCGCCAGCTCGGCCGCCAGGTGCTCCAGATCGTTCGCCGTCGCGCGCGGGTGATGGTGCACCGGCATCAGGCGGCGCACGCCGGCGCGGTTGGCGATCTCCGCCACGTCGTCCGCGGCCGAGTGGCCGGTCGAGGCGGCCTCCCCGCCCGGGCCGAGCCAGACCTCGTGCAGCAGCAGGTCGACGCCCTCGGCGAAGCCCGCGCTCGCCGGGTCGGCCACCGTGTCGGTGACGTAGGCGAGCGCGTCGCCCAGCCGCAGGCCGACCGAGCCGCCCGGGTGCTCCTGCGCCCGGAAGCGGACCTCGACGCCGCCGATCGTCGCCGGGTCCCCGGTCAGGCGCACCAGCTCGACCGGCATCGGGTACTCGGGCAGCGGGATCGGGAAGAGCGGCGGATGGATGAGGCGGCAGAGGGCGTCGTCGGGCGTCGCGTCGACCAGCGGCGGCCCGGGGGCGTGGATGCGCACCGGCCGCGTCGGCCAGACGCCGGGAAGGAAGGAGAGACCGATCAGGTGATCGAGGTGGTAGTGGGTGAGCACCACCTCGAGCCGCTCGTACCCCTCGACCAGCGCCTCGATCGCCGGCTCCAGGAGCCGCGCGACCCCGGTGCCGGCGTCGAGCAGCAGCGCCGCGCCGTCGGTGAGCGCCAGGTACGCCATGGTCTGGCGCCCCTGGCTGGGGATGTAGCCGTTGGTGCCGAGCGGGACGAGGCGCATGGCGGTCGCCGGGCTACCCCGCCCAGCGCAGGTCGTCGGTGAGGCGCCCGGCGTCGACCAGGCCGCGGATCGTCGGCAGGCGCTTGTAGAGCGCGCTCTCGAAGAGCTCGAGCGTGAGCCCCTGGTCGCGGTAGGCGCGGTAGAGCTCCTCGGCCCCCCGGCGGGCGTCCCAGCGCGCCTCGAAGCCGGGCAGCTCGCGCTCGATCTTCGAGCAGTCGACCCGGTAGGTCCGCTTGTCCGGGCCGGCTTCGGCCGCGTACTCGATCCGGCAGTCCGGCACGACCTCCTGCACGATCTCGGCGAGCTCGCGGACCTGGAAGTTCTGGTCGGTGCGGCCGACGTTGAACGCCTGGTCGTGGATCGCCTCGCGCGGAGCTTCGAGGGCGGCCAAGAAGGCACGGGAGATGTCCTCGATGTGGACGATCGGGCGCCAGGGCGTGCCGTCGGAGAGCATCAGGATGCGGCCGGTGGTGTGCGCCCAGCCGACCAGGTTGTTGAGGACCAGGTCGAGGCGCAGGCGGGGGGAGACACCGTAGGCGGTGGCGTTGCGCAGATAGACCGGGCTGAAGCCGCCGTCCGACGGATCGGCCAGCTCGCGCAGGCCGTGCTCGACCCGCACCTTCGATGCGCCGTACGGCGTCACCGGGTTGAAGTCGGCCGACTCGTCGAGGAAGTCGTCGCCCGCGGCGCCGTAGGTCGAGCACGACGACGAGAAGAGGAAGCGCGCCACTCCCGCGTCCCGCGCGTGGCGGGCGAGGCGCATCGAGGCCTCTTCGTTGATCCGGTAGGTGAGGCCGGGGTCGATGTCGCCCAGCGGGTCGTTCGACAGGCCGCCGAGGTGGACGACCGCGTCGAAGCCCTCGAGATCGGCGGCCTCGACGTCGCGCAGATCCTTGCGCAGCGTCGGCACCTCGGCCAGCCCGTCGCCGGCTCCGAACAGGCACTCGCCGAAGAGACCGGTGTCGAGCCCGACCGTCTCGTGGCCGGCGGCGAGCAGCATCGGGGTGAGGACGGCGCCGATGTAGCCGTCGTGGCCGGTGACCAGGACCTTCAACGAGAACGCTCCACTTTTGCGATACCCTCCGGACGCTTCGAGAGGCGGGCCCCGCCGGCCCGCTCGATCGACCGGAGCAGGCTAACAGAGCGCCCAGCGCAAGCCAAGAACGCCCCTTCCCCCGATGATCGGCACCGTCCGCACCCGGCTCCTCGACGCCGCGGTCCTCGCCCTGCTCGGCGCGGTCACCGTGGGCGCCGCGCTGGGCGCCTGGGCCGGCCGGCAGTACGCGGAGGCCGGCTTCCCCTGGATGACGGTCGAGGCGGCGCGCTCGGGCGCCAACCGCTTCCTGCTCGGCGCGCTCGCCTTCCTGGCGCTCTACCTGCTCCTCCACGCCGTCCTGCGCCGCCGGCTCGGGAGCGGCCGGTCCGCCGTCCTCCTCGCCGCGGCGCTCGCGTCGGCGCCGTTCGGCCTCGCCTGGGCGTACCGGTTCAACGTCGAGAACGCCCTGCGCCCGGCCGACCTGCTCGAGCCGTTCGGCCTCTGGCCCAACCTCCGGCTGCTCGCCCTCTTCCTGGTCGTCCTCGCGGTCGTGGCGGCGGTCCTCTCCGCCTGGGAGCGGCGCCACGCGCGGCGCGAGGAGGCAACCGGCCGGTACGCCCGGAGGATCGCCCTCCTCCTGGGGCTCGGCGCCGTCCTCGGGCTCGTCAACCTGGCGCCGGCGCTCCACGCGAGCCGGGCGAGCGCGAGCGCCGCCGCCCCGGAGCGGCCGAACCTGATCGTGATCGTCCTCGACGCACTACGGGCCGATCATCTCGGCCTCCACGGCTACGAGCGCGACACCTCGCCGGCGCTCGACGCCTTCGCCCGCGACGCGGTGGTCTTCGAGCAGGCGATCAGCCAGAGCACCTTCACGAAGGCGAGCATCGCCTCGCTCTTCACCGGCCGCGCGCCGTACGAGCACGGGGTCTACTGGGGCGACCGGCGGGCGGCCGGCGGCGGGTTGACCGCGGACGTGCTGCCGGAGCGCGAGACGACCCTCGCCGAGGCCCTGCGCACCCGCGACTACCTCACCGCCGCCTGGGTCCAGAACAGCCACCTGCGGCCTCACATGGGCTTCGCCCAGGGCTTCGTCGACTACCGCGACCAGCAGGGCGACGCCGAGCGGATCGACCGCCGCTTCCTCGCCTGGCTCTCGACCCCGGCGCGGCTCGAGCGCTTCTTCGTCTATCTCCACTACATCGACCTCCACGACCCCTACCGGCCGGAGCCGCCGTACGACACGGCGTTCGGCGGCCCGGGGGTCGACGCGGCGTACGAGGGGATCGACCTCGACGCCTGGGGTACATACCTCGAGGGCGTGCGGAGCGGCCGGATCGAGGTCTCCGAGGAGCGGGTCGAGGCGTTCCGCGCCCTCTACGACGGCCAGATCCGCTACCTCGACGAGCGGCTCGGACGGGTCTTCGACGAGCTCCGGGAGCGCGGGCTCTACGACGACAGCGTGATCGTCGTCACCTCGGACCACGGCGACGCCTTCCTGGAGCACGGCTTCGTCTCGCACAGCGCCACGCCGTACGACGAGCTCGCCCGCGTCCCGCTGCTGATCAAGCTGCCGGGGAGCCGCCACGCCGGCCGGCGGGTCGAGCGCCAGGTGCGGCTGATCGACGTGGCGCCGACCCTGCTCGACCTCGCCGGCGCGCCCCGGCCGCGGCGCATGTCGGGGTGCAGCCTGGTGCCGCTCCTCGCAGGGAGGCCGGACGACTGGGCCGCCGAGCGGCCGGAGTGCTCGATCGCCCCGATCGAGATCGCCGAGGTCGAAGGCGAGGCGCCGACCCTGGGGCTGCGCGCCGGCGGCTACAAGTACATCGTCGGACCGGCCGGCGAGGAGCTCTACGACCTCGAGCGCGACCCGGGGGAGCTGCGCAACCTGCTGAAAGAGGAGGACTTCTCGGCCGAGCGCGAGCTCGCCGCCTTCCGCGGGCTCGCCGACCGGATCGCCGAGCAGAGAGCGCGCGCAGAAGCCGGCTCGGTCGAGCTCGACCCGCAGACGATCCGGGAGCTTCGGGGGCTGGGATATATCGAATGAGCTATGCGGCATCCCGCTTCCGGGGTGTCGAAAATCTTCCACTCCCTTTGATCATCGCTACTTGACCCCGTTTCGGGGCTTGGCGAAGCCTCTATCTTCTGCTACACTGCGCCAAATTTCGTTGCTAGAGATCTTCGACTCGAACGGGAGTACTACGCCGATGAAGAGAACACTGCTGGCCTGCCTCGCCCTCGCTCTCACCCTGGGCACCCTGCCCGCCTCCGCCGGAACCGTCTACGTCCCGGTGCTCTCCCAGAACGGAGTGGACGACGCCGACTACGTCACTCGCGTCTGGATCACCAACGAGGGCAACCAGCCCCAGATGGTCGAGTCCCTTCTCCTGCCGATGGACACCGACGGCACGAAGGGGCGCGACGACGCTCAGAAGACGACCGAGAAGACCACCGTGCGCGCCGGCGAGACGGTGGTGCTCGAGGTCGGCAGCAAGGCCGGCCTGCTCGAAATCGCCTCCGACGGGCAGATCGCCGACAAGCTGGCGATCAACGCCGAGATCCGCAACACCGAGCTCGACGGCGGCACCGAGACCCACGCCGCGGTGCCGGTGCTCCACTCCCGCAACCTGGCCGAGGCGGGCGACACCCAGATCGTCCAGGGCCTGCGCCGGACCACGAACGGCGTGTTCACGAACCTCCTGATCGCCAACCTGGGCCACGCCGAGACCCAGTGCACGGTCAAGGTCTTCCGCGCCGACGGCGGGCAGATCGCCGGCACCGCGCTGCTGACCCTGAAGGCCCTCTCCCAGGTCCAGTTCCCGGACGCGCTCAACATCCTGGGCCAGGCGCAGATCCGCGACGTCAACGCGCGCGTGAGCTGCGATCAGCCCTTCTACTCCTACCTGAGCCTGTACGAGCGCGCGTCCGGCGAGGTGGTCTTCCTGCGCCCCTCCGCCACCGCCGACTCGGCCCTGGCGCGGCCGGGCGAGGAGCAGCCGTCGGTGCCGGGCGCGGTCCTCTTCACCCGCAACGGCGTCTTCCACACCCCGGAGAAGCACGAGCCGAGCGCGATCTTCAACATCCCGGTGCCGGCCAACTCGTCGTTCACCAACGTGATCGTCGATTTCGACTTCTATCACGGCGGCTGGTTCGCCAAGGATCCGAGCGGCCTCCACAGCCTGGTCTGGCTGCACCGGGGCGCCTGCTGCTGGCCGAAGTGGGCGTCGAACATCACCACGTTCGCCAACGCGTTCGGTCCGGGCAAGAACGCCGTCAAGATGATCTCGAACATGGACCAGGGGAAGTCGCCCAACAAGTCCAAGGGCGACGCCAACTTCGCGCTCCAGCCCGGGCAGACCTACAGCGCCCACTTCGAGTACGACACCCTGCGCGGCAAGGCGTGGCTCGAGATCAGCCAGAACGGGCAGCAGGTCGCGTACCTCGACATGCCGACCACCACCAACCGGCTGGAGCCGGACGCCAGCGCGGCGTGGATGATCTACTTCGGCCACGAGGACGTCTACGGACAGGGGCTGGGCGCCGAGCGCCCGTCCTACGGCTGGAAGTACCAGAACCTGCGGGTCGAGTTCATCCCGTAGTCGACGACACTTCGCGAACGCGAGAGACCGGTGGCGCCCGCGGCGGGCACCACCGGTCTTTTTTCGACCCCGACCTATGGGAATTCGACATGACAACCCCGGGTTCACGCCGGTCCGACGTCGACAGCGATTCCCCGCGAGTCGCCACGAATCAGCACCAGGAAACAGGGAGATCCGTATCGTGCCCTCGAAGTCCTTCGTCCGCCTGATCGCGGCGCTCTTCTTCCTCGCCCTGCCGGCCTCGGCCGGTACCCTCTACCTGCCCGTCCTCGGTCCGGAAGCACCGGCCGACGCGCAGTACCAGACCAGGATCTGGCTCACCAACCACGGCGCTCAGCCGGCCCAGGTGACCACCGTGCGGATGCGCGGCGTGGTCGACGGCACGCGGGATCGCGCCCAGCCGATCCGCCACCGGATCGCCCCCGGCGCCACCCTGGTGCTGACTCTCGGACCGGCCCCCGGCCTGCTCGAGATCCGTGCGCCCCGGAGCGTCGCGGTCAGCGCCGAGCTTCGGAACCTGAGCCTCCCCGGGCCGCGCGAGGTCTACGGCTCGGTGCCGGTGATCGGATCGGGAGAGGTCGCGCCGGGCGGAAGCTCACTGACGCTCCAGGGCCTGCGCCGCTCGACCGCCGGCGT
>CAZLLV010000437.1:0-4061 GCA_964560325.1 uncultured Thermoanaerobaculia bacterium | reverse complement strand
CCTTCACCTGGTGGTCGAGCCGGCCCAGGAAGTCCAGGCGCCCGTCCGCCAGCCACCGCGCCAGGTCGCCGGTGCGGTAGAGGCGGCCTCCGGCCTCCGCGCCCAACGGGTCCGGCACGAAACGCTCCGCCGTCAGGCCCGGACGCCCCAGGTACCCCCGCGCCAGACCCGACCCGCCCAGGTACAGCTCCCCCGTCACGCCCACGGGCGCCAGCCTCTCGGACGGCCCCACCACCCAGGCGGCGGTGCCGGGCAGGGGCCGGCCGATCGACGGCGCACCGTCACCGGCCCATACGGACCCGGACGTTGCCACCACCGTGGCCTCCGTGGGCCCGTAGTTGTTCACCAGCCGGGTGCCGGCGGGGATCACCGCCACCCCGTTCAGGCGGTCGCCGCCGGTCAGGAGGACCGCCGGCAGGCGATCGCCACGGAGCGCCTCCTGGGCCACCGGCGTGGGAAGAAAGGCGACCTCGATGGCGCTCCGCTCCATCCAGCACGCCAGGCGCTCCGGCGCGGCGCGTGCCTCCGGCGGGGGAAGGCACAGGATGCCGCCGGTGACCAGGGGAGGCCAGGTCTCCCAGGTGGAAGCGTCGAACCCGAGCCCGGCCACCTGGGACGATCGCATCCCCGGTCTCAACCCGAACGACCGGGTATGCCACGCCACCAGATGACCCAGGGCCCGGTGGCTCAGGGCCACCCCCTTGGGCTCCCCGGTGGAGCCCGAGGTGTAGATGACGTAGGCCAGGCGACGGGGATCCGGGGCACCGAACCCGGCCGCTGCCGTCGCGGACCGGTCCGGGAGGTGGGGATCGATCCAGGGAACGGAAGGTCCGCCCTCCCCGGTCACCGGAAGACCGGAGCCGATGCCCGCCACGGCACCAGCGTCCTCCAGCATGAAGCGAAGCCGCTCCACAGGCAGGTCCGGGTCCAGAGGCAGATAAGCGCCCCCGGCCCAACCGATCGCCACGACGCTCGTCACCCAGGCGGCGGAACGCTCCAGGAGGACGGCCACCCGGTCCTCCGGCACCACCCCCAGCTCCCGCAGGCGCGCTGCCAGGGCGACGGCCCGCCGATTCAGCTCGCCGTAGCTCACATGCTCGGCGCCGTCGGGGCCTGCCACCACGGCGATGGCGTCGGGAGCCCGTGCCGCCTGGGCGGCCACCCGGACCGGGACCGTCTCCCCCGGAGCGTCCGGGGTCGTCCCGCCGGCGGTCGGCCACTCGGTCCGCACCTGGTGGCGCTCGGCGGTGGACAGGAGGTCGAGGTCGGCGACCGGGCGGTCCGGCTCCGCCAGGCCTCGGTCGATCAGACGGGCGAGGCGATCCAGCGCCCGAGCGGAGGTGGTGGCGTCGACCAGGTCGGTGGCGTACTCCAGCGTGACTTCCAGGCCGCCGGCCGGATCCGGCCAGACCCCGAGGGTGAGGTCGAAGCGGGCGACACCCTCTTCCGGCGCTCGGGAGCCGGTGGCCGGCCCGGTCTCCGGCAAGGCGCCCGCCAGAAGTTCGCGGTCCCCGTGGAGGACCATGGCCTGGAATAGGGGGTTGCGGGACAGATCCCGCTTCGGCTCCAGCTCCTCCACCAGCTTCTCGAAGGGGAGATCCTGATGGGCGAAGGCCTCCAGGGACCGGCTCTTCGCCTGCTCCACCCAGGCCACGAGGCCGGCCGTTTCCGGCAGGTTCCCCCGCAGGACCAGGGTGTTGACGAAGAAGCCCACCAGGGGCTCCACCTCCACGTGGCGGCGGCCGGCGATGGGCGTGCCCACGGCCACGTCCCCCCGGCCTCCCCAACGGGCCAGCAGGGCCTGGAATGCCGCCATAGACACCATGAACGACGTGGCGCCCCGCTCCCGGGCGAAGCGCACCATCCGCGATCCGGCGCCCGGCGCGAGACGGCGCCGCGCGGTCGCGCCCCGGCCGCTCCAGACCGCCGGGCGCGGCCGGTCGGTGGGCAGCTCCAGCGGCGGCACGTCGGCCAACCGCTCCCGCCAGTACCCGAGCTGCCGCTCCAGCTCCTCCCCCGCCAGCCAGGACCGCTGCCAAACGGCGAAGTCGCCGTACTGGACCGGCAGCGGCGGCAGGTCCGGCGTCGCGCCGCCTGACAGGGACTCGTAGGCGCTGCGCAGCTCGCCGGCCAGCACGCCGGACGACCACCCGTCGGTGGCGATGTGGTGGATCGTCACGAAGAGGATCTGACTCCGATCGTCGCCCCCGGGCCGCAGGAGGCGTGGCCGCAGGACCGGCCCGCGGCCCAGGTCGAACGGCCGAGCCCGCTCCTCCCGGGCCAGGCGCCGCGCCTCCGCCGCCCGCGCCGGCTCGTCGAGCTCCGACAGGTCGATCACCGGCAGCGGGACCTCGGCCTCTGCCGGCGGCCGGATCACCTGGAGGGGACCGTCCGGACCGTCCCGGTAGACCGTCCGCAGAATCTCGTGGCGTGCCACCACCACCGCCAGCGCCCGGGCCAGCAGGTCGGCCCGCACCCCCGCCTCCAGCTCCACCGCCGACGGCACCGTGTAGGCGGCGCTTCCGGGGTCCAGACGGTCGAGGAACCAGAGCCGTTCCTGGGAAAACGAGAGGGGGAGGCGCGGCGAGTCCCCCTCCCGGGGTACCGGCGCCAGGGGCGGGCCCGCCGGGGCCGCGCCCTCTCGGCGGACCGCTTCGATACGCGCCGCGAGACCCGCCACCGTCGGTGCCTCGAAAACGGCCCGGAGAGGCAGCTCGACGTCCAGAGCTTTCCGCAGCCGCGCCACCAGGCGGGTGGCCAGGAGAGAGTGTCCGCCGATGGCGAAGAAGTCGTCCTCCACCCCCACCCGCTCCCGCTCCAGGACCTGCTCCCAGACGCTGGCGACGATCTCCTCCAGCGGTCCCCGCGGCGCCAGGTACAAGGTCCCCGACCGCCACGACGGCTCCGGCAGCGCCCGCCGGTCCACCTTGCCGCTAGCCGCCCATGGAATCGCCTCGAGAGCCACGAGGTCCGAGGGCACCATGTAGGGAGGCAGGTGCCGGAACAGGTGCTCCCGCAGGGCCTCTCCGGAGGCCTCGGCTCCGACCCAGTACCCCACCAGCCGCCGCTCCTCCCCGGTCCCGCGGGCCACCACCACCGCCTCATCGACGCCGGGGGCGGAGGTCATGACCGACTCGATCTCTCCCAGCTCGATGCGGAAGCCCCGGACCTTCACCTGCTGATCGATCCGACCGAGGAAATCGATCCGGCCGTCGGGGAGCCAGCGGACCAGGTCGCCGGTGCAGTAGAGGCGTGCTCCCGGCTCGTCCCCCCAAGGGTCGGGGACGAACCGTTCCGCCGTCAGGCCCGGTCGACCCAGGTAGCCCCGGGCGAGACCGGCGCCGGCGATGTGCAGCTCTCCCGCCACCCCCACCGGCTGGAGCCTTCCCGCGGGATCGACCACCCGGGCCTCGGTGTTCCAGATCGGGGCTCCGATGGGGACCCCACCGCGAACGTCCTCGGCGCCGGCGAACGGGGTCGACGTGACGTCGATCGTCGCCTCGGTTGGACCGTACTGGTTGCGCAGAGGGACCGGACCCAGGTGCCGGAAGTGAGCCCGCAGCCGCTCCGGGGTCAACGGCTCCCCACCGGTGAAAACCCAGCGCAGGCTCGCCGCGTCGTCGCGATCCGCCGCCGCCAGGAAGACGCCGAGCATCGAGGGCACGAAGTGGACCATGGTGATGCGGGCGTCCCGCACCGCGCGGGCGAGGTACTCGCCGTCGCCCTGCCCACCTGGCCGCGCCAGCACCAACCGCCCCCCCGCCAGGAGCGGCCCGAAGATCTCCCAGACCGCGAAATCGAAGCTGACCGCCGCCTTCTGGAGGACCGCGTCGTCCCGGGTCAGCGGATAAACCGCCTCGGCCCAGGCCAGGCGGTTGACCAGGCTGGGGTGGGCGACTCCGACCCCCTTCGGCCGTCCCGTGGAGCCGGAGGTGTAGATGGCGTAGGCGAGCCGCCGGGGATCCGCTGGCGGCTGCGCCGGGGATGCCGCCGCGGCCGTCGCCGTGTCGCCGGCCGTCGACAGCGTCCAAACCGGCGCTGTGCCGAAGACCTCCACCGGC
>CAZLLV010000436.1:0-3274 GCA_964560325.1 uncultured Thermoanaerobaculia bacterium | reverse complement strand
CCGGCGGTGACCAGAACCCGCACCCCGGCGTCTGCCACCTGGTAGCGCAGACGCTCGGCCGGATGCGCCGGATCGAGCGGCACGTACGCCGCCCCCGCCGCCAGGACCCCCAGGATCGCCGGCGCCAGCTCCGCCGTCCGGTCCACGCACAGGGCCACCCGGTCCCCAGGACGCACCCCCAGCGCCGCCAGCCGCGCCGCCAGCGACAGCGATCGCTCCGCCACCGCGCCGTAGCTCCACCGCGACTCCCCGCCCACCACCGCCACCGCCGCCGGCCGCTCCGCGGCCACCGCCGAGAAGCGCTCCCACAGGCCCGCCTCCCCGAGGTCGAACCGGCGGCCCGGAACCCGCGACTCCAGCAGCTCGCGACGCTCGGCCTCCGACAGCGGCGACAGCTCCCACAGGCGGGCGTCCGGCGCGTCGGCCATCGATCGCAGCAGGCTCGCCAGCGACCGCAGCAGGGCTTCCACCGTCTCCGGCTCGAAGAGGTCGGCGGCGTAATCCGCCATCACCGTCACTCGCGGCTCGGGGTGGACGACCAGGGTCAGGGGGTAATTGGTCTGCTCCCGAGAGCCGAGGGACTCCACCTCGACCGAACGCGCGCCGCCGTCCCGCAGCGACCGGTCCAGTGGGTAGTTCTGGAACACGACGATGCTGCCGAAGAGCGGCGTACCCCGAGGAACGTCGCTCCAGCTCTGGGCCTGGACCAGCGGCGTGTGCTGGAACGCGTCGAGGGCACCCTGGCGGTCCCGCTGCTCCCGCAGCCAGGCCCCCAACGCGCTTTGGTCGTCCAGGCGGAGGCGAACCGGCACCGTGTTGATGAACAGCCCCACCATCGACTCGACCCCCGGCAGCTCCGCCGGGCGACCGGACACGACGGCGCCGAAGACCACGTCGTCGGTTCCGGCCCAGCGGCCGAGGGTGAGCCCCCAGCCAGCCTGGAGCACGGTGTTGAGGGTGACGCGGTGCTCCCGGGCGAGGGCCGACAGCCCCTGGGAGAGGTCCTCCGGCAGCTCGACTCGCGCCTCGGCGAACTCGCCGGAGGGTCGGCTCCCCAGGCTCTTCCCCCGGCGCAGCGGCAGCGGCGTCGGCTCTTCGATCCCCGCCAGCGCCTCGCGCCAGTGACGCTCCGCGGCGCCGGGCTCGCGCCCCTCGAGCCAGGCGACGAAGTCCCGATAGCGGGGTGCCGGCGGCGGCTGTCCGGCCTCGCCCCGCACCGCCGCCTCGTAAAGCCCCAGCACCTCCTGGAAGAGGAGCGGCAAGCTCCAGCCGTCCATCACCATCTGGTGGAGAGTGCACACGAAGACGTGGCGGTCTTCGCCGGTCCGGGCCAGGAACACCCGCAGGAGCGGAGGCCGGCGGAGGTCGAAGCCCTGCGCGCGATCGTCCCGTAAGGTCGCCGCCAGGCGGGCGTCGCGGGCCTCGGGATCGAGATGCCGCCAGTCCTCCTCCGTCCACGGCAGCTCGACGGCGCCCAGGATCACCTGGAGCGGCCGATCGAGCCCGTCGGAGTGAAACGCCGCCCGCAACACCTCGTGCCGCTCGATGGCGCGGCGCCAGGCGGCCCGGAAGGCGCCGGCGACGAGCGGGCCGCGGATCTCGCACGGGAACTGGGCCACGTAGGCCCCGGCCGCCGGCGCCAGGAGGGTATGGAAGAGCATCCCCTCCTGCATGGGCGACAGGGGGTAGACGTCGACGGCGTCCATCCCGGCGGTCAGGCGGCCCAGGGTGGCGCCGTCGAGACGGGCCAGCGGCACGTCGGACGGACGCAGCGGACGCTCCTCGGTCCGCGCGCACCCGTCCACGAGTTCGGCGACGGCCGCGAGCCAGGTCTCCGCCGACGCCTCCACTCCTTCCCCGTCGTCTCGCCCGTCGTGGCTCCAGGCGATGCGCAGGCGTCCATCCACCACCGAGGCGTTGATCTCGAAGCGGTGACTCCGGGGGGTGTTCGGCGCCAGATCGGCACCGCGGGGTTCGTCGGTGAGCCGGAGCAGGGCGCCGCCGCCGGTCTCGCCGATGCGTCCGAGATAGTTGAACAGCACCTCCGGACGGGCGGCCGCCAGAGCGGCGCGCACCTCCGGGTCGGGATCGAGGTAGCGGAGCACGCCGAAACCGAGGCCGCCGTCGGGGATCGCCCGGAGCCGGTCGGCGGTGGCCCCGAGGACCGACATCGCCCCGTCACCGGCCCCCGCCGCGACCCGCACCGGGTAGAGCGCGGTGAGCCATCCGACGGTCCGGGCGGGGTCCACCCCGTCGAGAGCGCGCCCCCGGCCGTGGCCTTCCAGCTCCACCAGAAGCTCGCCGTCGGCGTCGCCCAGTGCTCGGGCCAGGCCGGTGAGGAGGATCTCCTCCGGCCGGAAACCCCGCCGGCGCGCGGCCTCTGCCAGGAGAGCCTCGGTGGCATCCGGATCGAGAGTCCGGACGACGGCCCGTACCGACCCGACCGGGGGAGCGGGCTCGGCCGCGGCGTCCGTCGCGGCATTCTCGGCCCCCGCCACCACCTCCCGCCAGTACGGGAGCTGGGTGCGGAAATCCCCGCGCTCGCCGGCACGCTCCTGGGCCCGGGCCCAGGAAGAGGACGGCGCCGTCGCGGGCAGCACCGGCTCGTCGCCCCGGAGCCGCCCCCGATACGCGGTTTCCAGGTCCTCGGCCAGCACCCGCCATGCGACGGCGTCCACCGCCAAGTGGTGCGCCGCCAGCAGCAGCCGCTCCGGAGCCGCCGGTCCGTGATCGAAGAGGGCCGCTGCCAGGAGCCGCCCCGCGGCGAGGTCCAGGTCGGCCTGGAGGGAGGAGGCGGCGGCCTCCTGGGCGCCGACGCGCCGGCCGTCCGGCAGCGCCGAGAGGTCGATGCAGGTCAAGCGATGGGCGACCGGGCCGCCGGCGGTCCGGGTCCAGCAGCCGGTGGCGCCGGAGATCGCGTAGCGGTGACGCAGACCTCCGTGGTGCTCCACCACCCGGCCGAGCGCCTCGGCGAGCGCGTGCGGGCGCAGGCGCTCCGCGGCGATCGCCAGGAGCGACAGGTTGAAATGATCCGGGGTCGGTGCGCCCAGGTCGAAGAACCAGCGCTCGATGGGCGACAGCGGCGCCGCGCCGGCGATCTCCGCCGCCGCCGGGGCCTCCCCCATCGCGCCGCCGAGCTCGCCCTCCGGCAGCACCCGGGCCAGCCGCGCCCGCGAGGCCACGTTGGGCGCTCCGAAGTGCTGTCGGGGGGTCAGCCGGCGGCCGGCGGCGCGCGCCCGGGAGACCACCTGGATGGCCAGGATCGAATCGCCGC
>CAZLLV010000435.1:0-12426 GCA_964560325.1 uncultured Thermoanaerobaculia bacterium | reverse complement strand
GGAGGACGGCTCCGCGGTGGTGCCGGTCCGCTCAGGAAGCGACATCGAGACTCAGGGCGATCGCTCGGGAGGTGGACTCGTCCTCGTCCCCCTCGCCGGTCCGGGCGATGTGCGCCACCCAGTCGCGGGAGTAGACGGTGTCGAGATAGCGCTCTCCACGGTCGGGCAGGATCGCCACGCAGGTCGACCCGTCCGGGATGCGGTCACGGATCCGCTCCACGGCGGTCACCACCGCCCCCGAGGAGCCACCGGCCAGGATCGCCTCGCTGTCGAGCAGGCGGCGGCACCCGCGGACACACTCGAGATCGGTCAGCAAGACCGCCTCCCAGATCATCTCCGCGTCCAGGTGGGGCGGCTGGATCCCGGCGCCCAGGCCCGGGATGTGACGCTCCGCCTCGCGGTCGTCGAAGATCCGGCTGCCCACCGAGTCGACGGCGACGATTCGGGTGTGGAGCCCGTGGTCGGCGATGAACTCGCCGCACCCCCGCACCGTGCCGCAGGTACTGGTGGCGGCCACCAGGAAATCCGGTGCCTCCCCCAGCGCGTCGACGATCTCCTGCATGGTGGAGGCGTAGTGGGCGCCCGGGTTGAGGCGGTTGGCGTACTGGTTCGGCCAGAACGAGTTGCGGTAGCGAGCCTGCAGGTGCTCCACCCGGTGGAGACGGGCCTGGAGGAACTCGCCCGTCTCGGGATCGGGCACCTCCACCGCTTCGATCTCGGCGCCGTAGGCCCGAAGGACCCGGAGGTTCTGCTCCGCGGTCTTCGGGTCGACGACGCAGATGAAGCGCAGCCCGTAGTAGCGGCAGACCTGGGCCAGGCCGACGCCCATGTTCCCGGAGCTCGACTCGATGATCACCGTGTTCGAGTCGATCCGGCCGTGTCGGAGCTCCTCCTCGATGATGCGGAGCGCCGGACGGTCCTTGATGCTGCCACCCGGGTTGAGCGCTTCCAGCTTCCCGTACAAGCGGAAGGCGGCGTCCGGGAAGAGCCGGGCCAGGCGCACCAGCGGGGTCCACCCGACCGTCGAGAGGACGTTGTCGAAGAGACGGGGTCGCTCGGCGATGCCGTCCTGCACGGAGGGGCCGTCGATGGGGGCTCGGGTCTTCAACTCAGGCGTCCGCATGGTCCAGTGCGTCCCAGCCGCACGGTTCCGCCATCGCCACGAGGACCTTGCGCGCGCCTTCGAACGGCTCCCGGCCGTGCGCGACCTTCATGTTGTCGAGGAGGAGGAGGTCGCCCCGGCGCCAGGGGAACGCCACCGTGCACTCCGCGTAGGCGCCTCGGAGGTGCTCCAGGACATCGGCGGGAATCGATGAGCCGTCGCCGAAGTAGGTGTTCGCCGGCAGGTCGGCCTCGTCGTCGAACTCCTCCAGCAGGACCTCGCGCACCGCGTCGGTCAACGTCGAGACGTGGAAGAAGGTCGCGTGGTTGAACCAGACCCACTCACCGCTCCGGGGGTGGCGAACCAGGGCGGGCCTGACGGCACGGGTGCGCATCCGCCCGTCTCCCTTCCATTCCACCTCGATCCCGCGCTCCCGGCAGTACGTCTCGACCTGTTCGGTGTCGTCGGTCTGAAACACGGTCCGCCAGTCCAGTCCGAAGCCGTCACCGAAGTTGCGGACGTACATCCAGCCCTTGCGGCGGAACTCCTCCCGGACCTCCGGGTCGATCCGGTCGTGGACCTTCCGGACGTCGGCCAGCGGCGTGGCGCCCCCGACCTCCGGCTCGGTCTCACAGAAGAAGAAGATCTTCATCGGCCACGTCTGCTGGTAGGAGTTCTCGTTGTGCAGGAAAATCGGCTGGTCGTTCGGATAGTCCGTGGACGTGTAGACGTTCTCTCCCACCGAGTGGCGCGGGGAGGAGCGCTCTTTGTACTCGAGGAGGTCGCTCGAGATCCCGCGGACGGCGCGCCGGAAATCCTCCACCTGCGTGAGGGGGAAACCGCGGAACAGGATTCCGCCATGGGTGGAGAGGTCGTCCTCGATCCGGGCTCGGTTGCGTTCGGCCCAGGTCGCCAGATCGACTCCTTCGGAGGCGGGCTCGACCAGCAGCGGCAGCTCGCCGTCGCGGAACACCTTCCCGCGTCGGATCAGGTCTCCTTCGGACACCCTCACCGCCTTCCGTCGCGAGGTCCCCAACTTGTCGAACACGGAGCTCTGCTGTGTCAAAGATTCTCCTTTCGCGAAGCGAGAGAGGCGTCCGGACGGACTCCTGGGAAACTCGGAGCGCGTCTCGGACGATGAGCTCTACCCTCAAGCCACATACGGACAAGCGAGCCCTTACAGACCCACGAATTAGACTATCCCTGCATATCAAGGAGTGCGATCACTCCCTACTTCTGTGACACAGCTTGCGCCAAAATAATCTGGCAGGAGCCCTACCGCGCGCGGGAGGGGAGCCGGGGGTGGGGGGCTCTCAGTCCAACCGAGCCGAGTCGATCTCGGCGAAGTAGTCGC
Source organism: uncultured Thermoanaerobaculia bacterium (assembly GCA_964560325.1). Classification (GTDB taxonomy): domain Bacteria; phylum Acidobacteriota; class Thermoanaerobaculia; order Multivoradales; family DATKCC01; genus CAZLLV01. The sequence continues at coordinate 9,970 of CAZLLV010000435.1, read as the reverse complement.
CGGGGACGAGGACTTCGCGGGGCTTGGAGCCCTGGGGCGGGCCGAGGATGCCGTCCTGCTCCATCATGTCGATCAGGCGGGCGGCGCGGGAGAAGCCGACGCGCAGGCGGCGTTGGAGGAAGGAGGCCGAGCCCTGGCCTTCGGAGACGACGAGCCGGGCGGCCTCGTCGAACAGGTCGTCGTCGTTGTCGCCGCCTTCGCCCCCGGCGGCGCCGCGGCCGCGCTCGGGCGCCTCGAGCAGGTCGAGGTTGTAGTCCGGCTTCGCCTGGCGCTTGAGCCAGCGCACCAGCCCCGCGGTCTCCTGCTCGGAGACGTAGGCGCCGTGGAGGCGCATGAAGCGCGAGGTACCGGGGGGCATGAAGAGGGCGTCGCCCTTGCCGAGTAGCTGCTCGGCGCCCACCTGGTCGAGGATGGTGCGCGAGTCGTGGCGGGTCGCCGTGGCGTAGGAGATCCGGCACGGGAAGTTCGCCTTGATGGTGCCGGTCAGGATGTCGACCGACGGCCGCTGGGTGGCGACGATCAGGTGGATGCCGACCGCGCGCGCCATCTGGGCGAGGCGGGCGATCGCGGTCTCGACCTCGGAGGAGGCGACCATCATCAGGTCGGCCAGCTCGTCGATGATGATCACGAAGTAGGGCAGCGGCTGGAAGTCCTCGGCCCGGAAGTCGCTCGCGTTCTCGTCGAGCGCCAGGCGCTTCCGCTGCTCCGGATCGCGGATGGCGCTGTTGTAGTAGGCGATCGAGCGCACGTGGACCTCGGCCAGCAGCCGGTAGCGCCGCTCCATCTCGGAGACCATGTTGTTGAGCACGTTCGCCGCCTGCTGCGGCTCGACCACGACCTTGGTCTCGAGGTTCGGGATGTCGGCGTAGACCCCGAGCTCGATCCGCTTCGGATCGACGAAGATGAAGCGGACCTCCTCCGGCGGCGCCTTGTAGAGGATCGACGTGATCATCGTCTGGAGCCCGACGCTCTTGCCGGCGCCGGTGGCGCCCGCGACCAGGAGGTGCGGCATGGTCGCAAGGTCGGCGTAGTACGGCTCGCCGTAGATCGTCACCCCCAGCGCCATGGTGAGCGGCGAGCGCGCCTTCTGGAACGCCTCGTTCGAGAGCAGCGTGCCGAGCGGGATCGAGTGGCGCTCCCGGTTCGGCACCTCGATGCCGAGAGTCGAGCGGCCGGCGAGCCGGTCGATGCGCACCGAGTGCGCCTTGAGCGCGAGCGCCAGCTCGTCCTGGAGGTTGACGATCTGGCTCACCTTGACGCCGGGCGCCGGCTGGAACTCGAAGACGGTGATGACCGGCCCCGGGCTGATCCCCTCGATCGTCCCCTCGACCCCGAACTCGGCGCAGCGGTTGCGGATCAGCTCGCCCAGGCGGACCAGCTCGTTCTCGTCGAGGTGGGCGGTGATCGCGCCCTGCGACAGGAGGTTGAGCGGCGGCGTGCCGGTCTTGCCCCGCCCCTTCTGCTGGTCGACGAACAAGAGCTCCGTCTGCTCTTCGGAGTCGAGCGGGCTCGGCCGGCGGTCCGCTGGCGCAGAACGGGTCTGCGAACGGTCTGACGCTTTGCCGGCCGCGGACGCCGGCCGCTCCCCGGCCAGCTCGGCGGCGCGCCGCTCGGCGACCACTTCGGCGCCGCTCACCCGGCGCACGGCGAAGCCGCCCTCGCCCTTCCTCTCGGTGACCCGGAGCGGCAGATCGAAGCCCTCCGCGGCCACGCCCTCCTCGTCGCCCGACTTCTCCGCCATCACCCGCTGGAGGTGCTTCGCCACCACCCGCCGGCGCGAGCGCTCCTTCGAGCGGCGCTCGGCCCGGCGCTCACGGGCCAGCCGGTAGCGCTCCCAGGCGGCGGCGAGGCGGTCGGCCCAGGCGCGCGCCACCTCGCCCAGCGTCGACTGCACGGCGAGGGCGGTGCCGAGAACGACGGAGGAGATGAGCACCAGCAGCGTCCCGGGGAGGGCCAGGCGGTCGACCAGCACGTCGGCGAGGAGCTTGCCGAAGGCGCCGCCGCTCTCGAACAGCCAGCCGCGCCAGGAGATCGAGCCGATGGTCGACTGGAGGAGCGCGGGCAGCGTGGCGAGCACCACCAGGGCGCCGATCCACCGGAGCGGCGAGCGCTCGGCGCCGCGGCGCCGGAGCAGGCGCCAGCCGGTCGCGGCGACGAAGACGGGGAGCAGCAGCGCGGCGAGGCCGAGGAGGCCGAAGCAGAGCGCCGCGGCGTGCGCGCCCACCTGGCCGATGAAGTTCTCGACCCGCTGCGGCTCGGACGAAGCGTGGAAGAGGCTCGGGTCGCGCGGGTGGTAGGAGACGAGGCTCGCGGTCAGGAGGATCGCGACCGTCAGGAGGACGATTCCGAGCAGCTCCTCGCCCTTGCCCGGCGGCAGCTTCACCCGGGTCGCGCTCCGCGCCGACCGCTTCATCGACAGCCCCTGCTCTTCGGTCTTCGCTCTCGCCACCGGCGTCCTCGTCTCTCGCCCTCGAAGCTCCTCGCAACCCCTCGAAGCCCGACCACGCCCCGTGCCACCGACCGCTTTCGGGGGCCCTCCTACGAGGACCTGGAGCGATGCTCGAGCTTTGTCGATCTAAATACCGATGAATCCTACCATTCACGAGAGCCCGGAGACGATCCGGCGGCGGATCGGGCGTGCGACAGGCGGCGAAAGTCGCCGACCGAGAGGGTTTCGGCGCGAGCCTCGGGCCGGATACCGGAGGCTTCGAGCGCGGCGACCGCGGCCTCCTTGCCCCAGGCGGCGCCGAGCGCGTTGCGGAGCGTCTTGCGGCGCGTGGCGAAGGCGGCCTTGACCGTCTCCTCGAAGCGGTCCCACCCCTCGGGCGGCGTCCGGTCTTCGGGCGGCGCCAGGAAGCCGACGAAGGCGCCGTCGACCTTGGGCGGCGGCCGGAAGCTCCCCGCCTTGACCCGCCCGAGGAGGCGCACCTCGGCGCGCGCCTGGACCAGCACCGAGAGAGCCCCGTACTCCTTGCCCCCCGGCTCCGCCGCCAGCCGGTCGGCGACCTCCTTCTGCACCAGGAAGGCCGCGCGCGGCACCCGGTCGACGTGCCGGAGCATCGCCTGGAGGATCGGCGTCGCGACGTTGTACGGCAGGTTGCCGGCGGCGAGCGTCGGCACCGGCAGGCGCTCCCACGGGACGGCGAGCGCGTCGGCCACCACCAGCGCCCCCCGCTCCCCCACCTCGCGGCGCATGGCGAACGCCCACTCCGGGTCGAGCTCCCACGCCCAGACCCGCACTTTCGCCCCGGGAAGGGCCGCGACCAGCTCCCGCGTCAGCACCCCGCCCCCGGGGCCGATCTCCACCACCCGTCGATCGGCCGGATCGGGAACCGCCGCCAGCGCCGGCCGCAGGAACGCGATCAATGGCTCGCACAGCCGCCCGTCGACCAGGTGGTGCTGGCCGAGAGCCTTCTTGAGCCGGGGAGCGGTCACGCGGCGGAAGCTATCAGGCGCGGTCGTGCTATAACCGGTGCTTCATGAAAGGCCGCACAGCGCTCCTCGCCCTGCTCGCCGTGCTCGTCCTCGGCGCGGCGGCGCCTTCCGTGGCCGTCCGGGCCGCGGTGGACGACTGCGCCGATGATGGCGAGAGCGGCGAGCCCGGCGAGGCGGGAGAGTGCGAGACCGGCTGCGCCCTCTGCTACTGCTGTCCGCGGGCCCCCACCTCCTCCGCGGCCAATCTCGCCTTTCCCGCCGGCGACGCCCCGTCGGCCGGCGTCGAGCCGGAGCCACCGGCCCATGCGCCCGGCCCGCCCGCCCGAGAGCTGTCACACGTCCCCTGGCTCCGCCCCGCCTGATCCCCTCAGAAGTCGCCGCAAACCCCTGAGAGCTCGGCCGCGCCGTCGCGCGCCGGGCGAGGAGATGGATATGAGCAGCAGCCTGCCGCCGCGCGTGGGCGCGGCATGCCTGGCCGCCGTGCTGGCGAGCGGAGCGCTCGTCGCGTGCGGCGGCGACACCCCGGTCGAGAACGAGCATTCGGGCGAGGAGCACCACGAGGACGAGCACCACGACGAGAAGCACCACGAGGAGGGCAGCGAAGGAGTCGTCGAGCTCACGGCGGAGGCGATCGAGCGGATCGGCGTCGCGACCGCTCCCGCCACGCTACGGCCGCTCGCCGAGCGCCGCGCCACCACCGGCGAGGTTGGCTTCGACGAGACGCGGATCGCGCACGTCACGCCGCGCGTCGCGGGGCGCCTGATCTCGGTGCCCGCCGAGCTCGGCGACGCGGTTTCCGAGGGCGCGGTGCTCGCCGTCCTCGACTCGGTCGAGCTGGGCGAGGCGAAGGCCGCCTACCTGCGCGCCCGCGCCCGGCGCGAGGTCGTCCGCCGCGCCTTCGAGCGCGAGAGCTCGCTCTTCGCCGACGCGATCGTCTCCGAGCAGCAGGTGCTCGACGCCGAGGCCGCGGACCGCGAGGCGAGCGCGGACCTCGCCGCCACCCGCGAGCGGCTGCGGCTCCTCGGGCTCTCCGTCCGCGAGATCGACGCGCTCGCCTGGGACGACCCGCAAGCGTCGCGGGTCCCGGTGCGCTCGCCGTTCGCCGGGCGGATCGTCGAGCGCGAGGCGACGCTCGGCGAGCTGGTCGACCCCGAGCACGAGCTGTTCACTGTCGCCGACCTCTCCCGGGTCTGGGTCTGGATCGACCTCTACGAGCGCGACCTCGCGCACGTCGGCACCGGCGACCGGGTGGAGGTGCGCTTCGACGCCTGGCCGGGGAGCGCGTACGCCGGCGAGATCGCCTACGTCGCCGACCGGCTGGACGAAGCGAGCCGGACCGTCCGCGCCCGCGTCGACCTGCCGAACCCGGAGCGGCGCTTCAAGCCCGGCCTGTTCGCGCGCGTCGATCTCGGTGCCGCCGCCGGCACCGCGGGCGAGGTGCTCGCCGTCCCCCGGAGCGCCGTCCAGCGCGACGGCGGCTCGTCGGTCGTCTTCGTCCAGATCGGTCCCCGCCGCTTCGAGCGCCGGGCGGTCGAGATCGGCCGTGTCACCGACGACTTCGCGGAGATCGTCGCCGGTCTCGAGGCGGGCGAGCCGGTCGTCACCCGGGGCGTCTTCCTCCTCCAGTCCGAAGCGTCGGCCGACGAGCTCGGCGGGCATCATCACTGAGGGCGGGCCGAGATGATCAAGAGACTCGTCGACCTCTCCCTCGACCACCGGCTGGCGGTGGTCGCCCTCTGGACCGTCCTCGCCGCGCTCGGCGTCCACTCCGCGCTGGAGCTGCCGATCGACGCGGTGCCCGACATCACCAACGTCCAGGTCCAGGTGCTCACCGAGAGCCGCGGCCTGGCGCCCGAGGAGGTCGAGCAGTTCGTGACCTTCCCGGTCGAGACCGTGATGAGCGGCCTGCCCGCGGTCGAGGAGGTCCGCTCGCTCACCAAGTTCGGGCTCTCGGTCGTGACCGTCGTCTTCGAAGAGGGGACCGACGTCTACTGGGCGAGGCAGCTCGTCTCCGAGCGGCTGGCCGAGGCACGCGAAGCGATCCCCGACGGCTACGGCGAGCCGTCGCTCGCGCCGATCACCACCGGCCTGGGCGAGATCTACCACTTCGAGGTGATGGGCGAGCCGGCGTGCTCGCGCAACGCCGCCGCCGCGGACACCGACGACTGCTGGTCGCTCATGGAGCTGCGCTCGATCCTCGACTGGATCGTGGCACCCCAGCTCCGGGCGGTGCCGGGCGTGGTCGAGGTGAACGCCTTCGGCGGCGAGGTGCAGACCTTCCAGGCGACGCTCGACCCCGAGCGGCTACGCGCCCACGGCCTGGGCGTCGGCGACGTGGTGGAGGCGATCCGGAACAACCACCTGAACGCCGGCGGCGGCTACATCCCGTTCGGCGGCGAGCAGTACGTCGTGCGCGGCGAGGCGCTGGTCGGCTCGCTCGACGACATGCGCCGGATCGTCCTGCCAGGCGAGGGCCGCGCGCCGGTCTACCTGGAGGATGTCGCGACCCTCGAGCTCGCGCCGCTGCTGCGCCAGGGGGCGGTCACCCGGGACGGCGAGCGCGAGGCGGTCGCCGGCATCGTCCTGATGCTCCTGGGCGAGAACTCGCGCGCGGTCGCCCAGCGGGTCGACGAGCGGGTGGGGGAGATCGAGACGACCCTGCCGGAGGGTGTGTCGATCGACACCTACTACGACCGGGCGGAGCTGGTGAACCGGACGCTGCGAACCGTCGTCACCAACCTGGTCGAGGGCGGCGTACTGGTGGTCGTGGTGCTGCTGCTCCTGATCGGCAGCCTGCGGGCGGGCCTCCTGGTCGCCGCGGTCATCCCGCTCTCGATGCTGGTCGCCTTCTCGGCCATGCGCTGGGCCGGCGTGTCCGGCAACCTGATGAGCCTCGGCGCGCTCGACTTCGGCCTGATCGTCGACGGCGCGGTGGTGATGGTCGACAACGTGCTGCGCCGGCTGCACGCGCGGCGGGAGGACGACCCGGCGCCGGTGCTCGAGACGGTGCGCTCCGCCGCCCACCAGGTGGCGCGGCCGATCGTCTTCGGCGTGACGATCATCATCCTCGTCTACCTGCCGATCCTCGCGCTGCGCGGGATCGAGGGGAAGATGTTCCAGCCGATGGCGCTGACGGTCGTCTTCGCGCTCGCCGCATCGCTGGTCTGCGCGCTCACCCTGATCCCGGCGCTCGGCAGCCTGCTCCTGCCCGGCGCGCGCTACCGCGAGCCGCTCCTCTACCGCGCCTGCCGGAGGACCTACCGGCCGCTCCTCGATGCCGCGCTCGCCCACCGGCGCCTGACGCTCGCCGCCGCGGCTCTCCTCTTCGCCGCCGGCCTCGCGGTCGTCCCCTTCCTGGGCGCCGAGTTCATCCCGACCCTCGACGAGGGCTCGATCGCGCTCCACATCCAGCGCCTGCCGTCGATCTCGCTCGAGCGCTCGAACGAGGTCAGCCTGATGGCCGAGCGCGTGATTCGCGAGGAGTTCGAGCCGGAGGTCGAGACGGTGGTCTCGCGCACCGGGCGCCCGGAGGTCGCCCTCGACCCGATGGGCGTGGAGACCGGCGACACCTTCGTGATGCTCCACCCGCCCTCGGAGTGGCGGTACGACACCAAGGACGAGCTGGTCGAGGCGATGCACGCGGCGCTCGAAGCACAGGTGCCGGGCGCACGCTTCGCCTTCACCCAGCCGGTCGAGCTCCGCTTCGCCGAGCTGATCGGCGGCGTGCGCTCGGACGTGGCGGTCCACCTCTACGGCTCCGATCTCGACCGCCTGCGCGGCAAGGCGGAGGAGATCGCGGCGGTGCTGCGGACGATCCCCGGGGCGGCCGACGTGGCCGCCGAGCAGAGCCAGGGGCTCCCCCGCCTGCGCGTGCGGCTCGACCGCGACGCGATCGCCCGCTACGGCCTCTCCGCGCGCGACGTCTTCCAGGCGGTCGAGGCGCTCGGCGGGATCGAGGTCGGCACGGTGGTCGAGGGCGCGATGCGCTTCCCGATCCAGGTGCGGCTCGACGAGTCGTCGCGGCTCGATCCGCGGAGCGTCGGCGACTTGCGGATCGCGGCGCCACCGGCCGAGCCCGGTGGACCGGCCCGGATGATCCCACTCTCCCAGCTCGCGGCGATCGAGATCGCCGAAGGCCCGGCCCAGATCAACCGGCAGCGGGTGTCGCGCCGGATCGGGGTCGAGGCGAATGTCCGGGGGCGCGACCTCGCGTCGTTCGTCACCGAAGCGCGGGAGGCGGTCGAGCGCGAGGTCGAGCTGCCGGCGGGCTGGAGCCTCGAATGGGGCGGCCAGTACGAGAACCTGCGGGAGGCTTCGCGCCGGCTCGCGTTCCTGGTGCCGGTGGTGCTGCTCCTGATCTTCGTGCTGCTCTACACCGCCTTCGGCTCCGGCCGGCCCGCGGTGCTCGTCTTCTTGAACGTGCCGCTCGCGCTCTCGGGCGGGCTCTTCGCGCTGGCGCTGCGCGGCTACCCGTTCTCGATCTCGGCGGCGGTCGGGTTCATCGCCCTCTTCGGCATCGCGGTGCTCAACGGCGTGGTCCTGCTCGAGTACGTGCGCGAGCGGCGGGCGGACGGTCTTTCGACCCTCGATGCGGCACGCGACGGTGCTCGGGCGCGGCTGCGCGCCGTCCTGATGACCGCCTCGACCGACATCATCGGCTTCCTGCCGATGGCGATCGCGGCGAGCGCCGGCGCCGAGGTCCAGCGCCCGCTCGCCACGGTGGTGATCGGCGGGCTCGTCACCTCGACGCTCCTGACCCTGCTGGTCCTGCCGGCGGCCTACGCGCGCTTCGGCGAGCGGCGCGAGAGGCCCTCACAGGTAGCCCAGAGCGCGTAGATGCTCGATCGCCTCCTCCTGGCCGGAGATCTCGAGCGTGCGGTCTTCGTTCCACCAGAGGTAGGCCCCGGCGGCCTCGAAGGTCGGAACGGTGCCGTCGTCGGAGCCGGCGAGCCAGCGCGCGCCGGGCGCCAGCCCCGGCCAGCCGACCGCCCCCGGCCCGGGCTCGATCTCCACGTCACGTGCCGCGCGGAAGGCGACGCCGACCCACGGGTGGCCCTCCTCCGTCCGGAGCGACCACCGCGAGCCGCGCTCCTCGACCGAAACCTCCTCGACGCCCCATACCTGCACGGGCTCGAGGTCGCCGGTGGCGGTCCAGGACAGCTCCACCGGCCCCCGGGCCCCCACGATCAAGAGCGTCACGCCGGGGACCATCTTGCCGGCGGAGTGGGCGAAGCCGCGAGCCATCACGCCCGCGAGGTCGGAGGAGACCGCCACCGGCCGCTCTTCGGTGCCGGGGATCGAGAACGCGAACGCGCCCCTCGGCAACGGCGTGCCCTCCCGCATCGCTGTCGCGCCGGCGGCTCCGTCCGGCTGGGAAGCCCCGCGCCAGACGAGCTTGTCGTGTCCTTCGCGGAGAGCCCACCGGAGCGGTCCGGCCGCGTAGGTCGCGGTGACGATCGGCTCGCGTCGGGCACCCCTCGGCGAATCCGCCAGCAGAGACCGTCCCGCCATTCCGGGGGCGGGCGCCACGCCGACCGCCTCCAGGAGCGTCGGCGCGAGGTCGAGAAGCTGGACCGGACGCGCCACCTCCCCCGCCTCGATGCCGGGCCCGCGCACGAGAAGGGGAACGGCCACCACCTCCTGGTAGAGCGTCAGGGCGTGCCCCCAGACGTCGTGCTCGCCGAGGGCTTCTCCATGATCCGACACGAAGGCGGCCGTGGCGCTCGCCGGCAGCTCGGCGAGGAGGGGAGCCAGGCCACGGTCGAGGTGCTCGACCTCTCCCCGGTAGAGCTCGCGGAGGAGCTCCCGCTCCCGCGGCGTCGCGCGGCGGTCCCGCAGGCCGAGCGGCCCGATCCGCGGCGGCGACGGGAGCCCGCGGCCGTGGTCGCGGAACGGCTCGTGGGTGTCCATGAAGTGCAGGTAGAGGAAGGCGTCCTCGCCTCGGTGCGACTCCAGGAAGCGCCGCCCCTCCGCCACCACCCAGGAGACGTCCCGCCGCTTCTTCTTCGCGTCGGGAGACGGCACGCGGTAGGAGCCGAACCCCTCCGCGAACCCGTTGGAGACGTGGACCGAGTAGTTGGCGACCGCGGCTCCGGTGGCGAAGCCGGCGCCCTCCAGCCGCTCGGCCATCGACTCGAGGTTGCGGGGCACGGCGACCAGGTCGCCGTCCGGAAGCGAGAGGCCGAGCACCGGCCGCGAGGTGAAGAGAGACGCGACCGACGGCAGGGTCCAGGGAGCGTTCGCCGTCGCGTCGGTCCAGCGCCGGCCGTCTTCGAAGGCGGCGAGGATGCCGGGCATCAGCTCCGCCGTCACGTGGTCCGCGCGCAGGGTGTCGGCGAGGGCCAACACCAGGAGGCGCGGGCTCTCGACCGGCGACCCGATCCTCGGCTCGCCGACGACCACCTCCGGCTCCGCCTCCAGCCGGTAGCTCCCCGGTTCGAGCGGCACGTCGACGGCGAGGTCTTCACCCGGCGCCAGGGACCAGCGCTCGGTGTCGACCCCGCCCCGGAGCACCACCTCCCGGACCTCCGCGCCG
>CAZLLV010000434.1:0-7234 GCA_964560325.1 uncultured Thermoanaerobaculia bacterium | reverse complement strand
CCGGAGCCGATCCCGGAGCCGAGGACGAGGTCGCCGCCGGACCGGCGGACCCGGTGACCCCCTTCCTGCCGGTGCCGGCCGACGACTGCTCGGCCGGCTACTCGACGATCGGGGAGGTCGCGCTCGCCGAGGTGCGCGAGGCCGAGCGCCCGACGCTCTCCTGCTTCTCCTCGCGCAGCTCCAACCGCGCCAACACGGCCGGGTCCTCGCGGTAGACGTCGTCGCGGAACTGGACGCGGCCGGCTTCGTCGGCCCAGGCGGTGAAGTAGCGGACGTAGACCGGCACCTGGCGCTCCAGGCTCACCCAGCGTTCTCCCCCGCGCGAGGCCGCGGCGCGCACCCGCTCCGGGGTCCAGCCCTCTTCGTCCGCGAGCAGCCACTCCGCGAGGTCGAACGGACGCTCCAGGCGCACGCAGCCGTGGCTGAGGGCGCGGTCGGCGCGGCCGAAGGCGTGGCTTTCGGGCGTGTCGTGGAGGTAGATCAGTGTCTGCCCGGCGAGCACGAACTTGACCAGCCCGAGCGAGTTGCCGGCGCCCGGGCGCTGCCGGATCCGGTAGCCGGAGCGCGACCCGCCGGACCAGTCGACCGCCGTCGGGCTGACCCACCGGCCGCCGGCCTGGACCTCGAAGCCGCGCGCGGCGAGCGAGCCCGGGCTGCGGCGCGCCTGCGGCACGAGCTCGCGCCCGGTGATCCCCGCCGGCACGTTCCAGTACGGGCGCAGCACGACGTGGGTGACGCGGTCGCGGAAGGTCGGGGTGGGCGACGTCGGCTTGCCGACCACCACCTTCATCGCGCCGCTCGGCCGGCCCTGCTCGTAGAGGGTGAGCTCGTACGCCGGCACGTTGATCTCGATCCGGCGCTCGGGCAGGTCGGCCGGCATGGTGCGCCAGCGCTCGAGGTTGAGCTCGATCATGTCGAGCCGCTCGCGAGCAGAGACGTTGAGCGCGGCGAGGGTGCTCGGGCCGACCTTGCCATCGACCTCGAGGCCGTGGCGCTCCTGGAAGCGGCGGACCGCTTCGGCGAGCGCCGGGTCGTAGACCGCCCGGTCGTCGACGAGCGGGCGGTCCTGGCGGCCGAACCAGCCGACCAGGTCGCCCTCGGCGGACAGGCGCTCGGCGAGCACGGCGAGCCGCTCCGGCGCGGCCGGTTCGCCCGGCACGAGCGTCGGACCGTCGGGCACCGGAGCCCAGCCGCCGGCATCGACGATCGCGCGGTAGCGCTCGTGGACCGAGCGCAGGGCTTCGGCACCCGCGTGGGTGCCCGGGCCGGGGTCGACCCGGAGCTCGGTGGAGAGGTCGAGCCGCTCGGCCGGCTCGCCATGCGCGGCCTGCGAGGCCGGGACGAGGAGAACGGCGAGAGAAAGAACAAGACCACAAGACTTCAGAACCCAGCGGACCGGGAGCATGAGCGAAACCTCCTGTCAATGTCGCGTCCGCTCCCGCCTCGGGACGCCAATCCCGAGGAGTTGTCAGCGCAAGATGCGTGCCGCTCTCAGGTGGGCTTGCGCCGGGCACGCCTCCGGCGGGTCTCGGCGGTCACCGCCTTGCCGACCGTGGCGGCGAGGATCAGCGCGCCGCCCGCCCACGCCCAGGCGCCCGGCACCTCGTCGTGGAAGAGCCAGGCCCAGAGCGGGCTCGCCGCCGGCTCGAGCAGCAGGAGGAGCGACGCTTCGAAAGCCGGCAGCCGCTCGATGCCGCGGGTCAGGAGCGCGTAGGCGAGGCCGATCTGGAAGACGCCCAGGTGGCCGACCGCCAGCCAGTCGGTCGCCGTCGCCTGAGAGACCGGCAGCGCCCAGGGCAGGCAGACGAGGAAGGCGAGGGCGTTGCCCGCGATCGCCGCCGCCGCCCCCGGTCCGCCCGGGCGTGGCGGCTCGCTCGCCCGCGCCCGGCCCCGGCGCTCGGGCTCCGGTGTGCTGCCGAGCCACCGCAAGCCGAGGATGGTGAGCGCCCAGGTGGCGCCCGCGACGGCACCGAGCGCGTTGCCCAGCGCCGGGTCGGGCGCGGTGGCGAACGTCCGCGGGTCGCCGACGAAGAAGGCGGCGAGGCCGAGGCCGATCAGCGCCATCCAGGCGAGGTCGCTCCGGTGGACGCGCTCGCCCAGCAGCCGGGGCGACAGGAGCAAAATGTACAACGGGGCGGTCGACTGGAGGAAGATCGCGTTGGCGGCGGTGGTGTGCTTGTTCGCCGCCACGTAGAGGATCATCGTCGCGGCGTAGGCGACGCCGACCAGCCACGCCCGGCGGGACAGGTAGCGGTACGCGCCGGGGACCAGCACCGCCAGCGCGACGGCGGCGATGGCGCACCGGAAGGCGGTGACCTGCCAGGCGTCGAAGGTCGTCGCCTTGATCGCCGCGCCGCCGGTGGAGAAGAGCAGAGCCGCCCCGAAGACCGCCAGCCGGGCTCCCGCCGCGCCGGACACGCCGCCTCTCGCTCGCTCGCTCATCTTCCGCTCGTCGCTCTCTTCCCGGTCCGCCGCCGATTGTGTCGCAGAACGGGCGGGATAATCTCGTCCACCATGGAGCCGGGAGATCGCAGGAGCGGCGGGCCGCGCCGGGTGGCCGGGGACGAGGCGCCGACGGCGCCGGTGGCGACCTGGCGCTCCGACGGCGGGGCGGCGTCCGAGCTGACGCCGGCCGCCGACCGGGTCGTCCGGGAGGAGCCGCTCGAGATCCGGCTCGAGGCGGGCGGGGAGAGGAAGACCGTCGCCGTCACCATGCGCACGCCGGGCGCCGACCGGGAGCTCGCCGCGGGGTTCCTCTTCGGCGAGGGGCTGGTGCGCGAGCGCGAGCTGATCACCGGCTTCGAGGTCTTCACGGAGGAGGAGCCGGAGTCGGGCGCCCGCCGCGACGTGGTGGAGGTCGGCCTGCGGGCCCGGCGGCTGCCGAACCTCCAGTCGCTCGATCGTCACTTCTTCACCAGCAGCGCCTGCGGGGTGTGCGGCCGGGCCGCCCTCGACGAGATGCTGGTCGCCGGGTGCGAGGCGGTCACCGCGCCCGGGCCGGGGCTGTCGGCACAGCGGCTGGCGGCGTTGCCGGAGACGCTCCGGGACGCGCAGAGCGCGTTCGAGGCCACCGGCGGCGTGCACGCCGCGGCCCTCTTCGACGGCGCGGGCGCGCTGGTCGCCGCGCGCGAGGACGTGGGCCGGCACAACGCGCTCGACAAGCTGATCGGCCGCTCGCTCCTCGCCGGGGAGCTCGGCCCGGAGCGCTCGCTCGGCCGCTTCGCGGTGGTGGTGAGCGGCCGCGCGAGCTTCGAGATCGTCCAGAAGTGCCTCGCCGCCGGGGTGCCGCTCGTCTGCGCGGTCTCCGCGCCGACCAGCCTCGCCGTCGAGATGGCGGAGCGCTTCGGGATCACCTTGCTCGGCTTCGTACGCGCCGGTCGGTTCAACGTCTATACGCACCCCGGCCGGGTGGTAACCTGACCGTGTCCATGCCGGCCGAACCGACGAAGTCACGGAGCGACCGCTGGCGGGAGCTCAAGAGGGAGACCATGCTCGACGCGGCGCTCGTCCGCATCGCCGCCGAGGGGGTCGACGCCTTCACCATGGACAGCGTCGCCGAGGAGGCCGGCGTCGCCAAGGGCACGATCTACCTCTACTTCGAGAGCAAGCGGGAGCTCGTGGAGGAGGCGATCGCCCACAGCCTCGATCCGCTGGTCGAACGCGTGGTGGGGATCCTGTCCTCGGACGCCGCACCGGTCGACAAGCTCCGGGGGATGGCGACCGCCAACCTCGAGCACTTCGACCGGCAGCGCCATCTCTTCCGCGTCCACCTCGACGGCCCCTACTTCCCGCACACCCAGGCCGGCCGCCTGCGCGAGCGAGGCTACCGAGCCGTCCTCGCGCACACGACGCGGGTGATCGAGGAGGGGGCCGCCGAGAGAGCGTTCCGCCCCGTCGACCCGGCGATCGCGAGCGCCGTCTGGCTCGAGTCGCTGGTCGCGGTCATCCTGCGGCGCCTGCGCGGAGAGGACGAAGCACCGGTCGCCGCCGCGGTCGAGACCCTCGTCGACCTCTTCCTCCACGGCGCCGCCGCCCGGGTCGGCCGCTGATGCTGCCTCTCGTAGGACAGCTTCGAGCTTCGCGCGGTTTTGCGGCCTCTCCGACGTATACTGATCGACGTTCACGCAATGACCCTGGTCAGGAGGTTCACGATCGAAACAAGACGGAGCATGGGGCGGCGTGCTGCCCTGGTTTTGGCGGCGGCGTGGCTGACGGCCGGCGGCGCGCCGGCCATGAGCCAATCGCAGGGTGACGGCACCGAGGCGCGGCCGACCATCCCGACGCCGGCCGACGACGCGGGCGCGAAGTCGCTCGAGCGCCGTGCCGCGGACCAGAAGAAGGCGGTCGCGGCGAGCGGTCTCGCCCTCGACTTCGAGCTGCGCGACCGGCTGGAGGCGAGCGGCATCGAGTTCGAGCACCGGATCGTCGACGACGCCGGCCGCCACTACAAGATGGTCCACTACGACCACGGCAACGGGATCGCCGCGGCCGACTTCGACGGCGACGGCCGGACCGATCTCTCCTTCCTCTCGCAGATGGGCGGCAACCCGCTCTGGCGCAACGTCGGATCGAGCGAAGACGGACCCCGGTTCGAGGACGTGACGGCGAAGGCCGGCGTCGCCCTCGCCGACCGGGTGAGCGTCGGCGCCGCCTTCGCGGACGCGGACGGCGACGGCGACCCCGACCTCTTCGTCACCACCGTCCGGATGGGCAACGTCCTGTTCGAGAACCGGGGTGACGGAACCTTCCGGGACGTGACCGAGAGCGCCGGTGTGGGCCACGTCGGCCACTCGTCCGGACCGCTCTTCTTCGACTACGACCGCGACGGCCGGCTCGACCTGCTGGTGACCCAGGTCGGCCGCTACACGGTCGAAGAGCAGGGTCGTGGCGGCTACTGGGTCGGTACGCCGGACGCCTTCTCCGGCCACCAGTACCCGGACCGGTACGAGCGCACGCTGCTCTACCGGAACGTCTCGGGCGAGGACGGCGGGATGAGGTTCGAGGAGGTCTCCGAGCGGGTCGGCCTGGTCGACACCGGCTGGACCGGCGACGCCGCCGCGGCCGACTTCGACGGCGACGGCTGGCTCGACCTCTACCTGCTCAACATGCAGGGCGACGACCACGTCTACCAGAACGTCGAAGGGCGGCGCTTCGAGGAGGTCACGAAGGCGTGGTTCCCGGCGACGCCGTGGGGCGCGATGGGCATCACGCTCCTCGACTTCGACGGCGACGGCCGGCTCGACGTCTACGTCACCGACATGCACTCCGACATGAGCCTGCAGATCGGGTACGAGGACGAGACGAAGAAGGCCGACATCCAGTGGGACGACGAGTACCTGCAAGGGGGCGACGACAACGTCTTCGGCAACGCGCTCTACCGCAACCGGGGCGCGGTCGAGGACGGTCCGCGCTTCGAGGAGGTGTCGGACGCGACCGGTACCGAGGTCTACTGGCCGTGGGGCGTGAGCGTCGGCGACCTCGACGCCGACGGCTTCCAGGATCTCTTCGTCACCGCCAGCATGAACTTCCCGTTCCGCTACCAGCCGAACTCGGTCCTGATGAACGTCGGCGGCGAGCGCTTCGTGGACAGCGCCTTCGTGCTCGGGGTCGAGCCGCGCCGGGGCGGCGCCACCCAGACGCCCTGGTTCGACGTCGAATGCTCCGGGGCGGAGAAGGACGAGCCGTACTGCCGCAGCCGGAGCGGTCCGCACACGGTGACCGGTACCCTCGGATCGCGCTCGTCGGTGATCCTCGACCTGGAGGGCGACGGCGACCTCGACGTGGTGACCAACGAGTTCAACTCCGCGCCGCAGGTGCTGGTGAGCGACCTCGCGAGCAGGACCGATCCGAAGCACGTGGTGATCGACCTCCGCGGCACGCGCTCGAACCGCGACGGGCTCGGCGCGCTGGTGCGGGTCCACGCCGGCGGCCGGGTGCTGACCCGCTACCACGACGGCAAGCTGGGATACCTCGCGCAGAGCTCGCTGCCGCTCTGGGTCGGCCTGGGCAAGGCCGCTTCGGTCGAGAAGATCGAGGTCGAGTGGCCGTCGGGTGCGTCGCAGGTGGTACCGGGGCCGATCGCGTCGGGCGAGACGGTGGAGATCGTCGAGCCCCCGGCGACCGCTCCCGCCGAGGAGTAGCCGCGCCTTGGAGCCGCAGCGCCAGCGTTTCAGCCACATCGGCTTCATCGTCGCCGCCGCCGGCTCGGCGGTGGGGCTCGGGAACATCTGGAAGTTCCCGTACATCACCTACGCCAACGACGGCGGCTCGTTCGTCCTCGTCTACTTGGCGGCGGTGCTCCTGATCGGGGCGCCGATCATGATGGCCGAGATCCTGATCGGCCGCCGCACGGAGGAGAGCCCGGTGCCGGCGCTCCTCCAGCTCTCGAAGGGCGTACCGGGCGGGCGCGCCTGGGCCGGCCTCGGCTTCCTGGGCGTCTTCGGCGGCTTCGTCATCCTGTCGTTCTACTCGGTGGTCGCAGGCTGGACGGTCTACTACTTCGGCAAGTGCGTGGGCTGGGCGGTGACCGGCTTCACGCCCGAGATCGCCGACACTCTGGGGCCACGCTTCGGCGCCTTCCTCGCCGACCCGGCGTACCAGATCGGCTTCCACGTCCTGTTCATGGCGGCGACCATGGCGATCGTGCTGGTCGGCGTGCGCGAGGGGATCGAGCGGGTCACGAAGCTCCTGATGCCGGTGCTCCTCGTGATCCTCGGCGTGCTGGTGGTGGCCGCCGCGCTCTCGCCCGGCTTCGGCGAGGCGATGCGCTTCCTCTTCCACTGGAGCGACATCGACCGCGACGCGATCCTCGAAGCGGTCGGGCACGCCTTCTTCACCCTGTCGCTCGGCATGGGCGCGCTCATCACCTACGGCTCGTACACGTCGCGCGATCAGTCGATCCGGCGCGACGCGGCGATGATCTGCCTGCTCGACACGCTGATCGCGCTGATGGCGGCGGTGGTGATGTTCTCGATCATCTTCTCGGTGCCGGAGGCGGAGCGGGAGGCGACCTTCACCCAGAGCGCGGCGATCCTGTTCACCACGCTGCCGCGGATGCTCTTCGCGCTGCCGGGCGGGGTGGTGCTGGCGCCGCTCTTCTACCTGCTGGTGATGTTCGCGGCGCTGACGTCGACGATCTCGCTGCTCGAGGTGGTGGTGGCGTACTTCATCGACCACCGGGGGTGGAGCCGGAGGAAGGCGACTTTCGTGGTCGGGGGGTTGATGACGGGGACGG
>CAZLLV010000433.1:0-6928 GCA_964560325.1 uncultured Thermoanaerobaculia bacterium | reverse complement strand
GCCCGACGGCACCCGGACCGGCTCGAAGCCGTCTGCCCCCCCGACGGCACCCAGCGCGCCCAGGTCGACCCGCTCCACCGATCCGCCGCTGACGGCGAGATCCTCCGGCAGCCGCTCCGCCGCCGAGCCGGCGGTGACCAGCACCCGCACCCCGGCGTCCGCCACCTGGTCGCGCAGACGCTCGGCCGGGTGCGCCGGGTCGAGCGGCACGTACGCCGCCCCCGCCGCCAGGACCCCCAGGATCGCCGGTACCAGCTCCGCCGTGCGGTCCACGCACAGGGCCACCCGGTCCCCAGGACGCACCCCCAGCGCCGCCAGCCGCGCCGCCAGCGACAGCGATCGCTCCGCCACCGCCCCGTAGCTCCACCGCGCCTCTCCGCCCACCACCGCCACCGCCGCCGGCCGCCCCGCGGCCACCGCCGCGAAACGCTCCCACAAACCCGCCTCCCCGAGTTCGAACCGCCGGCCCGGAACCCGCGACTCCAGCAGCTCGCGCCGCTCGGCCTCCGACAGCAGGGGCAGGGCGCTCAGCGCCCGGTCCGGTTCCTCCACGGCGGCACCCAGCAGGCGCTCGAAGCGCTCCAGGAGGAGGTCCACCGTCACCGGGTCGAACAGGTCGACGGCGTACTCGAGGCTCGCCGCCAGACCGTCGGCGGTCTCCTCGACGGAGAGCGTGAGGTCGAATTTCGCCGTCTCCACGTCCACCGGCAACGCCCCGAGCCGGACGTCCGACAGGTCGAGGGACTCCGCGGGGGCGTTCTGGAGGACGAACATCACCTGGAAGAGCGCCGGGCGGGAGAGGTCGCGTGCCACCCCCAGCTCGTCCACCAGGCGCTCGAACGGCACGTCCTGGTGCGCGAAGGCGCCCAGGGAGCGCTCCCGCGTCCCGGCCACCAGTTCCCGGAAGCTCGGGTCCCGAGACAGGTCGCCCCGCAGGACGACGGTGTTCAGGAAGAAGCCGATCAGCGATTCGGTCCGGTGGTGGCTCCGGTTCGCCACCGGAGTGCCGATCAGCACGTCGTCCTGGCCGGCGAGGCGGGCGAGGAGCGCCTGGAATCCCGCCAGGAGGATCATGAACAGGGTCGCCCGCTCGCTCCGGCCCAGCTCCCGGAGGGCGCCGGCCAGCGGTCCGCTCAGGGAGCGGAAGCGCCGGCCGCCCCGGAAGCTCTGCACCGGCGGCCGGGGCCGGTCGGTGGGCAGGTCGAGCACCGGCAGCTCACCCCCCAGATCGCGGCGCCAGTGATCGAGCTGGCGTTCCAGGACCTCCCCGCTGAGCCAGGCGCGCTGCCAGGCGGCGAAGTCCGAGTACTGCACCGGCAGCTCCTCCAGGGGCGACGGCAGGCCCCGGTGGAATGCCGGGTAGAGAGCGCTCAGCTCGCCGGTGAGGACCTCCATGGACCAGGCGTCGGCGACGACGTGGTGGAGGTTCGCCAGGGCGACGTGCTCGGCGTCCGACGGGTCGCGGGGCGCGAGCTGGAGCAGGGTCACCCGCAGGAGTGGCGCTTCGGACAGGCGGAACGGCCGGTGGGCGTCGGCCCGGGCCAGCCGCTCGGCCTCGGCGTCTCGGCGGGCGGGCGGGAGCCCCGAAAGATCCACCAGTGGCACGCGGAAGCCGGGGGCCTCTTCGACCCGCAGGGTCGGCTTTCCCCCGCGCTCCGCGAAGCTCGTGCGCAGGACCTCGTGACGCCGCACGATCTCGGCGAAAGCCCGGGCCACCGCCCCCCGGTCCAGAGGACCGGTGAGTCGCAGCGCGACCGGCATGTTGTAGACGGGGTTCTCCGGCTCCAGGCGGTCGATGAACCAGAGCCGCTCCTGGGCGAACGAAAGGGGCGCGGGGCCGTCCGCCGGCCGCCGGGGCTCCAGCGGTGGCAGCTCGGTGCCGGCGCCGGATCGCAGGGCCCGCTCCACCTCGACCGCGAGGGACGCCACTGTCGGCCGCTCGAAGAAAGTGTGCAACGACAGGTCGACGTCGAAAGTCCGCCGGATGCGGGCGATGGTCCGGGTGGCGGTGAGGGAGTGGCCACCCAGGTCGAAGAAATCGGCGTGGACATCGAGCCGCCGTACCCCCAGGAGCTCCGACCACAGGTCCGCGATCGCCTGCTCGGTGGCGGTCCGCGGCTCGGTCCCCCGCGCCGCCGCCACCGGCGCCTCCGGCAGGTCGCGGGACTCCAGAGCCGCCCGGTCGACCTTGCCGTGGGAGGTCAGCGGAAGAGCCTCGAGGGGGACGAAGAGCGAGGGCACCATGTGGGCCGGCAGCCGCTCCTCCAGGAAGCGCCGTAGCACGTCCGGTCCCGCCGGGGCCGATCCGCTCTCGTCCGTCACCACCCACGCCACCAGGCGCTGTCCGGTGCCGTCCACCCCCGCGCCGGCGGTCACCGCCGTCGCCACCACCGCCGGATGGCGCATCAGGGTCGCCTCGACCTCCCCCGGCTCGACCCGGAAGCCGCGGACCTTCACCTGGTGATCCACGCGGCCGAGGAAATCGAGTGTCCCGTCGTCCCGCCAGCGGGCGAGATCGCCGGTCCGGTAGGTCCTGGCCCCCGGCTCCGGGGCATACCGGTCGGGGACGAAGCGCTCGGCGGTGAGGGCCGGCCGGCCCAGGTAGCCTCGGGCGAGACCGGGACCGCCGATCATCAGCTCCCCCGCGACCCCCGGCGGCATCGGGCGGCCCTCCCGGTCGAGCACCGCCACTCGGCTGCCGGCCACCGGCCGGCCGATGGGCAGCTCGGCGGAGCGGCCGGTCTCGGCGCCCTCGTCGAAGGCCAGGGTGTTGGTGACCGCCGTCTCGGTGAGGCCGAACACCACCACCAGCTCCACACCGGTGGTACGCCAGAAGGCCACCCGGTCGGGAGCCGGGCGGTCACAGCCCACGAGGACCATCCGCAGGCAGTCCGGCGGACGACCCCCGCCGTCGTCGAGCTCCCGGACCCACTCGTGCCAGAAAGTCGCCGGCAGCTCCACGACGGTGACTCCCAGGCGCTCGATCGCCCCCTGGAGGCCGGCACAGGTACCCAGCTCCGCCGGATCGTAGAAGGCCACCGCACCGCCGGCGAGCCAGACGGGGAAGATCTCCTCCGCCAGGACGTCGAAGCTCATCGGGGCGAACTGGAGCACCCGATCCTCCGGCCCCAGCTCCAGGCGCTCCGCCAGGTCGAGGGCGTAGCCGGCGAGAGCCCGGTGGCTCGTCACCACCCCCTTCGGCCGTCCGGTGGAGCCGGAGGTGTAGAGGACCGATGCGGCGCCGTCGAGAAGGCCCGTCCGGTCGAGCGTCGCGTCGTCCGCCGCGCCCGCGTCGGGGAGCGGAGGAGTGAGCGGCACCGGACGCAGGCCGGTCGCCGCCATCAGGGCGCGGGCGTGGTCGCCTCCGTCGTGGAGAAGCCATCCGGCGCCGGCACTGCGGGCGGTCCATACGGTCCGCTCCGTCGGGTAGGCTGGATCGAGAGGGAGGTACGCGCCGCCGGCCGCGAGGACGCCCAGGAGCGCCACCGCCAGGTCAGGTGAGCGGGGCACGCAGACCCCCACCAGGGACTCCGGCCCCACCCCCGCCGCCCGCAGGCGCCGGGCCACCGCCTCCGCCCGAGCCACCAGCTCGCCGTAGGAGATCGCATCCCGCTCCCACACCACCGCCGGCGCCGACGGCCGGCGGTCCGCCACGGCAGCGACCAGGGCGAAGAGGTCGCCCTCCGGGTCGGGCGCCGCCGGCGCGCGTCCCCACGCCGTCACCACCTGCGCCACCTCGGCGGCGCTCGCTGTCGGCAGCGCCCCCACCGGCCGTTCCGGCCGCTCCGCCATCGCCTCGATCACCGTCGCCAGGTGAGTCACCAGCCGCTCCGCCGCTCCCTGATCGAGAAAAGCCCGGAGGGACTCCAGCCGCAGGAGGAGCCGCTCACCGGGCCCGACCGCCAGGGTCAGGGGGTAGCTCGTGGCCTCGAAGATCCGCAAGTCCTCGATCGCCAGCCCCACCTCCCCCTCCGGCGGCGCCGCCCCGCGTTGATAGTTCTCGAACGCCAGCAGACTCTCGAACGGTGGCGTGCCGACCGGCAGATCGCCCCAGCGCTGGACGTCCGCCAGCGGGTCGTGCTCGTGGTCCCGGAGCTCGGCGAGCTCCAATTGCAGCTCTGCCAGCCAGTCCCCGACCGACGTGCCGGACGGCACCCCGATGGGCACCGGAACGGTATTGACGAAGAGCCCGATCATCTGGTCGGCGCCCGAGAGGGAAGGAGGCCGGCCGGAGACGACGGTGCCGAACAGGACCTCGCGGCGGCCGGTGAAGCGGGAGAGCAGTACTGCCCAGGCACCGTGGACCAGGGTGCCCACCGTGGTGCCCCGGGAGCGAGCCAGGGCATCCACCGCCGCAGTCGTCTCGGCGGACAGGCGCAGCTCGTGGACGTCCTGCCGCGGCTCACTCGCCTCGCCGCCGGCCGCCGTCGGTCCGGGGTGGCCCCCGAGGGCCGCCAGGAGCGGTGTCGGCTCTTCGATACCGGCGAGGCGGCGGCGCCAGAACCGCTCCGGGGCTCCATCGTCCCGCGCCGCCAGCCAGGCGACGAAGTCGACGTACGGCCGGCGGGTAGGGAGGCGGGCCGCCACGCCGCCGGTGGCCTCCCGATAGCCGGCGAAGACCTCCTCCACCACCAGGGACAGGCACCAGCCGTCGAGGAGCAGGTGATGGTGGCTCCAGAGGAAGAAGCTCTCCTCGTCGCCCAGGCGCACCAGGATGAAGCGCATGAGGGGTGCGACCGCCGGATCGAACCCCCGCCGGCGGTCCTCCGCCATCAGCTCGTCCAGACGCCGGTCGATCGTCTCGCCCGCCCCCGCCTCGTCCCGCCAGTCCTCGACATGCCACGGCAGCTCGACCCGCCGGTGCACCACCTGGAGGGGACGATCCAGCCCGTCCCAGACGAAGGAGGTACGGAGGACCGGGTGGCGCTCCACCACGCGCCGCCAGGCGGCGTGGAAGGCGTCGGCGTCCAGCGGGCCCCGCAAGCGCAGGCCGAGCTGCTCGTAGTAGAGCCACGGGCTGCCCTGGGCCAGGCACTCGAACAGCAGGCCCTCCTGGAGGGGCGCCAGGGGATAGACGTCCTCGATCCCGCCAGACGCCGTCTCCTGGGCCCCCGCCGTCAGCCGGTCGAGGGCGTCGTCGTCGAGCCCGGCGAGGGGGACGTCGGAGGCGGAGAGGATCGGTCCCGGCAGCCGGCGACAGTGGTCGGCGAGAAGGCGGAGCGCCGACGCGCACGAGTCGGCCAGGGCCTCCACCCTCTCCCGGGCCAGCACCCGAGAGCCGTAGGCGAAGCTGAGGACCAGGGCGCCGCCCCGGACGCTGGCGACCACCTCGAGAGCGTGGGGACGTTCCACGTCGGGACTCTGGGTGGCACCCACGGCCTCGTCGGCGCCGACCAGGAGGCCGTGGGTCTGACCCGCGCCGTCGAGGCGCCCCAGGAAATTGAGACCCACCGCGAAGCCGGACGGCAGGGATTCTCCACCCGTCCCGGCCAGAGCTCCCCAGCCGACCCCGCCCCGGGGCACGGCCCGCGTCCGCTCCTTGACCCGGCGCAGCTCCGCGCCCAGGTGGGCAGCGCGGGCGTCCTCACCGCCGTCCGCCGGCAGGCCGTGTAGGCGGAACGGGAAGAGGGCGGTGAACCACCCCACGGTCCGAGAGAGGTCGGCGCCGGGGACCAGCCCCTCCTCCCGACCGTGCCCCTCCAGCTCGATGGCGAAGGCGCCCTCTCCGCACCCCGTGCCCCGCCGCTCCCCGCCGCCGCGCCAGCGAGCCAGGCCCTCCCCGAGGCCCACCAGGAGAGCGTCCTGGAGGGTCGCTCGGTAGGCCCGGGCGGCCTCCCGCTGGAGCACGGAGGTGGTCTCCTCGTCCAGGGTCCGCTCGACGGACTCCACCCAACGCGCCACGTCCGGACCGTGGCCGCTCCGGGGCAGATCGGTGGCGGCTCCCTGGAGAACCGAGCGCCAGTACGGCTGCTCGTCGTCGAAGGCGCCCTCCCGGATCTCCTCGTGGAGCCGGCGGGCCCAGGTGGAGAACGGCGTGGTGGCCGCTGCCGCACCGTCGTCCGAGGCGTCGCCCGCCTCCAGCGAGGTGAGCGCCCGGGCCAGGTCCTCCAGCAAGATCCCCCAGGAGACGGCGTCGACGCTCAGATGGTGCGCCGTCAGCAGCAGCCGGTCCCCTCGGCCGCCGGTCTCGCAGACGAGCATCCGGACCAGCGGCCCCTCCGTCAGGTCGAGACAGGTCTGGACCGTGGCCGCAGCGCGCTCCAGCGCCTCCCGGAGGGCCCCGTCCGGGATCGCCGAGAGATCGATCCGCGCCACCGGATCGGGCCCGGCGTCCTCCGCCAGCGTCTGTCGCCACGCATCGTCCTCGGGGACGAAGCGGAGGCGAAAGGCGTCGTGCCGGGACACCGTGGCCCGAGCCGCCGCCGCCAGTGCCGCCGGGTCCACCGTGCGACGCAGGCGGAGGAATAGCGACTGGTTCCAGCGGTGACGCTCCGGCACCCGGCGCTCGAAGAACCAGCGCTGGATCGGCGTCAACGGGACCGGTCCGGGCTCGGCGTCCCGTTCCACGGCGCCCTCGCCCGCCGCCGGCGCCGGAGCGGCCGGCAGCGCGGCATCTGCCAGCGCCGCCAGGTCCCGAGCCTCGAAGATCTGCCGCGGAGTCACCGTCCAACCCGCCGCCGCCATCTTGGAAACCACCCGCAGGCTGAGGATCGAGTCGCCGCCGAGGGCGAAGAAGTTGTCGTGGATGCCGACCCGCTCGACGCCGAGGACGTCGGCCCAGATCTCAGCCAGGGCCCGCTCGGCGTCCGTCCGGGGCGCCGCGTACTCGCTGCCCAGCTCCGGCCGGTCGGCCTCCGGCTCCGGCAGGGCCTTGCGGTCGACCTTGCCGTTGGGGGTGAGCGGCAGCGCCTCCAGGGTCACGAAGGCC
>CAZLLV010000432.1:0-4599 GCA_964560325.1 uncultured Thermoanaerobaculia bacterium | reverse complement strand
GTCGCGGTAGTCGATCACCTTGCCCGACTCGGTCGCCGTGTTGCGCAGGTACTCGGGCAGGACCGACAGGCTACGCACGAGCGCCGCCCGGTCGCGCACCCAGAAGGCGTCGCAGTCGAAGGCGGTGAACATCCACTTGTGCGGGTTGAAGCAGTAGCTGTCGGCGTGCTCGACGCCGCGGTGGATGTCCCGATGCTCCGGGCAGAGCGCGGCGGTGCCGGCCATCGCCGCGTCGACGTGGAGCCAGGGCGATGCGCCCCCCGCGTCCCGGCAGACGGCGGCGATCTCGTCGACCGGGTCGACGGCGAGCGAAGAGGTGGTGCCGACGGTGGCGCAGACGAAGATCGGCACGAGGCCGGCCCGGCGGTCCTCGGCGATCGCCGCCGCCAGGGCGTCCGGGCGCAGCCGGAAGAGCTCGTCGACCTCCAGCAGACGGAGCCGCTCGGCACCGAGACCCGCGATCCGCACCGCCTTCTCGATCGACGAGTGCGCCTGGTCCGAGGCGTAGGCGGTCATCCGGTCGAGCGGTACGCCCGCCTCCGCCGCCCGCTCGCGCGCCGCGACGAGAGCGCAGAGCGCGGCGGAAGACGCCGTGTCCTGGATCACGCCGCCGCCCTCGGAGTCGGACCGGAAGCCGTCCGGCAGGCCGAGCGCCGTGACCAGCCAGTCGAGGACGTGGGTCTCGAGCTCGGTACACGCCGGGCTGGTCGCCCAGAGCATCCCCTGAACGCCGAGGCCGGTCGAGACGAGGTCGCCGAGCACCGACGGCAGCGATGCGTTCGACGGGAAGTAGGCGAAGAAGCTCGGCGACTGCCAGTGGGTGATGCCGGGCAGCACGATCTCGTCGAGGTCGCGGAGGATCGCGTCGAGACCCTCCGGCTCCTCCGGCGGCTCGGCCGGCAGCTTCGAGCGCACCTCGCCCGGCGCGGCGCGCGAAAGCACCGGCAGCTCCTCGATCCGCTCCCGGTAGTCGGCGATCCAGTCGACCAGCGCCCGGCCCCAGCGCCGGAACTCTTCCGCGGTCATGTCGCCGGTCGGGTTCACGCGGTCATTGCCACTCGACGGTCGCGGGCGGCTTGGACGTCACGTCCCAGAGCACCAGGTCGATGCGGTCGGAGAAGCCGCCCTCGATCTTCGCCACCATCTCGCGCACGGCACGCAGAGGCACCTCGCTCCACGGCCCGTCGCCCACCTTCGCCGGGCGGCCGGTCATGAAGTCCTCGGTGACGAAGGTGCGGATGGCGACCGAGCACCGTCCCTCCCGGCCGATCGGCAGCAGCACCGCGAACGCCTGCGAGACGGTGCCGAGCGTCAGGTGATCGGTGACGATCGCGTCGAGCTCGCGCAGCAGATCGACCGTCTCCTCGGTGACGTAGGTCGGGTGATGGTCGAGGCCGGGCGGAACCTCCGCGCGGTTGAGCACGTAGGCGGTCCGGTTGACGAAGTCGAAGCGGTTGGCGAGCCGGTTGCCGAGGCGGCTGAGCGCCTCCCAGTCGACGCCGTCGAACGCTTCCGTCTCCCGCCCGCGCGGTCCGGCGACGAGCGCCAGGTAGCGGTAGCTCCGCTGGTCCCCCTGCACCCCGACGGTGCGCACCGGCACCACCGTGCCGGAGAAAGCCGAGCTCCACTCCGCGACCGCCTCGGCGACCGCGTGCCTCTGCTCCTCCGTCACCCCACCCGCTCCGTCGTCGGCGATCAGCCGCACGCCCAGACCGGGGCCGGGGAAGGGCTGGCGGCTCGCGATCTCTTCCGGGATGCCGAGCATGCGCGCGACCTGGCGGACCTCGTCCTTGTGCCAGTCCCAGTTGGTCTCGACCACCATGCCGCGCTCCCGGGCGCGGCGCACCAGCTCGATGTCGTTGTGGTGGGTCTTGATCTTGTGGGCGAAGCCGGAGATCGACGGGTTGCCGCTCTCGATCAGGTCGGGGCGGAGCGTCCCCTGCGCCCAGTAGGTCTCGTCGAAGTCGAGCTCGAGCGAGAGCGCGGCCTCGCGTAGCGCCTTCAGGAAGATCTCGCCGATCAGCCGCCGCTTCTCCTCCGGGTCGGTGAGGCGGGTGAGCGGCCCGAGGGTGCGGGCTTCGGCGCCCCCGGGGCCGTCGCCCTCCTCCACCTCGACGGTGTCGTGGAAGAACATCTCGGCGGCGTCCATCCGCTGGAGGTGGACGAGACCCATGTCGCGCAGCACCTGGCAGATCCGGTCGCTCTCGCCCTTGCGCATCAGGCCGTGGTCGACGTGGACGGCGTAGACCCGCTCCGGTTCGAGGGCTCGGAGCAGGAGCGCCGCCGAGACCGCCGAGTCGACGCCGCCCGAGACCAGGACCAGGCAGGGGTGCTCCCCCACCTGGGCGCGGATCTTGGCGACCGCCGAGTCGATCCGGTCCTCCAGAACGAAGTTCCCTGCGAGCCCGCAGACCCGGTGGAGGAAGCTCCAGAGGATCTCCTTGCCGTGCTCGGTCAGGTCGACCTCGGGGTGGAACTGCACGCCGTAGAGGCGGCGCTCCGGGTCGGCGATCGCGGCCACCGCGTCCTCCGACCGGGCGACCACCCGGAATCCCTCGGGCAGCTCGCGCACCGAGTCGCCGTGGCTCATCAGCGCCCGCTGGTTCTCGGGGAGCCCTTCGAAGAGCGGCACCGAGCGGTCGACCGTCATCTCGGTCACGCCGTACTCGCTGCCGTCGCCGCCGGTGACGACGCCGCCGAAGCCGTGCGCCATCAGGTGCATGCCGTAGCAGATGCCGAGCACCGGCCGGTCGAGCCGCCAGAGGCCGGGATCGCAGACCGGGCTCGCGTCGCCCCAGACCGAGGACGGGCCGCCCGACAGGATGATCCCGTCGAAGCCTTCGAGCTCCGCCGGATCGACGTCGATCGGGAAGATCTCGGACCGTACGCCGAGCTCGCGGACCTTGCGGTCGATGACCTTGGTGTACTGCCCGCCGCAGTCGAGGATGGCGACCGAGTCGGTCTTGGACCGGTCGGGAGAGGGGCTGGTGGACGCGGTCATCGAGGTCACCGGTGGCAGTCGATCCCGTGGGTTGTGGCGCTGGGTTTTGAACGGAGCCGGCGGGGCCGCCCGCCGCGGCGAGCGTACCAGAGTCAGGGCCGCCGATCAGCCGGTCTCGGCCCGCGGGGAACCGCCGTCGAGATCGTCGAAGTGGGCCGCTTCGAGCGCGCCGCCGTCGGGGCAGCGGAGCACGGCCGCGGCGACCACCCGCTCCAGCTCCTGGCAGCGCCCGTCCCAGCGCCGGGCCTGGAGCCGTTCGAGCGCCTTCGCGGTGATTCCGCGGATCCGCTTTCCGTACTGCGCCGCGGCCGCGCTCGCGTGCCGGCGCACCAGGACCGGGATGTCGTCGCGGCACGGGGCCGCCTCGAGCGCGCGCATGCGCTCGGCGAGGTCGGTCAACAGGTGGCCGACCCAGGGCGCCGGGCACGCGCCGGGGGCGAAGGACGCGGCCAGCAGCAGCCCGTCGCCGCCGCGCGGGGGGCAGGCGACGATCGTGCCGTCCGGGCTGTCGATCGTGATCGGGAGCGGCGGATCGCCGCCGCCGGCATCGCGGCCCGACGCGAGCTCGACGGCGCGCTCGACGATCTCCTCGGCGGGAACCGACCCGACCGAGTCGCGCAGGAAGTAGAAGTAGGGATGACCGACCATCGCGAAGGTCCAGAGACCGTCCGCCTCGATCGCGCCGATCACCTTCTCGAGCACGCACTGGCGCGCGGTCTGGGCGGCGTCGGCGGAGAGCCCGTCGAGCGCGTCGAAGAGGGAGAGGGCCCAGCGGGGAGCGGTCTCGAAGGCGCCCACACACCCGGAGCCCGACGGATCGGCGCTCTCTCCGGCGAGCTCGAAAGCCAGGCGGAGGTCGTCCTCGCTCACCGCCTCCACCGACAGCGAGACCCGGCCGAGGAACGCCCGGTCCCCGGCCCGCAGGAGGGCCTCGCCCACCCGCTCGCGGCCGACGACGATCCCGTTCTTCGAGTCGAGATCGACCATGCGCACGCCGTCGGGGGTGCGCTCGGCGCGGGCGTGGCGGCGGGAGACCCCGGAAAACGGCAGCACGAAATCGTTCCCCTCCGCGGAGCCGAGGGTGATCTCGGGACGATCGACCAGGCGATCGCGCCGCGCGCTCCCGTACCTCGCGATCAGCCGGAACATCGTGGGTCAGCGTACTTCGTTCGCGTGTCGGTTCATGGAATGACTGGCGCGGAGTCTACCAAGCGGCGGCCCCCGACGTGCGGACGGGGGCGATATGATCGCGCAGACTTCGTACCGCACTCTTCGTCAGGAGGCCCCGCTCATGCGCCGACTCGTCCCTCTCTTCGTTCTCGCATCCCTGCTCTCTCTCCCGTCGATCGTCCAGGCACAGCCCTTCCTCGCCCTCGCGGGCTCGCCCGAGGACGCCCTGCCCGGCGCGGTCGACGTGGCGATCGACGAGGTGCGCGTCCCCGGGCTCGAGAGGTCGGTCCGGCTGCGAATCGACGCGCTCGCGATCCCGCACGTCTTCGCGCTCAACGAGCACGACGCGATGTACATGCTCGGCTGGCTCCACGCGCAGGACCGGCTGTTCCAGATGGACAGCCTGCGCCGCACCTTCAGCGGAACGC
>CAZLLV010000431.1:0-2814 GCA_964560325.1 uncultured Thermoanaerobaculia bacterium | reverse complement strand
GGCGCTGCGGGAGCTTTTGGCGGAGCGGCTGTCGCGGGGGCGGGTGGAGGTGGGGGTGGACGTGGAGGAGGTGGCGGCGGGGGAGAGTCGCTTCGAGGTGGACAGCGCGGCGCTCCACCGGCTGTCCGGGCTGCTCGCGGGGTTGCGGGAGGAGGGGTTGATCGAGGGGGGGCTGGCGGCGGGGGATCTGTTGCGGCATCCGCAGCTTCTCCGGGTGGCGGAGCCGGAGCGGCACTGGGGGGAGGGGGAGGAGGCGGTGTTGCTGCGGGTGGCGGGGGAGGCGCTGGGGGAGCTGGTGGAGTCGCGGGAGACGGAGGGGCGGAAGCTGCGGGAGGCTTTGGAGGAGCGGCTGGCGGGGCTGGCGGAGGTGGCGCGGCATCTGCGGGAGCTGGCGCCGGAGGCGCGGCAGGAGGCGGCGGGGGCGTTGCGGGAGCGGGTGCGGGCGGTGCTTCACGAGCAGCACTCGTTCGACGTGGCGGGGGAGGCGCGGATGGCGCAGGAGGTGGCGACGCTGGCGGATCGGTCGGACGTGATGGAGGAGGTCGACCGGCTGGATGCGCACGTGGCGCACTTCGGGGAGTTGATGGGGGTGGAGGGGGCGGTGGGGAAGCGGATGGATTTCCTGACGCAGGAGATCTTCCGGGAGCTGAACACCATCGGCGCGAAGTGCCGAAACGCCCGGATGACGCAGGCGGTGCTCGACGGGAAGGTGTTGTGCGAGCAACTTCGGGAGCAAGTCCAGAACGTCGAATGACCCCGGCGCTTTGTCATCCTGCCTGTCCTGAGCGAAGCCGAAGGAAGCGCAGCGACGGATCTGGGCGGGGGACGCGGTGGGAGGGGAGGCGTAGGCGGGCGTGGTGATTGGACCGGGCGTGCCTTACGATGCGGGTCCGGGCCGGGGGCTCTCGCGCCTCCGGCACGGCTCGGCTGTGAACCCTTCCACCGTAGGCCTCGCCTGGATTCGCTTCGCCGCCCACCTGGCGTGCACTCCCACCGGCCGTGCCAGCTCGGCTCGCTCAACCGCGCTCCAGCGCGAGAGCCCCCGGCCCGGACCCTCGACGTGGGTGGTGGGCGACGAGTAGGGGATGGAGAGGCGGGTCAGGTGCAGACGGTGAGATGAGCCGTAGGCCGCCATCGCACCGTCGCGGCACACACCGAAATAGTACCGTTTCCGGAGTCGACCGGATGGAGACCGGGTGGGTAGGGGGCGCCTCGCCTCCCACCGATCGGTGCCAGGGACGGGGTCGGGGGTCCCGAACCGGGGGCTCGGGGGAGCGCCCGCCTGGGCGAGCGCTTGCGCTCGCCGGTTCCAATAGCACCGAGCGGTGCTGCGAGCCGACGCCGCCACCCCGACCCCCACGCCGAATGCGGGCTTCAACCCCGACGCCCGGGCGGGGAGCCCCCGACCCCGGCCCACGCCACCGAACGCTCCAACCACCCAAAGCCCCCGGACCGGTGTCGGTGCACCGGCCCGGGGGACCAACTGATCC
Source organism: uncultured Thermoanaerobaculia bacterium (assembly GCA_964560325.1). GTDB lineage: Bacteria > Acidobacteriota > Thermoanaerobaculia > Multivoradales > DATKCC01 > CAZLLV01. The sequence goes on along the minus strand of CAZLLV010000431.1, from coordinate 1,324 downwards.
GGCTACCGAGTGCGCCGCACCTCGTCGGCGAGGATGGCGCCGGCTCGTCGGAGGACGGTCAACGGCACCGCCGAGAGGAGATGGGCCAGGGCCTGCGGCTGGCTTCGCAGGTCGTCGAGGCGGGTGAGGTCCGTGGCGACACTCGTGTGCTCCAGCTCCGGCGTCCGTGTCGTGCCGACCGCCTCGCCGTCGTGCATCAGGTGCACGCGGTCGTCCGCTCCGCGCTGAAAGCGGAACCGGCTCGGCCGCTCCGCCAGCGCCAGCGCCGTGGCGGCGAGGTAGGCGAGGTCCGGTTCCTCGAACGTGAAGCGGGGACCGCGCTCGCCGAAGCCGTAGACCGCCCAGAGCGGCGGCCCGTCGCCATGAAGTCGAGTGACCCGCCAGGGGCCGGCGAGGTCGCTGCCGGGGGCGACGGGTTCGGGTTCGCGGTGGAGGAGGGCTTCGAAGAAGCTGTTGCGGAAGGCGTTGTCGTGGAACGGGTCGGTGGGGGTGCGGTTACACTTCTCGTCAGGTCGGCGCATTGCTTTCTCCTTTGCGTCGGCTCAGGGCATGGCAGTGGCTGCAACCGCTGTCATGCCCGCTTTCCAGGTTCGAGGTCGGCGTCGGTCAGTGCGCGAGCCGGCCTTGGCGAATCACTCTTGCTACGAGTGAGATCCTGCCGTCGTGATCTCCCGTCCAGTCGCCTCCCTTCGTCGAGTTGCCTTACGCTACATTCGCGCCCTCGCGCTGTCAAGGGAACGCTCTCCCTTGGGCGAACCCTCGGGCTGCTCGAGGAGTGAGGGCCGGGGCGGGGGTTCCTTCACCTCCCACCGAACGGTGCCGGGGACGGGGCCGGGGGTCCCGAACCGGGGGCTCGGGGGAGCGCCCGCCTGGGCGAGCGCGTGCGCTCGCCGGTTCTTGTGGCAGCGAGCGGTCCTGCGAGCCACGGTCGCCACCCCGACCGCCACCGCCGATTGGGGGCTCCCACCCCGCCGCCGGGGCGGGACCCCCCGGCCCCGTCCCACGCCACCGAACCCTCCAACCACCCTCACCCCCCGCACGTCCCGGTGGCCCGTCCGAAACACGGCAGGATGCGATCCCGCCTACGACACTCCGTCCCGTGCCAGGTCCCCCCGGCCCGTAACCCCCTGTGGTATATTCAGCTTTCGCGCGGCGCTCCGCGTTCCCGATCCCATGCAACGTGGTGAGCTCTTCATCCTCTCGGCACCCTCCGGGGCCGGCAAGACGACTCTCATCAACAGCATCCTCGAGGGACCGGCGGGCCGTTGCGGCGAGCTCGCCTTCTCGGTGAGCCACACCACGCGCAAGCCGCGCGCCGGCGAAG
>CAZLLV010000430.1:0-9338 GCA_964560325.1 uncultured Thermoanaerobaculia bacterium | reverse complement strand
CGACGCCGCTCGTCGCGTTGTGCGTCATCGCCCCGCCCAGCTCCTCCTTGGTGACCGCCTCGTGGGTCACCGCCCGGATCACGTCGGGGCCGGTGACGAACATGTAGCTCGTCTCCTCGACCATGTAGACGAAGTCGGTGATCGCCGGCGAGTAGACGGCGCCGCCGGCGCAGGGGCCGAGGACGGCGCTCACCTGGGGCACCACGCCGGAGGCGAGGGTGTTGCGGAGGAAGATGTCGGCGTAGCCGCCGAGCGACGCGACCCCTTCCTGGATGCGCGCGCCGCCCGAGTCGTTCAGGCCGACGAGCGGAGCGCCGTTCTCCATGGCCAGGTCCATGATCTTGACGATCTTCTGGGCGTTGGTCTCCGACAGCGAGCCACCGAAGACCGTGAAGTCCTGGGCGAAGACGTAGACCACCCGGCCGTCGACGGTGCCGTAGCCGGTGACCACGCCGTCGCCGGGGATCTTCTTCTCGTCCATCCCGAAGTGGCGGCAGCGATGGACCACGAGGGCGTCGAGCTCGACGAACGAGCCGGGATCGAGGAGAAGGTCGACGCGCTCGTGGGCGGTCAGCTTGCCCTCGGCGTGCTGGCGCTCGACGCGCTCCTCGCCGCCTCCTCGGCGCGACGCTTCGAGGCGCTCGCGGAGCTCTTCGCGCTTGCGGTCCTGCGTCTTCGTCTCGGTCATCGGGCGGCGAGTCTATCGTGGGATGATTCGGCCCCGTGCCGGCCGCCGCTCCCCACCCCCATCCGTTCGCGAGCCTCGACACCGCCGCCGTCGCCCGGGCTCTCTCGCAGCTCGCGCCCGGCGGCACCGAGGCCGGCGAGGGGGCGGCGGACGACTGGACCGACGCGTTCTTCGAGCGGGTCGAGGAGGTCGAGCTGCCGGCCGACGGCGAGGCGCCCGGCGTCCGGGTGCGGCGCGAGGAGGGGCTCGGCCTGCGGCTGGTGCGCGGCGGCCGGACCTGGCTCGCGGCGCGCGACGCGATCGCGCCGGAGGCGTTCGCGGACGCCCTGCGCCAGGTCGCGCGAGTTCTCCCGTCGGCCTTCTACCCGGAGCCGCGCCTCGACGTCGCCCCCTGGGTTTCCGGGGACGGCGCCGGCGCCGTGGACGGGCTCGACCGGATGGCGGAGCTGCCGTTCGCGATCGGCCGCGCCATCCGCGCCCGGCACGTCGCCTTCCCGGTCCGGCTGACGGTCGAGCGGCACCGGCGCCACGTTCAGGTGGTCGGACCCCGCCTGGTGCCGGAGCCGGAGAGCGAGCGCTTCTTCAGCCTGCGGGCGGATCTGCCCTGGGGGCGCTGGGGGACGCTGGTGCCGGAGCCCGCTTCCGATTCGAACGCCGATCCGGACGCCGCGCTCGCGAGCGCGGTGGAGGAGGCGGCCGAGGCGCTGGTCGAGCGCTTTCGGAGCCGGAACGCCGCGCCGCCGGAGGCGCGCAGCGACGCGGTGGTGGTCCTCGCCCCGCAGGCGACGGCGGTCTTCCTGCACGAGGCGGTGGCCCATGCCCTGGAGGCGGACACCCTCGGTCTCGGCGGCCGGCCGGAGGCGGCGGTCGGGGTGCCGCTGGGCCCGCCGCGCTTGAGTGTGCTCGACGATCCCGGCACCGCGCCTGCCGCGGTGCGCCGCCGGAGCGACGACGAAGGCGTGGCGGTGGCGCGGCGCTGGCTGATCCGCGACGGCGTGGTCTCCCAGCCGCTCGCCGACCGGCTCTGGGCGCGGGGCTCGGAGGTGCTCCTCCCCGGCGCCGGCCGGCGGGCGAACCGCCACGAGCCGCCGGGGCCCCGCTCGACCCACCTGGAGCTCCTCTCCGGCGAGGGCGAGACCGACCTCGCGGCCGGCACCGAGGGCGGCTTTCTGGTCTCGCAGGTGTCGCGCGGCGCGCTCGACCCGCTCTCCGGCCGCTTCGTCCTCGAGGTGCCCTGCGCGAGGCGCCTGCGCCACGGCACCCCGGCCGAGCCGGTCGGGCCGTTCCGGATCGTCGGCACCGTCGCCGGCCTGCTGTCACGCGTCGTGGCGGTCGGCACCGAGGCGCGGGCGGCGGGGGCGGGCTGGTGCGCCAAGGACGGTCGCTTGCTGCCGGTCTGGGCGACCACCCCGGCGCTGCGGCTCGAAGGCGTGGAGATGACCGGGTGAGCGGCGGGTTTGCGGTGGCGCCGGACCGCGCGGCGGCGCTCGCGGCGGTGCTCGACGCGCTCGCGGCCCGGGGCCTCTCGTCGGCCGAGGTCTACGCCAAGCGGGGGCGGGCCCGGGTGATCGAGGAGACGCCGGGCGGCGTCGCCGTCTCCTACCACCGCGAAGAGGGGTGGGCGGTGCGCGCCGGCGACGACCGGAGCTCGCTCTTCGCCGCCGCCACCGGCGCCCCCTCGCCCGACGGCCCCGGGCAGGGCGGCTGGCCGGAGGCGGACGGGGAGGCGCTGGCGCTCCCGCAGCCCGACCCCCGGGAGAGCCCCGGTCTGTTCGAAGAGCCCGGCGAGCGCTGGCGCGACCCGGTCGATCTCGACGCCCCCCTGATCGGAGAGCGGGAGGCGGTGGGGCTCTTCACCACCCTGCGCGAGGAGCTCGCGGCCGAGCTCCCCCGGGCGCGCCTGTTGCGGGCACGGCTCTCCGACGGCGCGAGCGAGTGGGAGATCGCGAGCCGGCTGGCGGGCGCGCCGGGCGTGGCCGCCGCCGCCCGCGGGCGGGCCGCGATCGTGCGGCTGGAGGCGGTTCTCGCGGAGGGGGGGAGAGGGGACGCGCGGCCGGCGGCCGCGACCGTCGAGCTCGCGGTGCGCGCGGCGGCGGACGTCGATCCCCGGGCCCTCGCGCGGCGTCTCGCGGACCGGTTGAGCGTGGCGGCGCAAGGCACGGCGCCCGATCTCGACCGTGCGGTGGCGCTCTTCGCTCCGGCGGTCGGCGCCCGGCTGCTCGCGAGCCTCCTGCCGCTCTTCTTCGGCGAGGCGGCCGGCGAACGGGCGGAGGCCCTCCGGGACCGGGACGGCCGCCTCGCCTCGGACGCGGTGACGGTGGTCGACGACGCCCGCCTGCCCGGGGGCCTGCTCGCCGCACCGATCGACGGCGAGGGGTCGCTCACGGCGCCCGCGACGCTGATCGACGCCGGGGTCCTCCGGCCTCCCCTCGTTCCTCGGTCGGCCCCCCGATCGAGCCCCCGGCGGGGTCGCCCGGCGCGCGCGGGCCGCGGCGCCCGGCGCTGGGCCTGCACGCGGCGGCCGGGCTGGCGGGACCTCCCCGCTCCGGGACCGAGCCACCTCTACCTCGCACCGAGCGCCGACCTGGGGGTGGGTGAGATGCTCCGAGAGGTGGCGCGCGGCTACTACCTGATCGACGTCGACGGCGCGCCGCGGGTCGACCTGGCGGGGGATCGCGTGTCGATCCCCGTCGTCGGGTTCCGGATCGAGGGCGGGGCGGCCGTGGGCGCTCTCGCCGGCGCCGCCGTCGAGGCCGGCCTCGGCTCGCTCCTTCGGCACGTCGAGACTGCGGGGCGCGACCTCACCTTCTTCCCGCTCGCCGGAGGCATGATCGGAGCGCCGACCCTGCGGGTGAGCGGTGTCGAGATCCGCCGCCGGTGAGCGGACCCCACCGGCGGTCGAGAGCGGTGGTCAGCCGGCCGCCGCGAGCGTCTCGCGGTCGCCGTCTTCTACCGGGAAGAGCTCGAGCTCCAGCCGTCCGGTGCTCGGGATGCCGGGGACGAAGGGCTGGCGGCTCCCCGGCTGACCGGGTGCGGCGCTCGGCGCCCTCCCATCGTCCGGCTGCGCCCGCCCCGGCGGCGTGTAGGTCCGGACCGGCGGCACCCGGGTGCCGCCGCGCGGCGGCTGGTAGCCCGGCGCCACGATCTGATTGACCGTGCCGCCCCGCTCGAGGTCGCGCTCCCGCAGCACCCGCTCGCCGCCCTGGCCGGTCGCCCCCTCCTCGACGGCCGCGGCGCCCGGCGCGTAGGTCGCCTGCGAGCGCGGCGCCGCCGGGGCGGCGTTCTCGTCGGCCAAGGCCGCGGCCGCCTCGGCCGGCGGCGGCACCAGCAGGTCGACGACGCGCGCCGGCCGCTCGTAGGTCTTCGGCGCCTGGGTCGCGAGCGGCATGTCGCGGTAGGCCATGAGCATCGCCTCGGTCAGGTGCTCGTTGCGGATGACGTGCGGATTGACGTCGGAGAAGGCGAGCTGGGGGTCGAGCCGGAAGGCCGTCGCGTAGCGGCGCACCGCCCGCCGGTCGGCGCCGCGGTCGTCGAGCACGGCGCCGATCTGGTAGTGCGCCCAGGCGTTGTCCGGCTGCGCTTCGACCACCCGCTGGAGCTCGTCGAGGGCGAGCCCGGGGCGCTCGGTCTGGGCGAGCAGCAGCGCCAGGTTGTAGCGCGCCGAAGCCATCGCCGGATCGATCGCGAGGGCGTCGCGGTAGGCCTCCTCGGCCTCCTCCATGGCGCCCGTGAGCAGCAGCAGGTTGCCGAGGTCGTTGAGGATCTGCGGGTCGCCCGGCTGCTCGGCGGCGAGCATACGTTGCGATTCGATCGCCTGGCCGAGGTTGGCCGGCGGCGCGACGGCGGGCGCCCGCAGCGCGACCAGTGCGGCCGCGCCGAGGACGATCAGGGTGATCCAGGGTGTCTGTCGACGCAAGGGGTACTCCTCGTTCTCGTCTACCGGCCGGGGCCGGAGGTCAGGTGCCGTCCACGGGGCGCGCCTTGAGCTTCGTCTTGCCGTCCTCTTCCGCCACCCGAAACACCACCCGGTCGCAGCCGGTCTTGGTGCGGATGGTCGAGAGCTGGCGGTCGAGGTAGTCGCGGAAGCTGTCGAGGTCGAAGCGGGGCCGTCCGCCGGAGCCGTCGTGCAGGCCCTGGTAGAGGGCCTCGACCGCCCGGCGGTCCATCCGCTCGTCGAGCTCCACGCCGGAGCGCGGATCGGGGCGGCTCTCCCGCTCGGCGCGGGCGGCAGCGCCCGGCCCGCCCTCCTCCATCTGCCGAACCCGGCGCTGGAAACGCTCGCTGTAGCTGTTGAACTTCCCTTCCAGGCTCGACAGGCGGAAGTGCTCCTCGACGCCGGAGAGCTGCGAGTTGCGGAGCCTCCGCAGCTCGGCCGCGATCTTCACGCGCTCCCGCTCGACGTCCGGGAAGCTCACCCCCGGCGCGCCGTTGAAGAAGCGCTCGGAGTGGATCCGCATCTGGACGATGTCCCGCTGCAGGCGGTCCATCCGCTCGCTGGGCGTGAGGGGGGGCATACAATGCTCGCGGTGCCATGACGAACCCGGTTCGAGACGACCCACGGCGCCGGATCCCTCCGGTCGACCGTCTGCTGGCGGATTCCGCCCTCGGCCACCTCATCGGATTATACGGACGCGAGGTCGTGCGGGTCCAAGCGCGGCGGGTCCTGGACGAGGTGCGCGAGGAGCTGGCGGCCGGCGGCGGCGGTCCGGAGGGGGACGGCCGGACGGCGAGCGCGGGCGGCTTCGCTCTACAGGTGGCCCGGCGGGTGGAGGAGGTCCACGGTCGTCCGTTCACCCGCGTGATCAACGCCACCGGCATCTTCGTCCACACCAACCTCGGCCGCTCGCCGCTGCCGCGCGAGGCCGCGGGCGCCCTGCCGGCCCTGCTCGACGCCTACGGCAACCTGGAGATGGACCTCGAGAGCGGCCGCCGGAGCGACCGCAACCGCCGGGTGCGCCCGCTGCTCACCGCCCTGACCGGCGCCGGCGACGCCACCGTCGTCAACAACAACGCCGCGGCCGTGGTGCTGGCGCTCTCGGCGCTCGTCCCGCCGGACCGGCGGCGGGTGGTCGTGTCGCGGGGCGAGCTGGTCGAGATCGGCGGCTCGTTCCGCATCCCGGACATGCTGGCGGCGGCGGGCGCCGAGCTGGTCGAGGTCGGCACCACCAACCGGGTCCGCCTCTCCGACTACGCCCGCGCCATCGACGACCGGACCGCCCTCCTGCTCAAGGTCTTTCCGTCGAACTACCGGGTGGTCGGCTTCACCGCCGCCGTGCCGCCGCACGAGCTCGCCGCGCTGGCCCGCGCGCGGGAGGTGCCGCTGGTGGTCGACGAGGGGAGCGGCCTGCTGCGGCCCCATCCGGCGCCGCAGCTCGCCGACCACCCGTCGGTCGCCGAGCTGATCGCCGCCGGCTGCGACCTCGTGACCTCGTCCGGGGACAAGCTCCTGGGCGGGCCGCAGGCCGGCCTGCTGGTCGGCCGCCCGGAGCTGGTCGAGCGCTGCCGCCGTCACCCGCTCTACCGGGCGTTCCGCCCCGACCGGGCCACCTACGCGACGCTCGAGGCGGTGCTCCGCCGCCACCTCTGCGGAGATCCGATGCCGCTCGACCGGCTCTGGCCCGACCCGGAGACCCACGGCCGACGGCTCGACCGGGTGATCGAGGCCCTGCCCGGCGCCGAATCCGCTCAGAGGGGGGGGCCGCCGCGCCGGGTGCCGGCCGACGCCTACCTGGGCGGCGGATCGGCCCCCGAGCGGCCGATCCCGGGCGAGGCGATCGCGCTTCCGGGCGGCGACGAGCTGCTCCGGCGGCTGCGGACGCACGAGACGCCGGTGGTCGGCTACGTCCGCGAAGGGCGGGTCGTCCTCGACCTGCGGACGGTCGACCCGGCGGACGACGCCGACCTGGTGGCGGCGGTCGCCGCGGCGCTCGGGGAGCGGCTCGGGAGCGGGGATCGAGGAGGGGGGGCCGGCTAGCCTTCCGGCCCCTCGTCGTCCGGGCGCGACTCGATCATCGTCCCGGCGACACGGAGCTCGACCCGCTCGTAGTGGAAGACGCCCGGGAACGAGGCCCGGAAGCGGCTCGACGCGCCGGGCGCGAGCGACCTCGTTTCGAGCTCCGCCGGACCGGCGGCGATCTGTGTGCCCGCCTCGTCGAAGAGCGTCGCCTCCACCCGCACGCCGAGCGCCATCTCCGGCCCCACGTTGCGGACCAGGCCCGAGAACGCCGTGCCGGCCTCCGCGGCGCCCTCGACCTCCTGCCAGGACGCGATCCGGAGGGGTTCCTCCGTCTCGCCCTCTACGGCCGTCGTGCCGTCCGCCGCGTCCGCATCGTCGCCGGACAGCCGGCCCGCCGCCGGCAGCTCTTTCTCGGTCAGCCGGATCTTCGCCTCGCGAGGCTCCCGGTCCGCCGGCTCGCTACGCGGCGCGCGCGCCCGCTCGGCCATCTCCCGGGTCAGCCGCTCGCTCTCCGGCAGGTCGACCTCCGATCCCCGGATCGAGGCGAGGGTGCCGTCCGCACGCTCGAACACGATCAGCCGGCCCTCCTCGCGCCACTCGCCGGAGGTCTCGATGCGCGCGCCGTCCCGGGTCACCAGCCAGTCGGCGGCGGCGGGTGGAGCGACACTCAGGAGGAGGGCGAAGACGGCGATCGGCCGGAGCCGGGCCGTGAGCGGAGTGTCGAGTCGTCGCAGGAGCATGGCGGCGATTCTACTCCCCGCCGGGGTCACCGGGCTCAGAGACCGTAGAGGCCCGGACCGAAGGCGGCGTCGAGGTAGAGCCGCACCAGGGCGTGGCCGAAGAAGAGGGCGACCAGGCCGCCGAGCGCCAGGAAGGCGCCGAACGGCAGCTTCGAGCGCATGCCGCCGCGGCCGAGCGCGATCAGGCCGAGACCGAAGAGGGCGCCGGTTCCGGCGCCGAGCGCCAAGGTCACGACCACCCCGCGCCAGCCGAGGAAGGCGCCGATCATGGCGAGCATCTTGACGTCGCCCAGCCCCAGCCCCTCCTCCCGCCGAACCAGCCACCACGATCCGTAAGCGGCGAGCAGCACGCCGCCGCCCACCGCCGCTCCGAGCGCACCCTGGAGCACTGCGTGCCACCCGTCGCCGTTCCACCCGGTGAAGGGCTGGACGGCGATCCCGAGGGCGATGCCGGGCAGGGTGATCCGGTCGGGGAGCAGATAGTGCTCGATGTCGATGCCCGCGAGCGCGATCATCAGGGCGCAGAAGAGCGCCGCCACGACCGCCGCCGGCGACGGCCCGAAGCGCTCCATGCAGAGGAGGAAGAGCGCCGCGGTGACCGCTTCGACCGCCGGGTAGCGCGGCGAGATCGGCGAGCGGCAGTGGCGGCAGCGCCCGCCGAGCGCGAGCCAGGAGACCAGCGGCACGTTGTCGAGCGGCCGGATGGCGCCGCCACAGGTGGGGCAGCGTGAGCGCGGCAGCACCGTCGACACCCCCCGAGGCAGGCGGTGGATGACGACGTTCAGGTAGCTGCCGGCGACCAGGCCGACCAGGGCCGCGTAGAGGTCGAGCAGGAGGCGGACGGACACGGCCGGGATTGTAGCCGGCCCGGGGTCCGGCCCGCGAAGCTCTCAGGAACCGTCCGACTCGGTGCGCTGCGGCCAGCGGACGAAGCCGCCGTCGACCCAGACGAGGTCCTGGTCGTAGTCGGTCGGATCGAACGGTCCGGTGGTGTACGTGTCGTTCTGGGGCTGTGCGTCCCGTCCGTTGCTGCGGACCGCGAGCACGTGCACCGCGTTCGGATCCTCCTCCATCAGGTGGAAGTCGAACGGCTCGGTCCAGCCGTCGAGCGCCGGGATCTCCTGGATGTAGCTCGGAACCAGGATGCTCTCGAGCGTCTCCACGTCCTTCACGGTGATCTCCGAGATGTCGATCTGCGACCGTGACGCCCCGGCCGCGGCCGCGCCGGCCGCCTGGTCGGTCAGCCACGCCATCATCGCCGTGCCGGCCAGCTTCATGTCGGCCATCGTCCGCTTCTGCTTGGCCTTCTGCATCGATTCGAGGAGATTCGGAACCAGGATCGCCGCGATGATGCCGAGGATCGCGATGACGATCAGGAGCTCGATCAGGGTGAAGCCGCGCGTGCGCCTCCGCTCGCCCATTTGCATACCTCCTTGTCGTTCCTTTCGGAGGATGGAACGCAAGCCGCGTTCCATCGACGCAATGCTCTATCCGCAAGCGTCGTCAACGGGTTGCGGCGGCCCGCACGATGTGGCGCATGCGCTCCACGCCGCGGTCGAGCTCGGCGAGCGGGATCGCCTCGTCCGGCCCGTGAATGCCAAAAAATTGCTGCGGCTCGACGAAAAACGGCGACACGCCGTAGGCGGCGATCCCCCGCTCGCGGAAGTAGCGCGAATCGGTGAACCCCGGGATGAACGCCGGCACGACCGGAGCGGTCTCTTCGAGCACCGCCGCCACCGCGCGGTAGACCGGGTGCTCGACCGGCGACGGCGGCGCCGTTTCCGAGGTCAGGAGCACCTCGACCTCCAGACCGTCGCCCAGGGCCTCCCTGAGCCGCGCGAGGTACTCCTCCGCGTCGGTCTCGGGGAGGAGGCGCACGTCGAGCTCGGCCGACGCCCGCGCCGGCACCACGTTGATCTTGTCGCTCCCCTCGAGCACCGTGACCTGCAGGGTG
>CAZLLV010000429.1:0-3890 GCA_964560325.1 uncultured Thermoanaerobaculia bacterium | reverse complement strand
CCTGGAAGGTGGCGCGGGAGGCGCACGCGGAGGCGTACGGCGCGGGGGCTTTCGCGAGCCTGCGGCCGCACCTGCTGGGACGCTTCGCCGCCTTCGAGCTGATGATGGCGCCGTACGCCGTCGGCCACCTCAAGATCGGCTACCTGCTCGAGGAGTGGGCGATGCCGCTCGGCCCGCGCGAGAGCTTCCCGTTCTTCCTCACCAACACGCTCGAAGGCGCGCCGCTCGCCCAGAGCGACCTGCCCGGGATGGCCTCGCTGTCGCGCGAGTCGGTCGCCGCCGAGCGGCTCAAGAAGGACCCGCCGGAGGGGGAGGACGCGGTGAACGTGATCGTCGGCAACCCGCCCTACCGCGGCCACTCGGCGAACCGGAACGGGTGGATCGACGAGCTGATGCGGGAGGGGTACGAGCGGCCGGGTGGGGCGGCCGACGACGGCTACTACCGGGTCGAGGGGGAGGCGCTGGGGGAGAAGAACCCGAAGTGGCTGCGGGACGACTACGTGAAGTTCCTCCGCTTCGCGCAGTGGAAGATCGACCGGGCGGGGGAGGGGGTGGTCGGCCTGGTGCTCAACCACGGCTACCTCGACAATCCGACCTTCCGGGGGCTGCGCGAGTCGCTGCTGGCGAGCTTCGACCAAATCTACCTGCTCGATCTCCACGGCAACCCGAACAAGCGGGAGGCGGCGCCGGACGAGAACGTGTTCGCCATTCAGCAGGGGGTCTCGGTCGCCCTGCTGGTCAAGAAGCAGGGCATTGCGAAGGGGGTCTTCCGCGCCGACCTCCGGGGCACGCGGCGGGAGAAGCTCGACTGGCTGGCCGAGAACGACGTGGAGAGCACCGCCTGGACCGAGATCGAGCCGCGCGCGCCGCACTTCCTGTTCGGCGCCCTCGACCGCGACCGGGCCGAGCGCTACCGGAGCTTCGTGCCGCTGCCCGAGATCTTCCCGGTGCGCTCGGTCGGCGTGGTGACGGGGCGCGACGCCTTCGCCATCGACCGGAGCTGGAGGGAGCTGCAACGCCGGCTCACGGTCTTCGCCGCGACACCGCCGAGCGACCCCGTCACCGATCTCTTCCTGACCCTCCGCCGCACCCGCACCTGGGACCCCCAGGAGGCGCTCTCGGCCGTCCGTGCCGACGACGACTGGAAGCACCGGATCGTCCCCATCCTCTACCGCCCGTTCGACAGCCGCTGGGTCTTCTACTCCGACGCGGTGATCGAGCGGCCGCGCCGGGCGGTGATGGAGCACATGCTGCGCATCGACAACCTGGGCCTCGTGGTGCCCCGGCAGGGTCGCGACGGCACCGGCGCGCTGGTGACCGACCGGATCGCCGGGCACAAGGCGGTGAGCGCCTACGACATCAACACCCTCTTCCCTCTCTGGCTCGCCGCGCCGGCCGCGGACGCCGCGCCGCCCGGTCGGCAGTCGGTCCTCTTCGGCCCCGAGGGGTCCCCGGGCGAGGGGAGCGGTCTCGACGTGCGGCCCAACGTCGCGCCGCGGATCGCGAAGGTGCTCGCCGCCGCCTACGGCGCGCCGGTCGAGCCCCGCGACCTCCTCGCCTACGTCTACGCCGTCCTCCACGCCCCGGCCTACCGGCGCCGCTACGCAGAGCTCCTCGAGCTCGACTTCCCGCGCATCCCCTTCCCGCGAAGGGCGGCGGGGTTCCGGGCGCTCGCGGCGCTCGGCGCACGCCTGATCGACCTCCACCTCCTTCGCGACCCGTCGCTCGACCGGCCGATCGTGCGCCTCGAAGGCTCGGCGGGGCCGGTCGGCCCGGTCGAGCTGGGCCCGAAGCCGGTCGACTACCGGCCCGACGAGCGCCGGGTGGTGGTGAGCGCCGCCGGCCACGCCTTCACCGGTCTCGAACCGGAGGTGTGGCAGACGGAGATCGGCGGCCACCAGGTCCTGCGCCGCTTCCTCCGCGACCGCGCGCGGACGAAGCTCTCACGCGACGAGATCGAAACCTTCTGCCGCACCGCCACCGCCCTCGCCACGACCCGAGCGCTCCACGACGAGCTGGACACCGCCTACGGGGAGGTGGAGGAGGAGGTGCTGATGCTGGTGGCGGGAAGCGGCTGAGCCGGCTACATGCCGAAGCGGGTGCGGGCTTCGGCCAGGACCTTCTCGTCGATCTCCGCGTACCCCTCGGACTTGGCGTAGTGCTCGATCCCCTGGCGCGCCATCGGGCGCACGAACTCGGGGATGCCTTCGAGGCGGGAGAGGGCTTCGGCGGTCCAGATCGGGCCGATCGGTCGGCTCGCCGGCTTCTCGTCACCGCCCTCCATCCCGGCCACCATCCCGGAGAACGGGCACTTGCCTCCCGAGGCGGCGCGCGCGCCGTCGGCCATCTCGCCGCCGGCCGCGGCGGGGCCGATCTTGACCCCGAGCGACTGGACCATCTCGGTCTCGTACGGGTTGGTGAGCATGGCGAAGCCGGCGTCGCAGGTCGGGCAGCCGTAGAGGACCGAGAGCGAGCCGCCGCCGGAGTCGTCGACGGACTGGAGCTTCATCGGCTGGTCACAGGCCACGCACAAGAATCTCATCCTGATACCTCTCCTTCCGGGTCGATCTGGTCGGCCACCTCGCGGAGGCGGCGGTAGGCCTCGGAGCTGCGCTCGGCGGGGGAGCTGGCGGGCCAGCCGCGGTCGCACAGCTCGGCGAGCGTCGGGTCGAACGGGACCCGGCCGAGGCAGGGCGCGTCGAGCCTCACGGTCGGCTCCGGGAAGAGCGGGCGCACGCCGCCGCACTCGCGGCAGAAGTAGCCGGCCATGTTCTCGACGTAGCCGAGGACCGGCGGCGGCGGGTTCTCCTCGTCGCCCACTTCCGCGAGCGCGGTGAGCGAGCGCGCCACCACTCCGCGCGAGACGTCGGACGGTACGGTCACGACGACGAACGAGACCCGCTTCGATGCGCCGCCGAGCGGTGCCAGCAGCTCGGCGTACTGGACCGACCGCTCGGCGCCCGGCGGCAGATCGACCAGGAGCAGGTCGAGCTCGCCCCAGGCGACCGAGTGGAGGAGCTGGGCGAGCATCGAGAATTCGCGCGTCGCCCGCCAGGTCTGCTGCTCCCCCTTCGAGACGGTGTCGAAGGCGAGCGGGCGGTTGGCGGCGAGCAGGCTGCCGGTCGAGGCGACGCCGATGCCGTCCGGCCGGCGGGGGAGCGCGAGGCCGCCGTCGCCCGGCACCCAGGGGGCGCCTTCGAGGCCGGCGAGGCGCGCCTGGGAGGGGCCGTTCAGGTCCGCGTCGAGGATGGCGACGGCCTGGCCGCGCTCGCGGAAGGCGCGGGCGAGGCCCATGGTGGTGGTGCTCTTGCCGACGCCGCCCTTGCCGGAGCCGACGGCGATGATGCGGCGCACGCCGGCGAGCGCGTCCTCGATGGCGCGCTGCCGGGCGAGCACCTGGCCGAGGACGTCCGACCCCCCGTCGCCTTGCACGTCATGGTATGTCTTCAAAGCGGCTTCGCCTCCGTGGCGTAGCGATGGTACTGCGCTTCGGGGCGGAAGCCGAGGGCGGTGAGGGTCTCTTCGGGCAGCTCGCCGTCCGCGAGACGCACGAGACGGAGGTCGCCGTCCTCGTTCCGGATCGCGTGGCGCAGCAGCGCGCCGACGAGCAGCGGCTTCCGCTCCGGGTCGGCGGCGCCGAGGCCGAGCACCTCCGCCGTCCGGTCGCCGTCCTCGGCCTCGGCCGGTAGCACCAGTAGCCACGCCTCGATCCGCTCCGGCCCGGCGATCGCGAACCCCCGCAACCGCCCCTTGCGCCCGAGCAGACTCTCCCGCGTGCGCTCCCACGCCGGCTCCCGAGCGGGCTCGTCCGGTACCTCCAACGCACCTGCGGAAGCCAGATCGTCGACCGTCACCTCCGCCACCAGCCCATCCGGCACCGGCTCCACCTC
>CAZLLV010000428.1:0-6195 GCA_964560325.1 uncultured Thermoanaerobaculia bacterium | reverse complement strand
CGGCATGTGGGTGGGGCAGAGCGGCAACGGGCTCGTCTCGCCCGGGCAGTCCAGAACGTACCGGATCTACGCCGAGAAGGAGGGCACCTACCTGATGTACTCGGGCGGCGCCATGGTCGGCGGCCAGGGCGACGGCGGATCGATCTCCGCCGGTCTCTTCGGCGCCGTCAACGTGCAGCCGCGCCGGTCCCGCTACTTCCGCAGCCAGGTCACCCAGAAGGAGCTGGTGGCGGCCCACAGCCTCCCGGGCTCGATCGGCGCGTTCCCGAGCATCCAGTACGACAAGAAGTTCCCGACCACCTCGACCGACCCGGACGTCTGCCACCGCCTCGGCAAGCCGATCCTCGAGATGCTCGACGGCAACGAGATCGTCCACTCCGACCTGACGGCGATCATCACCGGCCCCAACCTCTTCGGCTGGAACAACTTCCCGTACTCGGAGACGGACCCGACCTATCCGCACCGGAACGAGCCGTACCGCGAGTTCACGATCGTCTTCCACGACGAGATCGGAGCGGTCCAGGCGTTCCCGCAGTTCGAGGACCGCATCCTCCAGCACACGCTCCACAGCGTGCGCGACGCCTTCGCGATCAACTACGGCACCGGCGGCATCGGCGCCGAGATCCTGGCGAACCGCTTCGAGCTCGGCCCGATGGCCGACTGCATCGACTGCAAGTACGAGGAGTTCTTCCTCGCCTCCTGGGCGGTCGGCGACCCGGCGATGATCGTCGACAAGCCGGCCAACTTCCCGTGCGGCGACGACCCGATCGACTGGCAGCGCCTGCGCGACGGCGACCATACGAGCTGCCTCCCCGACCCGGGGAAGAAGGCGACCAAGGCGTTCTACCCGGACGACCCGTCGAACGTGTACCACTCGTACATGAACGACCGGGTCAAGTTCCGCAACCTCCACGCCGGCACCGACGATCACCACATCTTCCACCTGCACGCCCACCAGTGGCTGCACACGCCGAAGAGCGATCAGTCGTCGTACATGGACAGCCAGGCGATCGGCCAGGGGAGCTCGTTCACCTACGAGATCGCCTACGAAGGCAGCGGCAACAAGAACAAGACGGTCGGCGACTCGATCTTCCACTGCCATTTCTACCCGCACTTCGCCCAGGGCATGTGGAGCCTCTGGCGGGTTCACGACGTGCTCGAGCTCGGCACCCGGCTCGACGAGGACGGCCGGCCGATGCACGACGTGGTGAACGGCGAGGTGGTCACCACCGTGCGCGCCCTGCCGGACGGCGAGATCCTCGCGGGGACGCCGATCCCGGCGATCGTGCCGCTGCCGGGCAAGGCGATGCCGCCGCCGCCGACCGGCGTGCAGCTCGTCGACGGTCAGATCGACGAGGGCTACGTCTTGACCCAGGCGAACAACGCCTACAACTCCGGCAGCGACTACTTCAACCCCGGCTTCCCGTTCTACATCCCCGGCCGCGCCGGCCACCGGGCGCCGCACCCGCCGCTCGACTTCGCCCTCGACAGCAACGGGAATCCGCTCGACGGCGGCCTCCCGCGCCACGTGGTCCTGAACGACCCGGACGAGACGTACGTCTCGAAGGAGACCCGGCTCGACTTCTCGAAGAAGGTGCTGAAGATGCGGGCCAAGCGGCTGCCGGAGGACGGCACGAAGCTCGAGCAGCTCGCGATGCTCACGCACGAGACCCGCTGGTTCGACACGCCTTCGGCGAACGGCGCCACGCCGCCCCGCCGGTTCGAGCTCAACGGCGCCCCGCGCCAGCCGGGTGCCCCGTTCGCCGAGCCGTGCTGGGACCGGACCAGCCCCGAGCCGCTCAGCACCTCGCGATCGTTCCAGGCGGTCGACCTCCAGCTCGACGTGATCTTCAACAAGGAAGGGTGGCACTTCCCGCAGCAGCGCATTCTCACGCTCCTTTCGGACATGCCCGCCACGCTGGCCGGCACCCGCCCGCCGGAGCCGCTCTTCTTCCGCGCCCACAGCGGCGACTGCATCGACTACGAGCTGACGAACCTGGTGCCCTTCGAGTACGAGGTCGACGACTTCCAGGTCCGGACGCCGACCGACATCCTGGGCCAGCACATCCACCTGGTGAAGTTCGACGTCACCTCGTCCGACGGCGGCGGCAACGGCTTCAACTACGAGGACGGCAGCTTCAGCCCCGAGGAGGTCCAGGAGCGGGCCCATGCGATCAGCGAGCTCAACGCCGAGCTGTGCGCAGCGGGCGCCGGGCAGTACGACCCGGTGACGATGGAGCTGCTCTGCCCCGAAGCGGTCGCCGATCCCCGCTTCGGACAGGGGCCGGACGTCAACTGCAACGAGATGCCCGACTACCTGGGCGCGCAGACCACGGTGCAGCGCTGGTGGGCCGACCCGGTGACCGACGAGAACGGCTTCGACCGCACGCTGCGCACCGTCTTCACCCACGATCACTTCGGGCCGTCGACCCACCAGCAGACGGGTCTCTACGCCGGCCTGGTGATCGAGCCCCCCGACTCGACCTGGTACCACAACGAGACGAATCAGCAGCTCGGCACGCAGCCGGACGGCTCGCCGACGAGCTGGCAGGCCCGGATCATCACCGACCCGCCGAGCGACAGTTACCGGGAGTTCCTGCTCGAGTACGCGGACTTCCAGCTCGCCTACGAGCGGGGACCGGCGGCGATGGTCTGCCCGGACGAGACCTGGGGCTACGCCAACCCGGAGCTCGCGATCAACCCTCCGGGACGCAAAGAGGTCGGTCTGACGGCGTTGTACGAGAAGCCCGAAAAATGCCCGGAGAACGACGGCGACGTGGACGGCACCTGGCTCGTCGACACCGACGACTTCCCCGACCCGCCGTGCCCCGAGGCGGTCTCCGCCGACGACCCGGGCATGTGGGTGATGAACTACCGCAACGAGCCGCTCGCCCTGCGGATCGGCACTGATCCGGCGAGCGGCACGCCGAGCCAGGTCCAGACGCAGGCGGGCGATTCGTCGTTCGCCTACGAGACCCGGACCGACCGGGCGAACCCGGAGTTCAACGTGCTGCCCGACGGGTCGGCCCTGAGCTACGTCCCCTACCCCGCCCTCACCGGCGGGCTCCACGACGGCGATCCCTTCACTCCGGTGCTGCGGGTCTACGAAGGCGATCCGGTGCAGATCCGGACCCTGGTCGGGGCTCACGAGGAGGAGCACAACTTCTCGATCCACGGGCTGAAGTGGCTCGCCGAGCCGTTCGACCCGGCCTCCGGCTACCGCAACTCTCAGATGGCCGGCATCTCCGAGTGGTTCGACTTCATCGTCCCGCCGATGCCCAACTTCCTCGAGGCGAACGAGGAGGTCGACTTCCTGGTCAAGCCGAACTCCTCGGCCGAAGGGCAGTGGACCGGTGTCTGGGGCCTGCTGCGGCTGTACCAGGACGCGAGCCGGTCGGTCTCCGCCGAAGGTCTGCCGACGCTCCCCAGCAACCCGGACGGTCTCGCGATCTCCGACGCCGAGCGCGACGCGGTGTTCGACGAGGTGGCGGCGGACGAGCTGCATCCGAAACCGGACGAGAACAAGGTGGGCGTCGGTGTGCTCGCCGAGCCGCTGCTCGCCGGGAACCTCAAGATCGCGTGCCCCAGACCGGCCGCGGAGGACCCGGTCGAGTACGACATCACCGCCGTGGCGGCGCGCGAGGTGCTGCCGATCGTCCCCGCGCTCGGTGTGCAGTCCCTGGTCTACAACCGGCGCGACGACGCGGTCGCTTGGTGGGACGAGGACAAGACGCCGCCAGGCTACAGCGGGCAGCGGCACGGACCCCTCCACGATCCGACGGCGATCCTGTTCGTGGAGACCGACGACCTGATCTACGGCATCACCGGCCGCCCGATCCTGGAGTCGGACGCCCCGGTCGAGCCGCTGATCCTGCGGGCGAACGCCGGGGAGTGCATCAAGGTGACCCTGCGCAACGACCTGCCGGACCCCGGACCGTTCGCCTTCGACCTGGCCGGATTCAGCGGCTGGCTGATGATCATCGAGGGCTTCAACGCCAACGAGGTGGAGCCGTCGCGCGAGGTCGGGCTGCACCCGCAGCTCGTCTTCTTCGATCCGACGCGGGCGGACGGCACCAACGTCGGGCGCAACGTGCATCACCACGGCCGCCAGACCGTGGCTCCCGGCGAGCAGATCACCTACTACTGGTACGCCGGCGACTTCCAGGAGCAGCAGACGCCGCGCTTCGTCCCGATCGAGTTCGGCTCGACCGGCCTGGCGTCGTCCGATCCGCTCGAGCATAGCCAGAAGGGCGCGGTCGGGGCGCTGATCATCGAGCCGGCCGGATCGACCTACACGCTGGCCGATCGCCACCCGTACGAATCGCCGTACAGCTCGGCGGAGCAGCCTCGCCGGACCCGCGCCGAGGCCTGGATCAACACCCCGACCGGGCAGTTCCGGGAGCTCGTGACCGTCTTCCAGGACGACGTCAACCTGCGCTACCAGGAGACGCACCCGCACTGGGACTTCGAGGCCGTGGAGAATCTCTCGGTCAACGACGATCCGACCGAGTCCGGACAGAAGGCGTTCAGCTACCGGACCGAGCCGCTCTGGTTCCGCATGGGGCACAGCCCGAACACGCCGGAGACCGAGACCCGCGACATGCAGTTCGCCGACGTCTTCACCGACGCCAAGGTCGGAGAGCGGCCGGTGACCCACATCTTCGACGCCGAGCCGTCGAACCCCGTGCGCTTCCGTACGGTGCACCCCGGCGGTCACACCCAGAACCACACCTTCGAGGTCCAGGGGCACCTCTGGCCGGAGATGCCGTTCAACGCGGATTCGAGCGTCCTCCAGCAGCGCAGCGAGTCGGAGTACCAGGGTGCGCGCTACGGCGTGGGCCCGAGCTGCCACTACGACCAGCTCCTGCTGCCGGGCGCCGGCGGCCGCTTCGCGATCCAGGGCGAGTACCTCTACCGCGACTACGTCGCCTGGGGCACCGACGGCGGCATGTGGGGCCTGTTCAACGTCGAGACGGGCTCGACACCCGACCCGAACGCCCAGGAGCCGGAGCCGGCCGGGGAGGAGTCGATCGCGGAGCCGGTGGGAGGGGCGGGGCTTTGACGCCGGCCGCGGCGATCTTCGCTCTCGCGCTCGCCGGGGCGGCTCCCGCTCCGGCGAGCGCCGACCCCGAGCTGACCTGGAGCGTCGAGAACGAGGGCGTCGCGATCGACGTTCGGATGGAGGCGCTCGACCCGGTCGAGGAGGGGAGCCCGTTCCAGGAGGGCCGCAACGTCCGCGTGTCGTTCCGCGTCACCGACCCGGCGACCGGTGAAAGCTACGCCGGCCTCTACCCGGCGGCCTGGATGGACCTCGTGCCGCCGGACGCCGGCGGGGAGCACGACGAGTGCAAGAAGAAGGCGCAGACGTTCCTCGGCGGATCGCTCTTCTCCGAGGCCGAGGTCAACCTCAACGTCTACTACGTCCTGGCGCTCAATACCGACGGCACCATCACCGTCGTCGATCCGTTGTTCGGCTTCGGCGGCACGAAGCTGCTGGCGCTGATCGAGCTGGAGAGCCCGGGGGAGGACTGGGCGCTGTCGCCGGACGGCGGGACGCTCTACGTCTCGATGCCGGAAGCCGACCGCGTGGCGGTGATCGACACGGCGACCTGGAAGGTGCGGGCGTCGGCCGAGGTGGGAGGGAGCCCCGGCGAGATCCGTCTCACGGAGGACGGGCGCCGGCTCTGGGTCGCCGCCGCCACCGACCGGGACGGCTTCGGCGCGGCCGGCGTCACGGTGATCGACACGCGGGACCTGTCGCTCGTGCGCCACGTCGAGACCGGCCCGGGTCCGCAGCACCTCGCGTTCTCCGACGACGGCCGCTGGGCGGTCGTCGCGAGCGGCGCCGACGGGGCGGTGACGGTGCTCGACACCGGGACCGTCGAGGTGACCCGGCGCACCGGCCTCGAAGGCCGGGCCGCGGGGATCGCCTGGTCGTCGGCCTCGGGCGCCGCCTACGTCTCGGTCTACGAGGGCGAGGTGGTGGTGATCGACCCGCTCCGGCCGGGCGACTCCCCGGTCCGTGCGCGGATCGAGGCGGAGGCGGCGGGGCTCGGACGCATCGCCTTCGCGCCGGACGGCCGGCTCGGCTTCGTGGTCAATCCGCGCGAGGACACGGTCCACCTGGTCGACGCGGCGCGGGACCGGATCGTCCAGACAGCCGACGTGGAGGCGGCGCCCGACCAGGTGGCGTTC
>CAZLLV010000427.1:0-10639 GCA_964560325.1 uncultured Thermoanaerobaculia bacterium | reverse complement strand
TTCGGGACCGCTGCGGCGCCGGGCGCAAGGGCGTCAGGCGTGGCCCAACGCAACCGAAGGAGAGAGGCTCATGCCAACCAAGGACACCCTGAAAACCCGCCGCGACCTCAAGGTCGGGGGCAAGACCTACGCCTACTACAGCCTGGAGGCCGCCGCCGCCGAGATCGGCGATGTTTCGCGCCTGCCCTATTCCATGAAGGTGCTGCTGGAGAACCTGCTGCGCTTCGAAGACGGCAGCAGCGTGACCGTCGACGACATCCGCGCCATCGGGCAGTGGCTGAAGGACAAGCGCTCCGACCGCGAGATCGCCTACCGCCCGGCCCGCGTCCTCATGCAGGATTTCACCGGCGTGCCGGCGGTCGTGGACCTCGCCGCCATGCGCGACGCGACGGCGCATCTCGGGGCCGATCCGCGCCGCATCAACCCGCAGGTGCCGGTCGACCTGGTGATCGACCATTCGGTGATGGTCGACTTTTTCGGCTCTGCGAACGCCTTCGAGAAGAACGTGGATATGGAGTACCAGCGGAACGGCGAGCGCTACACCTTCCTCCGCTGGGGACAGGAGGCGTTCGACAACTTCCGCGTCGTGCCACCGGGCACCGGGATATGCCACCAGGTGAACCTCGAATATCTGGCGCAGACGGTTTGGACGCGCGAGGAGCGCGAAGGCGGCAGGCGCGTCACCTACGCCTTCCCCGACACGCTCGTCGGCACCGACTCGCACACCACGATGATCAACGGCTTGGGCGTTCTCGGCTGGGGCGTCGGTGGCATCGAGGCCGAAGCCGCCATGCTCGGCCAGCCGATCTCGATGCTGATCCCGCAGGTGGTCGGCTTCCGCCTGACCGGCTCGCTCGCCGAGGGGGCGACCGCCACCGACCTGGTGCTGCGGGTGACCGAGGTGCTGCGCCAGCGCGGCGTGGTCGGGAAGTTCGTCGAGTTCTTCGGTCCCGGTCTCGAGACCCTGCCGCTCGCCGACCGGGCGACGATCGCCAACATGGCGCCCGAGTACGGCGCCACCTGCGGCATCTTCCCGGTCGACCGGGTCGCTCTCGGCTACCTCGCGTTCACCGGCCGGCCGAAGGAGCGGGTGGCGCTCGCCGAGGCGTACTTCCGCGAGCAGGGGCTGTTCCACACCGCCGACAGCCCGGAGGCCGAGTACTCGGACACGCTGGAGCTCGACCTCGCCACGGTCGAGGCGTCGCTCGCCGGCCCGCGACGGCCGCAGGACCGGGTGCCGCTCTCGCAGGTGCCGTCGAGCTTCCGCGCCGCCATCGACCAGCTCGTCAAGCCGGGCGGCGGCAACGCCGCCAAGCGCAACCCGCTCGAGCAGGTCCGCCGCTGGGAGAGCGAGGGCGGCGACGAGGAATCGGTCGCGGTCGCCGAGCCGCGGGTCGAGGAGGGGCGGGTCCACCTGCTGCTCGAGGGGCGCGAGGTCGAGCTGACGCACGGCTCGGTGGTGATCGCCGCCATCACCTCGTGCACCAACACCTCGAACCCGTCGGTGATGGTCGCCGCCGGTCTCGTGGCGCGCAACGCGGTGGCGAAGGGGCTCGACGTCAAGCCGTGGGTCAAGACCAGCCTCGCCCCCGGCTCGAAGGTGGTGACCGACTACCTGGAGGACTCCGAGCTGATCGACGACCTGGAGGCGCTCAAGTTCCACCTGGTCGGCTACGGCTGCACCACCTGCATCGGCAACTCCGGCCCGCTGCCGACCGCGGTCGCCGACGCCATTCACGCCGGCAACCTGGTCTGCGCTTCGGTCCTCTCCGGCAACCGGAACTTCGAGGGGCGCATCAACCCGGACGTGCGGGCCAACTACCTGGCCTCGCCGCCGCTGGTGGTCGCCTACGCGCTCGCCGGCCGCATCGACCTCGACATGTACGAGGAGCCGCTCGGCACCGGCAAGGACGGCGAGCCGGTGTACCTGAAGGACATCTGGCCGAGCCGCGCCGAGGTGCGCGAAGTGGTCGAGCGCTCGGTGCGCTCCGAGATGTTCGAGAAGCAGTACGCGGACGTCTACACCGGCGACGAGACCTGGCGCGCCCTGCCGGTGCCGGAGGGCGACACGTTCGCCTGGTCGGAGGAGTCGACCTACGTCAAGCACCCGCCCTACTTCGAAGGCATGGGGCGGGAGCCGGAGCCGGTGCGAGACATCTCGGGCGCGCGGGTGCTGGCGCTCCTCGGCGACTCGATCACCACCGACCACATCTCGCCCGCCGGCGCCATCAAGGCGGACAGCCCGGCCGGTGAGTACCTGGTCGAGCGCGGGGTGCCGCCGCGCGAGTTCAACTCGTACGGCTCGCGGCGCGGCAACCACGAGGTGATGATGCGCGGCACCTTCGCCAACGTGCGGCTGCGCAACCTCCTGACGCCGGAGATCGAGGGCGGCTACACGCTCCACCTGCCGTCGGGCGAGCCGATGTCGATCTTCGGCGCGGCGATGAAGTACCGGGACGAGGGCGTGCCGCTGGTGATCCTGGCGGGCCGGGAGTACGGCACCGGGTCGTCGCGCGACTGGGCGGCCAAGGGGCCGGCGCTTCTGGGTGTGAAGGCGGTGATCGCGGCGAGCTACGAGCGGATCCACCGGTCGAACCTGGTCGGCATGGGGGTGGCGCCGCTGGAGCTCATCGAGGGCCAGACGGCGGAGAGCCTTGGGCTGACCGGCCGGGAGTCGTTCGCGATCGAGGGGCTGGCGGCCGGGGTAGAGAACGGCTTCGCGGACGGCCGGGAGGTGACGGTCCGGGCGACGCCCGACGAAGGGGACGACGGCGCGGCGAAGGAGTTCCGCGTCCGCGTCCGCCTCGACACCCCCCAGGAGGTCGAGTACTACCGCCACGGCGGCATCCTCCAGTACGTTCTTCGGCAGCTGCTCGCGGCTTAGGTTTGGAGGCGAGCCCGGCCGGGGGGGGCTGGTGGCTCCGGCGGGCGGGAGGCCCCCGCCCCGGGGGCCGGGGGCTCCGTTCCCGGCGTCGGCTGCCGAGCCCGCATCGGCCGGGCTCGCTGATCCACCGGGCGTTCGGCTCAGAACCGATCGGTGCCCGTCCACCGGCGAGCCCTGGTTGTACGGAGGTGCCTCCGCCGATCCAGTCACGACCGCCGGTCTCTCTCTGCCTCAGGGCCGCCCGTCCACCCAGGCTCGCCCAGGCGGGCGGCGTCCGCCGAGCGCCGGGACCGGACCCCCGGCCCCTCGCCCGCCCGGCATCCGATCCATCCGGCTATTTCAGTCTGACCTTAGCTCAATTCTTATCGATGCCGACAACACCACGTTCAGCTGAGCGAGACCGTACTCCCTTGTTGTTTAAGTCTGCGAATTCGAGGTCTAGCTCACCTTGCGGCTGAGCGGACACCGCGGCTTCCTTGCACCGCCTGTCGCTCCACTCGAATGCTATCGCTTGCGCAACAGAGAGATTCTCTCCTTCGTTTACTCGCTCCGCCATTCCGTAATAGATAGCCCTACCAAACATCGAGGTAACATATAGAGACAGTTTGATGGCTGCTCGTCTCTCGGCGCGCCCTGAGCGAATCGCAGTGGCGAAGTTTTCTCTCGCTGCTTTCCATCGATCTAGAGGCGAAGATGCGAGATCCTCATCAAGCTCTAATAAGTAACCAAGCGCTGTGCTGCAATAGCCCATGCCCCGCTCTTCTCTATCGTCATTCGACCAAGCCAGCGTTGCGATCTCCCGAGCTGCAAGAGCGGTTCGGTAATCGAAGAACTCCTCGAAGTACGGGGCCAGCCTTGGAGGAAGTATAGTTGCGGCGGTGAAGTCTTGCTTCCAATTACTATTCAGCCACAGGTTTACCGCATCCGGCGAGGTAGGGAGAAGTTGGTTACCTACTCCAACGAACCCAATTTCTTGGATAGTCGGCTGTTCATCCTTGGCATAGTGCGCGCGCGTTAAAAATTTTTGATAACCGTGAGTGATCGGGCTGTTGGTGTAGACCTCGTCACAGGGCAAGAATGTCTTGAAAGTAACGAACGCCGCCGCCTCGTCGTAACGTAGCAGAGAGTCAGTGACCTGGAATAAGTTCTCCAGGAGGTCTTTCTGCTTTGTGTAACAGTATCCTGCGGGCGGCGAGATGCTCAATACCTGACCTTTGTAGTAAAATTCACCGCGATCCCCGGCAATTGGATAGTACAAAGGTATCAATCCAAAGATGTATCTCACAACAATTAGCGTGATGACCCCGGCGAATATACTCTTCCCGACCGGAAAAGCATTCCGTTCCGTTGGCGTCCCTGGGTGACCCTCGGTTGTCTTAGGCATGGCAGTCTTACCTCCCTACTTGGGTGTGGCTGCTTTGTCGTGCCTCCTCGCGACAATTATCGCGGGCACTAGCTTTGTCGAAGATCTTGGAAGTATAGCCCGGCGTTGGTTTTCATGCGAGTCGCGAACTCAGAACCTTCCGCACTCCCCGTCGTACCTCGGGTGACGCGTATCCGCCGGCCGGCCGGGCTTTTTCCCGCCTCTCGTGGACACCATTCGGGTGGTCGCGCGTCATACCGGTCGTGACGACCGAGGAGGTGCTCCCGATGGCGAAGTCGCTGGTGTTCCGCAACCTTCCCGCTGCCTTGGTGGCCGGGGTCCTTTTGATCGCTCCGCCGGCGCTCGCGCCGGTGCCGGCCGGCGCGGCCGAGGTGACAGACGACTGGGTCGCGCGGAGCAACGAGAACGCGCAGGTGCTGCTCGCAGTGCAGGCGAAGTACGCGCCGGAAGGGGCGGCGCAGGTCGGGATCGACGGGCTGGACGAGCAGGTGTTCCAGATCCCGGCCGACTTCCAGGAGCGCACGCGGGCAGACGTGGAGGCGGGGCTCGCCACCCTGCGCTCGCGGCTGGCGGCGGAGAGCCATCCGGCGGTGCGGCAAGACCTCGAGATCATGATCGGCGCGGCCGAGGACGCGATCCGCGGCAGCGACCTCCAGCAGGAGTACTCCCTCCCCTACTTCAACCTGTCGCAGACCGTATTCGGCGGTATCCGTGCTCTGCTCGACGACCAGGTCCCGGCCGAGCGGCGACCGGCGGCGGTGGTGCGGCTGCGCAAATACGCGGGGATGGAGGAGGGCTTCACGCCGCTCACCGAGCAGGCGATGGCGTACACGCGGGCGTACCTCGAGGACCCGGACCTGCGCGGTCCCTTCGAGGACGATCTGGAGAAGGACCTGGCGAACGCGGCTCGCTTCGTCGACGGCATCGCCCAGCTCTTCCAGGCGTACGAGCTCGAAGGCTGGGAGGAGCCGTACGAGGCGCTGAAGGGCCAGCTCGCCGAGTACGAGACGTTCCTCCGGGATGAGCTTCTGCCCCGCGCCACGGACGACTTCCGCCTGCCGCCGGAGCTCTACGCCTTCGCGCTCGACCAGTACGGCATCGACATGCCGGTCGAGGAGCTGACGAGCCGTGCCAAGGTCGCGTTCCGTGAGATCCAGAACGAGATGCAGACGATCGCCGCGCTCGTCGCCGAGCGCGACGGCCTGCCGTCGGCCGACTACCGCGACGTGCTCCGCCACCTCAAGGAGGAGCAGCTCGTCGGCGACGCCATCCTGGCGCACTACCAGAAGACGATCGCCGAGCTCGAGACGATGATCGAGAAAGCCGGCATCGTGACCCTGCCGGAGCGCGACATGCGGATCCGGCTCGCCAGCGAGGCCGAGGCCGCGGCGACCCCGGCGCCCAACATGCGGCCGCCCCGGATGATCGGCAACACCGGCGAGATGGGCGAGTTCGTGCTGCCGCTCCGCATCCCGGGCGCGGACGGCGAGGAGATCGGCTTCGACGACTTCACCTTCGAGGCCGCTGCATGGACGCTCACCGTTCACGAGGGCCGGCCGGGGCACGAGCTCCAGTTCGCCTCGATCGTCGAGAAGGGGGTGTCTCAGGCGCGCATCCTCTACGCCTTCAACAGCGTGAACGTCGAGGGGTGGGCGCTCTACGCCGAGGCGGAGATGAAGCCGCTCCTGCCGCTCGAGGGACAGCTCGTGGCGCTCCAGCACCGGCTGCTGCGGGCAGCGCGCGCCTACCTCGACCCGGGTCTCCAGCTCGGCCACGTCACGCGCGCGGAGGCGACCCGGGTGCTCGAGGACGAAGTGGTGCTGTCGCCCGCGATGGCGCTCCAGGAGGTCGAGCGCTACACCTTCCGTTCGCCCGGCCAGGCGCCGTCGTATTTCTGCGGCTACACCCGGTTGATGGAGCTGCGCACCGACGTCGAGCGTCTGCTCGGCGATCGCTTCGACCGCCGCGCGTACCACGACTTCGTGCTCTCCCAGGGCCTGCTGCCGCCGTCGCTCCTGCGCAAGGCGGTGATGGAAGGGCACGTCGAGCCGGCTTCGAAGCCCGCTCCCTGAACGCCGCCGGCCGACGGCGCTCGGAGCCTCAGAAGCTGCGCCAGTAGCCGAAGAGCACCAGGTAGTCGGCGAACGCCGCGTCGCCGTGGCGGTCGTTCCGGATGTCGGGCACGCTCCGCTGGCGATTGCGCTGGACCGCGATCGGCACCGCCAGCGAGACCGAGTGCTGACCGCGGGTCCACCCGATCGACGGCTCGGCCGACACCGCGTAGCCCGGCCGGCGGAAGCCCTCGCTCGAACCGAAGAGATCGTGAACCGGCACGCCCTCGATCCGCCCGCCCAGGCCGACCGAGAAGCCGTTCCAGCTCGCCGGCGAGGCCACGACTCCGGTCCGGAAGACGTACTGGTCGGCGATCGACATGATCTCCTCCCCCTCGTTGTTCCGGAAGGTGTGGACCCCGTTGGTGCCCTCGGGATTGATCAGGTACGCGCCGGAGACGTAGGCTGCGAGATCTCCCCGGGCGCGCAGCCGCAGGAAGCCGCTCAGGTCGACGATCACACCGAAGCCGCCGTCGCCCGGCTGCACCGACTGGTCGACCGTCTCGACCGAGAGCACGCGCTCGCCGTCCTCCAGCCGCTCGCGGGTGTCGACCACGTTCGGGTCGCCGGTCGGCAGCTTCACGCCCAGGCCGAGCGACAGGTTGCCGCGCCGGGGCTCTGACGGGTCCCAGAGCAGCCGCCGGCCGACGATCGTCACGTCGCTCAGGCCCTGCGAGTTGAGCACCGAGCGGTCGATCACGTCCCGGTTCTCGTCGCGGATCGGGTGCGAGCGCTCCGCCATCAGGTACGGAACGCCGACCGAGACGCTGGTCTGCGGATCGAAGTTGTAGCGGATGCCGATCTCGGCGAGGTGGACCGTGTTGATCACCTCGCTGTGCTCGGCCGCCCGGTTCGTCTCCTCGTGGGTGCCGCGGAAATGGCGATCCGACTTCTGGTAGCGCCACGAGAACGAGACCTGCCATGTCTGCTCACCCCCGGTGAGCTCATCGAGCGCGCCGAGCACCGGCGCGTCGATGCGGGAGGCCACTCACCCCTGGGCCCAGGCGTGCTCGGGTGCGGCGGCGAAGGCGACGGTGCAGAGAACGGCCGCCAACGCGGCCGCGCGACCGGAGAACGAAAGCTTCATGTCGGCTCCTCGGAAGACGTGGATGGTCCTGCCCCCGGGAGCAAGAGGCGGACCAGCGGCGGATACCTCGAGGAAACGAGGAAACTCGGGGATTTTCGGGTCGTCGCTCACGGTTGTCTACCATAGAAAGCATGATGATGCTCATTCGATCTATGAAGAAAACGCCGCGGGGCGAACCGAGGGCAATCCGTTTCCCCCGCCAGGCCGTATCGAGGGGTACCACGGGATCCGCCGCACCCCCGCGGAACGATTCACCGAGGAGACCGAGATGAAGAGATCGAGAACCGCGACCTGGACGTTCGCCGTCTGCCTGCTCGTCCTGACCCAGGCGTGCAGCGCGCAGGCGGACGGTTCCGGCGAGAACGGCGCGCGCCAGGCGGCCGAGACGGGCGTCTCCGACGCCGCAACCGAGAGCCGGGCGGCCGACCGCTCGGCGGGAGGATGGTCCGTGGAAGAGTTCGAGAAGCCGTCCGACCAGGAGCTCCAGGAGCAGCTCACGGAGATGCAGTACCAGGTGACGCAACGCGACGGCACGGAGCCGGCGTTCCGCAACGAGTACTGGGACAACGAGCAGGCGGGGATCTACGTGGACGTGGTCTCCGGCGAGCCGCTCTTCAGCTCGAAGGACAAGTTCGAGTCGGGCACCGGCTGGCCCAGCTTCACCCGGCCGCTCGAGCCGGAGAACGTCACCACGCACGAGGACCGCAAGCTCTTCATGACCCGCACCGAGGTGCGATCGACGCACGCCGACTCCCACCTCGGCCACGTCTTCGAGGACGGACCCGCCCCCACGGGCTTGCGCTACTGCATGAACTCGGCGGCCCTGCGGTTCGTCCCCGTCGAGCGCCTGGAGGCGGAAGGTTACGGCGAGTACCTGGCGCTGTTCGAGGACGAGAGGTAGAGACTCCCTACCCCTTCGGCGTCCGGCTCCGCGCGTCGTCGACCAGCTTGATGATCGCCTCCGCGGCGTCCTTCTGCTCGGAGGGGAGGCTCTTCCAGTGGCTCCAGAAGGCCTGCTCCAAGAGCTCGTAGGCCGGATCTCCCTTGATCTGGGAGAGCGCCATCAGCCGGCGCTTGGCGTCGGGCGTCAGGCGCGCGGTGAAGGGTTCGAGTCGGGCGGCGGCTCTCGCCCCGCCGGCAGCGTCGGAATCGCTCATGATTGACATCTTAAGCAAGAGACCGCCGGGCGGTCAATTCGCCCGGGGTTCGTGAATCCGGAAGGGGCGAGGGGGCACAGCGGCGCCGCTCGAGGGCGGGTCCCTCCAGCCGGTGCCCTAGGTGGGAACGCGGAACTGGAGGCTCGGGTCGGCCTTCGCCTGGTGCAGGTAGCGGCTCAGCTCCAGCACGAAGCCGAGAGTGACCTGCTCGGCACGGACCGCATCGCGGAACAGCATGAGGGCGGCGACGGCTTCGCGGTGCAGGTCTTGCGCCTCGAACACCTGGACCAGCTCCTCGGAGAGGTTCTTGAGCTCCGCCGTACGCCCCTGTTCCGCGAAGAGGGTCGCGAGATCGAGGGCCGACAGAGCTGCGTCGTAGCCGTTTCCCCGCTTCAGGAACTCCTGCGTCACGGTCCGGAAAGCGTTCTCGGCTACGTCCAGGGAGCCTTTCGCTCGTGCGAGCCGGCCCTCGAGCCACAGGCGCCGCAAGAGCGTCAACGGATCCGAGTAGCGAGAGTAGAGAGGCTGAGCGCCCGCGAAGAGCTCCTCGGCCTCCCGGAGGCGGTTCGCCTCGATGAGAAACGTCACCAGGTTGTGCTGCGCGACGAGCTGGAGATGGGGCTGGGCTCGATCGTCGAGGATCTCGGTCGCCTGGTTCGTCACCTCGACCGCACGGTCGACGTCGTCCATGGCGTGATACACCACACCGAGCGACAGCAGGGTCTTGGCGACGTTGACCTCCTCCCCCTCCATCGCGTACGTCATGATCGCGCGAGAGAACGACGACTCCGCCTCCGCGAAGCGTCTCTGGGCGCCTCGCAACGATCCTTCGAAACTGTCGAGCTCGGCTCGGATGGCGCGGTCCCCACCGCCCTGCGTCTTCAAGAGATAGCGAGCGATCTCCAGCAGGTCGTTCGCTTGCGCGAGATCGCCGGCGACCCTCCTGGCGTTGCCCTGTTGGGCGAGGGCTCGCGCGTACAGCTCGGAAGTCACGGCATCCGTGCGCTCCTGCTGTAGGACCACGCGCGCCAGACCCGCCGCGTCGTAGGCGTCGTCGGGATGCCCGGGGAGGCAGGCGCGGGCCTTCTCGAGCAGGGCGTCCGCGAGAAGGGGGCCGCTGAACAGCTCCCGATGGCTTCGCACCCTTTGGCCGCGTTCCTGCCGCGGCAGGGAGAGAAGGTGCGTCGCCACGCGAAGGGCGCTCGCGCGATCGGCCTCCATCAGCGACTCGATCGGCGCATCCGCCGACGCCGCGCTCCGTTGGCGTGCGAAATCGCGGAGTCGCCCCGTGGCACGCTCGAATGCTGCGTCGTACTCCTCGGAGCTCGACGCGACCCCCTCCCCGGCCTCTCGGCGCCATGTCTCGAACGCTCTTCGGCACTCCGGACATTCGTCGAACAGGTGAGTCATGGCGACGACCGCGAGATCGCTCGGGTCGTTGTCCCCCCGGTGGACCGCTCGCAGGAGCTCGACGCTCAGATGCCGGTCATCCATCGAATCCTCCCTCTGCTTCGTAGGGTGTCGAGCTCGGCGTGGTGCGAGACAACGACCTGGAGAAGTGTCCCTCTCGCTCAGTCGGACTCGGGGCAGGTGATCGGGTTCCCGTTCGGGTCGAGACAGACGCCACTCGGCTCGTAGTCACGCTCCGGAGACGGCAGGCTGGCAGTCTGTCCGGGAGCGGGCTCGGCCTGGAACATGGAACCCAGCCAGTCCATCGCGAAGGTGGCCAGCGGGCCGAACGGGCCCGATTCGTCACGCGGCGCGGCCTGGACCGGAAGGACGAGGGTGGTCAGGAGAGCCGCGACGGCGAGCGCGGCGGAGAGTGAGCGGACGGATCGGAAAGAAAGGCGAGAGAACATGAATCCCTCCTTGCGGGGTGGGCGAGCCGCACCGGCCCCATGCCGGTCGCTCGCCGTTTCCTTAACGTTTGTGCCCGATGGCGGGAGAGCGGGACGATTCGCGCGATAATTCGCTGTGTTCAATATGCGATAATCAGAAAATCAAGGGCTGGAATTC
>CAZLLV010000426.1:0-3208 GCA_964560325.1 uncultured Thermoanaerobaculia bacterium | reverse complement strand
CGCCTCACCCTCCGCGCCGGCGCCGAGCCGGATCACCGGTCCACCGAAGCCACCGGGGGAACCGATGCCGGGACCGACGATCGCCGCCGCCGCGCCCGAGTCGGCGAGGGTGTGGGCGATCCGGTCGTCCGGGTGCTCCGGGTCGACCGGAACGTAGGCGCCGCCGGACCGGAGTACCGCCGTAAGGGCGATCACCGTCTCAGGCGAGCGGTCGAGGAGGAGGGCGGCCCGGGCGCCGGGGCCGACGCCGGCGTCCCGCAAGCGGGCCGCCAGCCTGTCGATCCGGCGGTCGAGGGCCCGGTAGGAGAGAGAGTGGCCGGCGGCCACCAGAGCGATCCGGTCGGGGTGGACCGCCGCCCGCTCGGCGATCGCCACCGGCAGGGCCTTCGGCGCAAAGCCCGGGCCGGCGGTGCCCAGCTCCGCGACCAAGCGGTGCCGGTCGCCCTCCGTCACCACCGACAGCGCGTCGATCGACCCATCCGGCGAGTCGGCCAGGCCGCGGAGCAGGACTTCCAGGCCCCGGGCGAGCCGTCCGGCCTCGGGCTGCGACACCACCGCCGGGTCGAAGAGCAGGCTGCCCCGCCAGCCGCTCTCCCCGGGGCTCCAGGTCACGGCCAGATCGAGCCGCTCGGCCAGCGACTCCTCGTGGCGGATGCGCACTGTCCCGGCCTCGTCTGGCGAGGCGACCCACTCGAAGCCGACCGGCAGCGCCGCCAGCATCTCGCCGTTGCCGTCCACCGGTAGCCCGAGGCGCCAGTCGAAGTAGTCCTGCCACTCGGCCCGCGCCATCCGGGCCTCGCCCAGGCTCCGGGCCACGTCGGTCAGCCGGGCGCCGGCCGGCAGCTCGTACGGCACCGGAACGTGCCGGAGGAAGGCGCCGGGGGCCTCGGCGATCTGGTCGAGGGTGCGGCCGTCGAAGGCGACGGTCAGGACCGCCTTGCCCTCTCGCAACCGCCGAACGACCACCATCCATGCGGCGGCGAGAAGATCCTGCGGGGAGATGCCGGCATCCTCCGCCACCCGCTCCAGGCGCCGGGAGAGGTCGGAGTCGAGCTGAAGCGGTGACCGCTCCGGGCGGTAGGGGCCGGCACCGGTCACGGTTCGGGCGGCCACCGTAGGGCCGAGGCCGTCCCAGAAGTCGCGCCCGGCGCGGGTCTCGTCCGACTCCAGCAGGTCGTGGAAGAACTCGGCCACGTCCGGGTACTGGATTTCCGGCTCGCCACCGGCCTCGCCGGCGATCTCCCGAACCACACGACGCAGCCCGAGCCGGTCGCAGACGAGCGCCGGCAGCGCCACCGCCAGAGCCCACCCCCCGCCCTCCAGGGGACGAGCGAAGGCGTGGAGGACCGGACCGGCCTCGAGGTCGAAGGGCGCCCGGCGGGCGGTCTCGGCGAGATCCCCGCCCGCTTCACTCGTCTCCGCGCGGGAGGGCTCCGGCTCGGCGGACACACGCACCAGCGGCTCCGGGTCGTCGGCGATCACCTGGAGCGGATGGGTCATCCCCGGCAGGGTGGGGTAGGTGGTGCGCAACACCTCGTGCCGCGCCGCCACCGCCCGAACCGCCCGGGCGAGCCGTCCGGCGTCGAGCTCGCCGGGGACGGTCGCCACGCAGAGGCTCCGGTAGGGTCCGACGTCACCATCCTCCAGCACCGCCCATAGGCGCTCCTGTTGGGGCGAGAGCCGGAAGCCCTCGATCATCTCGCTCGCGGTCATCGTCGTCGTCATCGCACGTCGATCCGGTTCATGGCTCCGGGGACTCCACGGCGGCTGCCGCCGGCCCACTGCGCACGCGGCGCCGGCGGACCGAGCCGAGCTTGTCGACCGCGACGCCCTGCATGGCGTCGCGCGTCGCCCGCCGTCCCCGGCGTTCCGATTCGTGCAGGCGCGAGCCGATCTCGGCGAGGCGCAGGTCCGGCTCCTCGACGAAGAGCCGAAGGATTCCGTCCAACGCGCCGACGAGCCGGGTCACGGTGGCACGGTCGTACAGGTCGGTCCGGTACTCCACGAAGCCGTCGATGCCGGCCTCGTTCTCCCCCAGGTTGACCCCCAGGTCGAAGGCCGCCCGTCCGCGATCGAGCCGGAACGGGCTGATCGCGAGGCCCGGGAGATCGCGCTCCGGCCCACGGTCCACGTGGCGTAGGGTGAAGGCGGCCCGGAAGAGCGGTGTCTCGCCGACCGAGCGGCGGGGTCGGAGGTCCTCCACCAGCCGGTCGAACGGCAAGCTGCGGTGGACGCTCGCCTCGAGGGTGGCCGCCCGCACCCGGGCCAGGATCTCCCGCAGCGTCGGGTCCCCCGACAGGTCGACCCGCAGAGCGACGGTGTTCAGGAAGAGGCCGATCAGGCCCTCCGTCTCAGGCCGGTCGCGCACCGATACCGGCGACCCCACCAGGAGATCGGTGCGGCCGGAGAGGTGGTGGAGCGCCGCGTCGAAGGCGGCGAGGAGGACCATGAAGAGGGTCGCCCCCTCGCCGTGTGCCAGCCCCAGGAGGTCGCGCCGCAGCGCCGCCGGATAGGCGAGCCGCGTCACGGCGCCCTCGGTGCCACCGCCGGGGGCGGTAGGACGCTCACCGATCAGGCCCAACTCGGGGGAGCCGCCTCGCAGGCGCTCGCGCCAGTACTCGAGGTCCCGGCGTACCCTGTCATGGGTCAGCACCCGGCGTTGCCAGAGGGCGTAATCGCCGTACTGGATCGGAAGCTCCGGGCGCCGGGGCTCCTCGCCCGCCGCCAGCGCCGACCAGCTCGTGATGACCTCTCGCACCAGCAGGTCCATCGACCAGGCGTCGGTCACCAGGTGGTGGACCACCAGGAGCAGGACGTGCTCGTCCGGCGCGAGCCGGAACAGGGTCACCCGGAGGACCGGCCCGGCGCCCAGGTCGAAGGGGCGTCGGGCTTCGGCCCGGGCCTGGCGCTCCAGCTCGCGGCCGTGCGGCTCGCCCAGTCCGCCGAGCGCGACCACGGCGATCGGCACAGGCGCCGGCTCGCCCACCGATTGGTACGCTTGGCCGTCGCGCTCGTGGAAGGTCGTGCGCAGAGACTCGTGGCGCCCCATCACGACCGCCAGGCTGCGCGCCAGCAGGCCCGGGTCGAGGACGCCCGTGAGCCGTAGCGCCACCGGGACGTTGTAGAGCCCGGCCTCCGGCGCCTGCTGCTCCACGTACCAGAGCCGCTGCTGCTCGAAGGAGACCGGCACCTCGCCGCTCCGGTCGGC
>CAZLLV010000425.1:0-3667 GCA_964560325.1 uncultured Thermoanaerobaculia bacterium | reverse complement strand
GCTACCCGCCGGGAACCACCGACATCCACCGGTGCGGCTACATCATCGTCGTCGATTCGCCGAAGAGTGGAGTGGGAACCGTGCTCGATTTCATCGAGTACTCACCGGGGGCGGCGTCACCGTGACTCCTGTGCAGATACTCCAGATGCTGGGATCCGTTGCGGAGATCGCCGGTGTCGTCCTGATGGCGAACGGGTATCTCTCCCCCGCCCGAGGCGAAACGGCGAAGCTCCAAGTCCTGATGTCGGCCCTGTTCGGAGGCCCATCCGCAGACGGAGCCGAGGAGGCGTACGACGCCGGGCTCTCGTCCGAGAGCTACCGCAGCGTGCTGCGAGGCCTCGCCGTGGTCGGGCTCGGGTTTCTTTTACAGGCCGTGGCTCTGCTGGTGTCCATCGCATCCAACGGGACCTGAGAGAGCTCGAGCCTTCGGTGACGATATAGTCTCGGTCCTTCGATCGGGTCGATCCGGCGTCGTCGGTCGCCGGCTTTCTTGGATCATCCGCCGGGAGGACTTCGCCATGGAGAACCTGGGACCGTACGTCAGCCGTCACGGGCTCGAGAGCTTGGGGATCACCGGCGCGCGCCGCGTGTACTGGAACCTGCCGCCGGCGCGGCTGTACGAGGAGGCGCTCGCGCGCGGCGAGGCGGTCGTCTCGTGCGGCGGGCCGCTGCTCGCCGAGACCGGCGCCCACACCGGCCGGTCGCCGAACGACAAGTTCGTGGTGCGCGAGCCGGAGAGCGAGGGCGACCTCTGGTGGGGGAAGGTCAACCAGCCGATCGAGCCCGCGTCGTTCGACCGCCTGCTCGACAAGGCACGCCGGCACGCTGAGGGCAAGGATCTGTTCGTCTTCGACGGCTACGCCGGCGCCGATCCGGCGTACCGGCTGCGCGTGCGGGTGGTGACCGAGTACGCCTGGCACAACCTGTTCGCCCGCAACATGTTCATCCGCGAGACCGACCCGGAGGCGCTCGCCTCGTTCGAGCCGTCGTTCACGGTGATCGACGTACCCGGCCTGGCCGCCGATCCGGAGACCGACGGCACGCGCAGCGGCACCTTCATCCTCCTCCACCTCGCGCAGCGCATGGTGCTGATCGGCGGCACCGAGTACGCCGGCGAGATCAAGAAGAGCATCTTCAGCGTCATGAACTACTACCTGCCGAAGGCGGGGGTGCTGTCGATGCACTGCTCGGCCAACTACGGCCGCGACCGGGACGACGTGGCGCTCTTCTTCGGCCTCTCCGGGACCGGCAAGACCACCCTCTCGGCCGACCCCGAGCGCACGCTGGTGGGCGACGACGAGCACGGCTGGTCGGACGACGGCGTCTTCACCGTCGAGGGCGGTTGCTACGCCAAGGTGATCCGGCTCGACCAGGACGGGGAGCCGCAGATCTACGCCACCACGAAGCGCTTCGGCACCATCCTCGAGAACGTGGTCTGGGACCCGGAGACCCGCGAGGTCGATCTCGACGACGAAGAGAAGACCGAGAACACGCGCGCGAGCTACCCCATAGAGATGATCGACAACGCCGACCTCGAGGGTCGCGGCGGGCACCCGAAGAACGTGATCTTCCTGACCTGCGACGCCTTCGGCGTTCTGCCGCCGATCGCGAAGCTGACCCGCGAGCAGGCGATGTATCACTTCCTCTCCGGCTACACCGCCAAGGTCGCCGGCACCGAGCGCGGCGTGACCGAGCCGTCGGCCACCTTCAGCGCCTGCTTCGGGGCGCCGTTCCTGCCGCTCCACCCCAGCGTCTACGCCCGGATGCTGGGCCAGAAGATCGAGCGCCACGGCGCCCACGTCTGGCTGGTCAATACCGGCTGGACCGGCGGCCCGTACGGCAGCGGCTGCCGCATGCACCTGGCCCACACGCGGCGGATGATCTCCGCCGCCCTCGCCGGCGAGCTCGACGGCGTGCCGACCCGTACCGACCCGGTCTTCGGGCTCGCGGTGCCGGAGCGCATCGAGGGCGTGCCGGACGAGGTCCTCGACCCGCGCGCCACCTGGGACGATCCGGAGGCGTACGACCGGCGCGCCGCCGAGCTCGCCGAGATGTTCGCCGAAAACTTCGCCCAGTACGCGGACGAGGTCTCCGAAGCGGTTCGGGCGGCCGGCCCGGAAGTGACCGTCTCGTAGCGGGAGCCGTTCACGGCCGCCAGACGAGGGCGCCCCAGAGGCGGATCTCGTCTTCGAGGCTCTCGTCGCCGAGCACCAGGTCGAGGCGCGCCGGGTCGTCGAGCACGTAGGCGGCGCCGACGGTCCAGCGGGCGGCGGGGAGGCCGAGGATCGGCATCGGCGGCAGGGCGCCTTCGGCCTCGATGCCGGCGAGGGTGAGCCAGTCTCCCTTCGGGCGGCCGTCGCTCCAGACCCGGTGGCGCTCGTAGAAGAGCGGCACCGGCAGGAAGTCGAGCCGGAGGTCGAGACGCTGCGACTCGTGCTCGTCGCCGATCAGCGCGCCGGAGGGGAGGGCCGGGGCCTCGATCCTGGCGAAGTCCACGTCGTCGGGGAGCAACGAGCGGGCGACGCCGCCGACCTGGAACTGTTCGAACGCGAGGCGCAGGCCCGACGACGCGTGGCGGGCGTAGGAGAGCTCGATCGCGTCGTCGCCGCGGCCGATCCCGGCGCTCGCCCGGAGCGCTCCCCTGCGCCATCCCCAGGAGTCCCCGCCGAGCTCCGACTCCCCCTCCTGGATCTGCGCGCTCACTCCCAGGGGCAGGCGCCAGAGGCCGCGGGAAGGGGTCCAGCGGAGGGCGGTCGAGAGGGTGGCCGCGCGGAGGTCGACCGAGGGGTCCGCACCGCCGATCCCAAGCCCTTTCTCGCCGGGCGGCTCGACCCGCTCCTCGTGGATCCCCAGGCGCGCCGCCACGCCGCCGGCGGCCGCGATGCGCTGCCAGCTCCCGGCGGCCCAGAGGCCCCGGCGGTCGCGGTCGAGGTTCGCGACGAACCCGCGCGCTCCGTCCTCCGCCGACGGCGCCTCCGAGACGGCGAAGAGCTGGGCTTCGATCTCGACCGGGAGCCCGACCAGTCCGCCACGCCAGGCGGCGGCGAGGGTGCCCCCCTCGGCCGCGCCGCCGCGCCCGAGCGATCCGAGGAGGAAGGCGTCGAGCCGGCCGACCGGGTCGCCGAGCGCCACCCCGGCCTCGAACGCCTGGCCGCCTGAGGTGGCGGCGATGCCGACGAGCGGCGTGCCGGCGAGGGGTCCGACGCCGTACGGGCGGGCCTCCGGCAGCGCCGCGAGCTCGACCTCCGATGCGAGGAACGCCTCGGGGTCCGGCCCGACGGGCGCCACCGCCGGCGCCAGCTCGGCCACGTCGCCCGCTCCGAGCCGGTCGGCCGGGCCCGGGGGCGCCGGCCGGGGGGCGACCCACTCCGCTTCGGCGGCGGAGGAAACCGGGAGCCGCCGCAGGTCGAAGCCGTCGTGCTCGAGCGACAGGAAGAAGAGCGCCTCGCCGTCCGGGGTCGGCGCCGGGGCGAGGGCGGCGCCGAGCGTCCGGGTCAACGCCCGGGTGCGGGAGCCGTCGGACTGCTGCGTCCAGGCCCGCAGCTCGACGAACCCGCCGTCGCCGACCGCCGCGTAGAGCGTGCCGTCCGGACCCCAGGCGGGGTCGGCGACGGTCGTGCCTTCCGCCGTCGGTACCTCGGCCTCGGCGCCGAGCGCCGGCCGCTCG
>CAZLLV010000424.1:0-10923 GCA_964560325.1 uncultured Thermoanaerobaculia bacterium | reverse complement strand
TCGCGGTCCTGGAGTACCAGGGTGCGGGTGCCGTGGAGCACACCGAGCGAGCCGCCGCGGAAGCGCGCCGCGTGCTCCCCCAGGTCGAGGCTCCGGCCGCCGGCTTCGACGCCGATCAGGCGCACCCGCTCGTCGTCCAGGAACGCCGAGAAGATCCCGAGCGCGTTCGAGCCGCCGCCGACGCAGGCGACCACCAGGTCGGGCGGCCTCCTCCCCTCCTGCTTGCGGAGCTGGCTCTTCGCCTCCTCGCCGATCACCCGGTGGAAGTCGCGCACCATGCGCGGATAGGGGTCGGGGCCGAGCACCGAGCCGAGGACGTAGTGCGTATCCTCGATGTTCGTCACCCAGTCGCGCAGCGCCTCGTTGATCGCGTCCTTGAGCGTCCGGCCGCCGGCGTCGACCGGCACCACCTCGGCACCGAGGAGGCGCATACGGTCGACGTTCAGGCGCTGGCGCCGCATGTCCTCCTCGCCCATGTAGATCACGCACTCGAGGCCGAGGAGCGCCGCCGCGGTCGCGGTCGCGACGCCGTGCTGCCCGGCGCCGGTCTCGGCGATCACCCGCCCCTTGCCCATCTCGCGGGCGAGCAGCGCCTGTCCGACGGCGTTGTTGATCTTGTGGGCGCCGGTGTGGAGGAGGTCTTCGCGCTTCAGGTAGATGCGGGCGCCGCCGAGGCGGCGGGTGAGGCGGGCCGCGAAGTAGAGCGGCGACGGGCGGCCGACGTAGTGGTGCAGGAGGTCGCCGAGGCGCTTCCTGAACTTGCGCTGCTTGGCGATCTTGTCGTAGGCGCGCGCCAGCTCCGTCACCGGCGCCATCAAGGTCTCCGGCACGAACCGGCCGCCGTACGGTCCGAAGTGGCCGCTCGGGTCAGGGATCTGCTGCGTCGCCATCGCGTATCTCCTCGAACAGACGTCTCGTCAGGTCGGCGTCCTTCACCCCGGGGGCGGACTCGACGCCGGAGCAGACGTCGATCCCGCGCGCGCCCGAGGCCGCCAGGGCGGCGCGGGCGTTGCCCGGCCGGAGGCCGCCGGCGATCAGCACCGGGAGCTCCGTCCGCGCCACGACACGCCGGACCGCCCCATGATCCCACGACTCGCCCGTACCGCCGAAGGGATCGGCCTCCGAAGCTGCACGATATGCGCCGGGCGGCGTGTCGAACAGGTAGCCCCAGACCGGCGGATGGCGCTCGATCTCGTCCGCGGCGGCGTCGAGCGCCGCGGCGCCGGTGGTCCGGAAGACCCGGATCGCCCGCTCGCCGAAGCGCGCGGCCTCGGCGGCGGTGGGGTCGCCGTGGAGCTGTACCAGGTCGAGGCGCGCCGACTCGGCGATCTCCTCGATCTCGGCCGGCGGCCGGTGGACGAAGACGCCGACGAGGAGGGCGCGGTGCCCGCCGTCGCCGGCGGAGGCGACGGCGTCGGCGATCTCGAGCAGGCGAGCGCCGTCGGCCGCCGGGTCGAGGGCGCGCGGGCTCGGCGGGTGGAAGTTGACGCCGATGAGGTCGGCGCCCAGCTCCACCGCTAGCGCGGCATCTTCCGGCCGGGTCACGCCACAGACTTTGACGATCACCCCGCTCACGAGAGCAGCTCCTCCATCTTCGCCCCGGGGTCATCGGCGAGGAGCAGCGACTCGCCGACCAGGAAGGCGTCGAAGCCGGCCTGCCGCAGCGCCGCCACGTCGGCGCCCGAGCCGATGCCGCTCTCCGCCACCCGGAGCGCCCCCACGGGCAGCCTCGGCACCAGCTCGGCCGAGCGGGCGAGGTCGACCTCGAAGGTGCGCAGATCCCGGGTGTTGACCCCCACCAGCTCCCAGGCGGCGTCGGCCAGCAGCGCCAGGTCGGCCGCCTCGTGGGTCTCGATCAGCGGCACCAGCCCCAGCCCGCGGGCGAGGCCGGCGAGCCGGGCGAGCTCTTCCCGATCGTAGAGGGCGGCGATCAGGAGCACCGCGTCCGCCCCCGCCTCCTTCGCCCACCGGAGCTGCACCGGGTCGACCACGAAGTCCTTGGCGATCGCCGGCAGGCCGGAGGCGTCGCGGCACCGGGCGAGCAGCTCGTAGGAACCGTGGAAGAAATCGGGCTCGACCACCACCGAGAGGGCCGCGGCGCCGTGCGTCGAGTAGACACGGGCCTGGGCGACCGGGTCGACCCGTCCCACGAGCGAGCCGATCCGGGGCGAGCCCATCTTGACCTCGGCGATCACCGCCCGCTCCCGGCGCGCGGCGAGGGCGGAGAGGAAGGCGTTCTCCTCGACCGCCAGGGGCTCGCCGGCCGGCGCCCAGGGCGCGCGGTCGAGATCGACGGCGGCCACCGCCTCCCGGCGGCGGGCGACGATGTCGAGCAGGATGCGGGCGACGCGCGTCATGGCGCCCGCCGGTACCCCCGGAGCGCCGTCAGCACCTCGACCGCCCGGCCGCCGGACAGCGTCTCCCGCGCCCGCGCCACCCCCGCCTCCAGGCTCTCCGCCGCGCCGCCGACGTAGAGCGCGGCGCCGGCGTTGACCGCGGTCACGTCGGCGAGCGGCCCGGGCTCGCCGCCCAGCACCCGCTCCATGGCGCGCGCGTTCTCCTCCGGGTCGCCGCCGGCGAGGTCGGAGAGCTCCGCCCGGGGCACCCCGAGCCGCTCGGGCTCGACCTCGAAGACCGTCACCTCGCCGGCGCGCACCTCGCCGATCCGCGTCGGGCCGGTGGTGGTGATCTCGTCGAGCCCGTCGAGGCCGTGGACGACCAGGGCGTGCTCGCTGCCGAGCTCCGCCAGCACCCGGGCGATCGGCTCGACCAGCGCCTCGGCGTAGACCCCCATCACCTGCCGGCGGGCGCCGGCCGGGTTGGTGAGCGGGCCGAGGACGTTGAAGACCGTGCGCACGCCGAGCGCCTTGCGCACCGGCATCACCTCCCGCATCGCCGGGTGCAGGAGGGGCGCGAAGAGGAAGGCGATGCCGATCTCGTCGAGGGCGCGGCCGGCGACCTTCGGCGGAACCTCGATGTCGACGCCGAGGGCGGCGAGCACGTCGGCGCTCCCCGATCGGCTCGACACCGACCGGTTGCCGTGCTTCGCCACCGGCACGCCGCCCGACGCCGCCACCAGCGCCGCGGCGGTCGAGATGTTGAACGTGCCGCGCCGGTCGCCGCCGGTGCCGCAGGTGTCGACCACTCGCTCGCGCGAGTGCGGGATCGTGACCGCCCGCTCGCGCATCGCCGCCGCCGCGCCGGCGATCTCGGACGGTGTCTCCCCCTTCATGCGGAGCGCCACCAGCAAGGCCGACTTGAGCGGGTCGGAGAGGTGGCCGTCCATCAGCCGCCCGAAGAGCGCCTGCATCTCGGGGCGCGTCAGGTCGCCACCGTCGAGCAGGCGCTCGAGGGCCTCCCGTTCGTTCAGCATCCGCCCCCCTCCCCCTGGCAGAGGTCGAGGAAGTTGCGCATGAGAAGCGGGCCGACCTCGGTGAGGATCGACTCCGGGTGGAACTGGACGCCCCACCAGGGGAGCTCCCGGTGGCGCACGCCCATCAGCACGCGCTCGTCCTCGCTCCAGGCGTTCGGCACCAGCTCCTCGGGCAGTGTCTCCTCGGCCACCACGAGGCTGTGGTAGCGGGTCGCCTCGAACGGGTCGGGCAGGCCACGGAAGGGGCCGGTGCCGTCGTGGCGGACGCGCGAGGTCTTGCCGTGCATCAGGGTCGGCGCGCGCTCGACACGGGCGCCGTAGACGGCGCCCATCGCCTGGTGCCCGAGACAGACGCCGAGGACCGGGGTCGCGGAGCGGGCATCGCGGGCGCGGGCGAGCAGATCGGGGCAGACCCCGGCGTCCTCCGGCCGCCCCGGTCCGGGCGAGAGGACGATCCCGTCGGCGCCCCGCGCGAGCAGCCGCTCGGGTGTCTCCGCGTCGTTGCGCACCACGTCGACCGCGGCCCCCTCGGCGGCGAGCATCTGGACCAGGTTGTAGGTGAAGGAGTCGTAGTTGTCGACGACCAGGATCTTCATTCGGTCAGCCTTTCGGCGAGCGCGACGGCCGCGAGCATGCCGGCCGCCTTCTCCTCGGTCTCGCGCTGCTCGCGCTCCGGGTCGGAGTCGGCGACGATCCCGGCGCCGGCGGTGACCGAAGTCTCGTCCTCCCCCACCACCAGGGTGCGGATGGTGATGCAGGTGTCCACGTCGCCCGAGTAGGAGAAGTACCCGACCGCGCCGCCGTACGGGCCGCGCGCCTCCGGCTCGAGCGAGTCGATGATCTCCATCGCGCGGATCTTGGGCGCCCCCGAGAGCGTGCCGGCCGGGAAGCAGGCGAGGAGCGCATCGAGCCCGGTGCGACCCTCGGCCAGATGCCCACGCACGCTCGAGACCATGTGCATGACGTGACTGTAGCGCTCGATCTCCATGAAGCTCGCGACCCGCACCGAAGCCGCCTCCGAAACGCGGCCGAGATCGTTCCTGCCGAGGTCGACCAGCATGACGTGCTCGGCCCGCTCCTTCGGGTCGGCCAGCAGGTCGCGGGCGAGCCGGGCGTCGCCGTCCGCGTCGACCCCGCGCGGGCGGGTGCCGGCGATCGGCCGGGTCTCGACCACCCGGCCGCTCTTCCGGACC
Source organism: uncultured Thermoanaerobaculia bacterium (assembly GCA_964560325.1). Lineage (GTDB taxonomy): Bacteria > Acidobacteriota > Thermoanaerobaculia > Multivoradales > DATKCC01 > CAZLLV01. Next base: position 6,357 of record CAZLLV010000424.1, on the reverse strand, counting down.
AGCATCTCGGGCGAGGCGCCGGCGAGCGCCACGTCGGGGCATTCGAAGAGGACCATGTACGGGCTCGGGTTGATCACCCGCAGCGCCCGGTAGAGCGTCAGCGGGTCGACGCGGCGGCCGATCCGGAAGCGCCGGGCGAGCACCGTCTGGAACACGTCACCGGCGGCGATGTGCTCCTTCACCGTCCGCACGGCCGCCTGGAAGCTCGGACCGTCGAGGCTCGCCTCCGCCTCCGGCGCCCCCGGGCGCGCGCCCGCCAGCCGTCCGCCCGGGAGCGGCGTCGCCCCGCGCCCGACCTCCTCGGTGAGCACCGCCACCAGGGCTCGCAGCTCGCGCTCGGCGTCGCCGGAGCTCGTCTCCCCCTCGACTTCGTTGGCGACCGCCAGGACCCGCTGGTGGGCGTGGTCGAAGACGGCGACGGTGTCGAAGCGCCCGAGGACGGCGAGCGGCAGGCCGAACGGGTCGGGCGGGCGGTCCGGCAGCCGCTCGACCAGGCGCACGGCGTCGTAGCCGAAGAAGCCGACGAAGCCGCCGGTGAACGGCACCGGGGTGACCGGGTCGGGCGCGGCACGGACCGCCGAGAGGACCCGGGCGAGCGCCTCGAGCGGCGCGCCGGGCAGATCCTCGCGCCGGCCCCCTCCCTCGGTCAGGCGCTCGCGCTCCAGGCGGTCGGGCCAGAGGCGGTAGACCTCGCGCGGCGCGGCCCCCAGGAAGCTGAAGCGCGACACCTGCTCGCCGCCGGAGACGCTCTCGAGCAGGAAGCGGGTGGGCGAGCGCTCGGCCAGCCGGCGGTAGAGCCCGACCGGCGTGATCGTGTCCGCCAGCAGCTCCCGGGTGTGGGCGACGGCGCGGCGGGGCTCGCTCACCGGCCCTCCTTCGCCCGGTGCCGGCGCGCCAGCTCGGCCGCCACGTCGGCGAGGTCGACGTTCTTCGATTCGAGAAGCACCAGCAGATGGTAGAGGAGATCGGCCGCCTCCCACGCGAGCGAGTCCTTGCCATCGCCCGAGTCCTGGTCCGGTCCGTCCGATTCCGACGTCGGCGCCACCGCCGCCAGCACCGTCTCCATCGCCTCCTCGCCGAGCTTGCGGCCGATCCGCTCCGGGCCGGCCGCGAGCAGACGGGCGGTGTAGCTCGCCTCCGGGTCGGAGCCCCGGCGGGAGGCGATCGTGCGGGCGAGCCAGCCGAGCTCGAGCCCGGCCGGGTTGGGCTCGAAACATGTGCGATCGCCGGTGTGGCAGGCCGGCCCCTCCGGATCGACCCGGAGGAGCAGCGTGTCGCGGTCGCAGTCGGCGCGCGCCTCGACCACCCGCAGCCGGTTGCCGGAGGTCTCCCCCTTCATCCACGGCGCCCCGCGCGAACGGCTGAAGAAGCAGGCGAAGCCGGTCTCGGCCGTGCGCGCGACCGCCGCCCGGTCGGCCCAGGCGACCATCAGCACCGCGCCGCTCGCCACGTCCTGCACCACGACCGGCAGCAGGCCGCGCTCGTCGTAGCGCAGAGACTCGGGCTCGGGGATCACGACGCCTCCTCTCGCCGGGCGATCGGCCGGACGCGGAATCCGCGTCGTGCCAGCTCCGTCTTGACCTCACCCACGGAGTACGTCCCCTCGTGGAAGATCGACGCCGCCAGCACCGCCGCGGCGCCGGCCGCGAGCGCCTCCGCCAGGTGCGCCGGCTCGCCGGCGCCACCGGAGGCGATCACCGGCACCGGGACTGCGCGGCAGACCGCCGCCAGCAGCTCCAGGTCGTAGCCGCCCCGGGTGCCGTCGGCGTCGATCGAGGTGAGCAGGATCTCCCCCGCCCCGCGCTCGACCCCCTCGACCGCCCACGCGACCGCGTCGCGCCCGGTGCCGGTCCGGCCGCCGTGGGTGACGGCTTCCCAGCCGGAGCTCTCACCGTTGCCGGCCCCGTTGCCAGCAAAACTCCGCCGGGCGTCGATCGACAGCACCACGCACTGGCTGCCGAAGCGGCGCGCCAGCTCGGTCAGCAGCTCCGGCCGCTCGGCGGCGGCGGTGTTCACCCCGATCTTGTCGGCGCCGGCCGCGAGCAGCGCCCGGGCGTCGTCGACCGTCCGCACCCCGCCGCCGACCGTGAGCGGCACGAAGACCTGCTCGGCCGTCCGCCGCACCCAGTCGAGCGCCGTGCCGCGCTCCTCGGGCGCGGCACCCACGTCGAGGAAGACGATCTCGTCCGCCCCCTCGGCGGCGTAGCGCGCCGCCGCCTCGGCCGGGTCGCCGAGGTCGCGCAGGCCCTGGAAGCGCACCCCCTTCACCACCCGCCCGCCGGCCACGTCGAGGCAGGGGACGACGCGGACGGCGAGGCCGGTCGGCGGCGCGCACGCCGCGAGCGCCTCCTCGACCGTGAACCGGCCCTCGTAGAGCGCCCGGCCGACGACCGCGCCGCCGAGTCCGGGCGCCCGACCCGGGAGAGACGCGGCGCGGCGCAGGTCGTCGAGCGTCGAGACACCGCCCGAGAGGAGCGCCGGCAGGCCGGTCGCCTCCCCCACCCGCCGGGCGAGATCGAGGTTCGGGCCTTCGAGCGTGCCGTCGCGCGACACGTCGGTCACCAGCACCGCCGGGCAGGGCAGGCCGCGCAGGTGCGCGCAAATCTCGTCGAGCGAGCGCCCGGCGCCCTCCCGCCAGCCGGAGATCCTGACCACCTCGCCCTCGACGTCGATGGCGGCGACGACCCGCCCCGGGAACCGCCGGGCGAGCGCCGCGAAGCGCTCGGGCTCGCGCGCCGTCATCGAGCCGACGACTGCCCGGGCGCAGCCGGCACCGCCCTCGCGGTCGAGCGCCCAGGCCACCGCCTCCTCGTCGCGCAGGCCGCCGCCGAGCTGGAGCTCGACACCGGCGGCACGGGCGGCGGCGGCCAGCGCCTCGACCAGCGCCCGCTGGGGAGGCTCCCCGAAGGCGGCGTCGAGGTCGACCGCGTGGACCCGCCGGGCGCCGGCAGCGGCAACGCCTCGGAGGACCGTCACGGGGTCGTCGGAGTACTCGGTCCGCCGGTCGTCGTCCCCCCGGGTCAGCCGGACCACCCGGCCGCCCCGCAGGTCGATCGCCGGGTAGAGATCGAAGCTCATCGGGAGACCTCCAGGAAGTCGGTGAGCAGCGCCAGACCGGCCGGGCCGCTCTTCTCCGGGTGGAACTGCGTCCCCAGCACCCGCCCGGAGCCGGCGACGGCGGCGAAGCTGCGCCCGTGGGTGGCGCGGGCGAGAACCTGCTCGTCCGGCACCCCCTCGGGCGCGTAGGTGTGGACGAAGTAGACGTACGGACGATCGTCTGCGTGCGCCGACAGCCAGCGGGAGAGCGGCGGTGCGTCCTGCAAGACGCCGGAGCCCGCCCCCTCTCGCTTCCGTAGGTCATGAAGACAGTTCCAACCGATGTGCGGCAACGGCACCGAGTCCGGCAGCGCCGTCACCCGTCCCGCGAGGAGCCCCAGCCCCTCGGTGACGCCGAACTCCTCGCTCGCCTCGAACAGGAGCTGATAGCCGACGCAGATGCCGAGCAGCCACGCTCCGCGGTCGAGCGCCTCGCGCAGCGCCTCCTCGCAGCCGCTCTCGGCGAGGCGCTCCCGGGGCGGCGCGAAGGCCCCCACGCCGGGCAGCACCAGCCGGCGGGCGGCGGCCACCCGGCGGGGGTCGGAGGTCACCTCCACGTCGACTCCGAGAGGGGTCCCCACCGCGGCGAGGGCGCGCTCGAGGTTCGCCAGGTTGCCCACCCCGGCATCGATCACGGTGACCGGCGTGGCCCGGTCCGGCTTCGCGAGGTTCGTCACGACGAGAGCGTCCCCTTGGTGCTCGGCACCGCCCCGTCCGCCCCCGGGCGCAGGGCCACCGCCTGGCGCAGCGCCACCGCCACCGCCTTGAAGGCGGCCTCCGCGGCGTGATGCGGGTTCCTCCCGCGGAGGATGTCGAGGTGGAGGGTGAAGCGTCCGCGGTCGGCGAACGCCTGGAAGAAGTCGACCAGCAGGGTGAGCGCAAAGTCGCGCGTCACCCAGCGGCCGTCGAGCTCCGGCGCCTGCTCGAAGACCAGGAAGCCGCGGCCCGAGAGGTCGATCACGGCGCGCGCCAGCGCCTCGTCGAGCGGTGCGTGGGCGGTGGCGAAGCGGACCACCCCGGCGCGGTCGCCGAGCGCCTTGCGCAACGCCTCGCCGAACGCGAGCCCGACGTCCTCGACCGTGTGGTGGAGGTCGACGTGCGTGTCCCCCTCGGCGTCGAGCGCCACGCCGAGGCCGCCGTGGGTGGCGAGCGCTTCCAGCATGTGGCCGAAGAAGCCGTCCGGCACCCGGATGTCGGGGGGCTCGCCGTCGATCGGCCCGTCGAGGGAGAGGTCCAGCCGGATCTTCGTCTCCCGCGTCTCCCGCTCCACGGTCCCTCTGCGCGCTCGGCTCATCGTTCCATCTCCTTTCGCAAGGCGTCCCGCAGCGCCCGGAACGCCGGGCGGGTGCCGATCGAGATCCGCAGGCAGCCGGCGAGGCCGGGGCCGCCCCCCACGTCGCGCACCAGCACGCCGCGGTCGGCGAGGCCGCGGTGGAGCGCCCGCGCCGCGTCGGCGGTCGGCAGCCGGACGAGGAGGAAGTTCGCCTGCGACGGGAAGACCTCCAGGTCCGCCGCCCGGCCGATCCGCCGGAGCATCGCCGCCCACTCCTCGCGCCGCCGCCGCAGCACCGCGACGCGCCGGCGCACCGCCGCCGCCTCGCGCAGCGTCTCCACCGCGGCGAACGCCGTCATCCGGCCGACGTTGTACGGCAGCTTCACCTTGATCAGCTCGGCCACCAGGTCGGGGTGGGCGAGGAGGTACCCGACCCGCAGCCCGCCGAGCGCCCACGCCTTCGAGAAGGTGCGGAACAGGACCAGGTTCGGGTGCTCGTCGAGGAGCGGCCGGTAGTCGTGGTCGGAGAGCTCGGAGTAGGCGGCGTCGAGGAGGAGCGGCGCGTCGAGGGCGCGGGCCAGCTCGGCGATTGTCTCCGGCGGCAGCGCCTCGCCGGTCGGGTTGTTCGGGCTCGCCAGGAGCAGCGGCCGGTCGGGCCGCCGCGCCGCCTCGGCCCGGAGCTCCTCGACCGGCAGCGCCAGGTCGCCCCGCGGCCCGAGGAAGAGCGCCTCCGCCTTCGCCCGCACGGCGTAGAGCGGGTAGAGCCCGAAGCAGGGCTGGGCGGAGAGGAGCGCCCGCGAGGAGCCGGTGAAGGTCTCGACCGAGAGCGCCAGCAGCTCGTTCGAGCCGTTGCCCACCAGAATGCCGTCCGCCGGCCAGTCGTGGTGGCGCGACAGCGCCTCGCGCAGCGCGTCGGCGTGGAATTCCGGGTAGGTCGCCCACGGCGCCTCCAGCAGCTCGCGCGCGACCCGCTCCTTGACCCGCCGCGGCGGCTCCCACGGCGACTCGTTCTGGTCGAGCTCGAAGCGCGGCTCGGTGTCGCTCACCCTCTCGAGCGTGTAGACCGGGAGCGCGCGGACCGCCGGCTCGACCGAGTCGATCGTGCGGATCGACGGCTTCTTCATGGCGCCTCCCTTCGCAAGCGAGCACTCTCTTCGTGTGCCGGAAGGCCCTCGGCGCGGGCCAGGGCCTCGGCTGCCGGGGCGAGCCTGCGCGCCGCCTCCGGCGTCGCCCGCACGACGTGGCTCCGGCGTACGAAATCCTCGACCCCGAGGGCGGAGGCGAAGCGCGCGGTGCCGCAGGTCGGCAGCACGTGGCTCGGCCCGGCGACGTAGTCCCCGAAGACCTCCGGCGTGTCCTCGCCGACGAAGATCGCCCCGGCCGGCAGCGGCGGCCGGCGGTCGGCGAGCGCCTCCGCCGCCCGGCCGACGAGCTGGAGGTGCTCGGGGGCGAGGCGTTCGACCAGCGCCGCCGCCTCGTCGAGCGACTCGACCACGAAGGCGGCGCCGAAGTCGCGCATCGACGCCGCGGCGGCCTCGCCGGTCGGGCCGTCGGCGAGCGCCGCCAGCCGTTCCTCGACCCGTTGCGCGACCGCCTTGGCGAGCCTCTTGTCGTCGGTCACCAGGACCGCCGCCGCGCGCGGGTCGTGCTCCGCCTGGGCGAGCAGATCGGCCGCGATTCGGTCGGGATCGGGCTCCGGGCCGACCCCGCCGTCCTCGCCGTCCTCGCGAAGGGCGACGATCACCACCTCGGACGGCCCGGCGAGCGAGTCGATCCCGACGTCGTGCGACACCAGGCTCTTCGCCGCGGTCACCCAGGCGTTGCCCGGGCCGACGATCTTGTCGACCCGGCGGATCGTGTCGGTGCCGTAGGCGAGCGCCGCGACCGCGTGCGCGCCGCCCATGCCCCAGACCTCGTCGATCTCCAGCCGCTCCAGGGTGTAGCGGAGCGCGGCGCTCCCCCGGGCCGCGCCCCACAGAGATCGGGGC
>CAZLLV010000423.1:0-6586 GCA_964560325.1 uncultured Thermoanaerobaculia bacterium | reverse complement strand
CTCCACCGCCTGCCACTCGGCTCGGGACTCGGCCCGGGACTCGACCCGGAATCGGGCGAGCGTGGTGGCGGCGAAGCGGGCGGAGGGCGCCTCCAGCGGAAGCTCCGCGAAGAGCGCGGCCAGGGCGGCGTCGGAGGTGCGCTCGTCGCCGCACGCCTCCGCCTCCAGCCAGGCCTCGTACCGCTCTTCGGGGTTTCTCCGTTTCATTCGCTTCACTCCTCACCGGACCCTACGACAACTCGTTTCACCAGGTTTCTCGGCTCCTTCACTCCGGCGTCCACCCTTCGGAGGCCATCAGCTCGGCCAGCTCCTTGCGCGCCCGGTGCAGGTAGGTCTTGACCGTCCCGAGCGGGAAGCCGGTCGCCTCGACGATCTCGCCGTACTCGAGGCCGGCCTGGTAGCGCAGGCTCACCACCTCGCGGTACTCCGGGCGCAGGCGGCCGACGGCGCGGGTGAGCGCCCGCGACAGGTCGGTCCGCTCGGCCGCGGCGGCGGGCGTCTCGGTCTCCTCGTCCTCCATCTGGCGGGACGTCCGGAGCGTGGGGGCATCTGCCCCGTCGCCGAGCGGCTCGTCGATCGACACCGTCTCGACGTCGCGCCGGCGCAAGTGGTCGATCGTCGTGTTGTGCGCCACCTTGAACAGCCAGCTCGAGAACTTGCGCGCCGGATCGTAGGTCGCGAGCTTCGAGAACGCCTTGACGAACGCGTCCTGCGCCAGGTCCTCGGCCAGCGTGCGGTCGCGCACCATGCGCAGCACGAGCGTGAAGACCGGCCGCTCGTAGCGGGCGAGCAGGTCGGCGTACGCCTCCTCCGCGCCCGACCCGCCGGAGAGCGCTCGCTCGACCAGCTCCGCGTCGGTCCTCGTGTGCTCGCTCGTCACCCCGGGTGGTACGGCCCCTCCTCGCGGGAGTTCACCCGCGGCGGCGCTCCGGCGGGGGAAATCCCCGCGCCGGACGGCGTGTTCTCTGACGGTGTTCTCTGGTAGCGTCGTTCCGAGTCTATCCACAGGAGATCCGAGACCATGCAGAAGAGCCTCGCCACCACCCTCACCTTCGCCTTCCTCCTCGGCGCCTCCCTGGCCTGGACGCCCGCGGCCTCGGCCGGATCGCTCGCCGGCGTGACCGTCCCCGACAGCGTCGAGGTCGGCGGCGACCGGCTGCTCCTCAACGGCATCGGCCTGCGGGAGAAGTTCTTCGTCGACGTCTACGTGGCCGCCCTCTACCTGCCGGAGAAGGAGCGCTCGGAGCAGGAGATCTTCGCCGCCGACGAGAAGCGCCGGGTGGCGATGCACTTCGTGCACGACGTGACGAAGGAGCAGATCTGCGACGCCTGGGCCGAGGGCCTGGAGTCGAACCGGCCGAACGCCTCCGCGTCCCTGAAGAAGGACTTCGACACCCTCTGCTCCTGGATGGAGAGCGTCGAGGACGGCGAGCGGATGACCTTCACCTACGTGCCGGGCGAGGGGACGACGATCTCGGTGAACGGGACGGAGAAGGGGACGCTGGGCGACAAGTCGTTCGCCGACGCCCTCTTCGCCTCCTGGATCGGCCAGCACCCGGCGACCGACAAGTTGAAGCAGGGGATGCTCGGCGGTTGATGATCCCTACACGGCGAAGAGGACCGCGAAGATCACCACCCCGAGCACGATCCGGTAGATCACGAAGACCGTGAGGTTCGCCCGGCGCACCCAGGCGAGCAGGGCGCCGATCGCCAGGTAGGCGCTGATCCCGGCGAGGGCGAAGCCGACGAGCGTCGGCCCGAGGGAGCCGGCGGCGGCGAGCGAGCCGCCTTCGCGGAAGAAGTCCCACGCCTCCTTGCCCGCCGCCAGCACCCCCACCGGCACGTAGAGCAGGAACGAGAAGCGCGCCGCCTCCTCCCGGGTGAAGCCCTGGAAGAGACCGGCGGTGATGGTGATGCCGGAGCGCGAGATGCCGGGGATGATCGCGAGCGCCTGGGCGAGGCCGATCGCCGCCGCGTCGCGCCAGCCGAGCGTCTCGAGATCGCGCGTCCGCGAGCCCGCCCGGTCGGCCCACCAGAGGACCAGCCCGAAGCCGATCGAGGTCGCCGCTATGATCGACGGGCTGCGGCCGGCGGTCTCCACCCAATCGTGAGCGAGAAGACCGGCGAGCCCGACCGGAATCGTCCCCAGCACCACCGCCCAGGCGAGCCGAGCGTCTTGGGTGAACGGCGCGCCCGGGCGCAGGCTCCCGAGCCCCGCTCTCGTCAGGTCGGCGAGCTCACGCCGGAAGTAGGCGACCACCGCCACGAGCGTTCCCGTGTTGGTCGCCACGTCGAAGCCGAGCCCCTGGTCCGGCCAGCCGAAGACGTACGGCACCAGCACCAGGTGCGCCGACGAGCTGATCGGCAGGAACTCAGTGATGCCCTGGACGAGGGCGAGGACGATCGCCTGGAGATACGTCATGAGCCGGTATGCTAGCCTCTCGCGAGCCGTCGCGCCGGGCCTTTCGCGCCGGCGACCCGACCTCTACCCGGTGGGCCGTCCCCACCCGGAACCCGAGCTCTCATGACTTCGATCCTCGTCACCGGCGGCGCCGGTTTCATCGGCAGCAACTTCGTCCGGCTCCTCGCCTCCGAGCGGCCGGAGACGCCGGTCGTGGTCCTCGACAAGCTGACCTACGCCGGCAACCTCGACAACCTCGACGGCCTCCTCGGCGAGGAGGGCGACGGCGCCAGCGCCAGCCACGGCAACGGCGAAGGTCGAGTCGCTTTCGTCCAGGGCGACATCGCCGACCGGGAGACCGTCCGGCGGGTCTTCGCCGAGCACCGGCCCGGCGCGGTCGTCAACTTCGCGGCCGAGAGCCACGTCGACCGCTCGATCGACGACCCCGGAGCCTTCGTCACCACCAACGTGGTCGGCACCTTCGAGCTGCTGGAGGCGGCGCGCCGCTTCCACCGCGAGCTGCCGGAAAGCGAGGCGGAGCGCTTCCGCTTCCTCCACGTCTCGACCGACGAGGTCTACGGCTCGCTCGGCGACGAGGGACTGTTCCGCGAGGACACGCCGTACGCCCCCAACTCCCCCTACGCGGCGACCAAGGCGGGCGCCGACCACCTGGTGCGCTCGTACTGGAAGACCTTCCGGCTGCCGGCTCTGGTCACCAACTGCTCGAACAACTACGGGCCGTACCAGTTCCCCGAGAAGCTGATCCCGCTGATGATCCTCAACACGCTCGAAGGGCGCGACCTGCCGATCTACGGCGACGGCGGCAACGTGCGCGACTGGATCTACGTCGACGACCACTGCCGCGGCGTGCTGCGGGCGCTCGATGCGGGCCGGCCGGGCGAGAAGTACAACCTGGGCGGCGGCAGCGAGCGGACGAACCTCGAGATCGTCGACCTGATCTGCGACCTGGTCGACGCCCGGCGGCCGGCGGCGGAGAGCCGGGCGCTCGGCGAGCGCGGCCTCGCCAGCTACCGGGACCTGAAGACCTTCGTCACCGACCGGCCGGGGCACGACCGGCGCTACGCGATCGACGACGCGAAGGCGCGTAGCGAGCTCGGGTGGGCGCCCCGCCACGACCTCGCCTCCGGCCTGCGGGCGACCGTGGACTGGTACCTCGACCACGCCGACTGGTGCGAGCGGGTCCAGTCGGGCACCTACCGCCGCGAACGCCTGGGACTCGAGTCGTGACCTTCACCGAGACCGAGCTGCCGGGCGTAATCCTGGTCGAGCCGACGGTCCACCGCGACGAGCGCGGCTTCTTCCTCGAGACCTATCACCGGAAGAAGTACGCCGACGGCGGGATCGACGCGACCTTCGTGCAGGACAACCACTCCCGGTCGGCCCAGGGCATCCTGCGCGGCCTCCACGCCCAGGGCCGGCGGCCGCAGGGCAAGCTCGTGCGCGCGGTCGAGGGGGCGATCTTCGACGTGGCGGTCGACATCCGGCGCGGCTCCCCCACCTACGCACAGTGGGTCGGCGTGGCGCTCTCCGCCGAGAGCTTCCACCAGCTCTGGGTGCCGCCCGGCTTCGCCCACGGCTTCTGCGTGCTCACCGAGTCGGCCCAGGTCGAGTACAAGTGCACGGAGCTCTACGACCCCCAGGACGAGATCGCCGTCGCCTGGGACGATCCGGAGATCGCGATCGCCTGGCCGGTCGACGAGCCCCTGCTCTCGGGAAAGGACCGGGCGGCACCCCGGCTGGCCGAGATCGAGCGGCTGCCCGCGTATCCGGAGGCGGCGATCCGCTGACGTGACGACTCCCGAGCTCACCTCCGCCGACCGCGAGCAGCTCGCGAGCCACGGTATCGCCGCCGAGCGGGCCGAGCGCCAGCTCGAGCTCCTCGCCTCCCCTCCGCCGCCGCCCGAGCTGGTCGCCCCGTGCACCGCCGGCGACGGCATCGCCCGGATCGAGCCGGAGCGCCACGACGATCTGGTCGAGCGCTACCGGAGCGCGCGCGCGGCCGGGCGGGCGATGAAGATGGTGCCGGCGTCGGGCGCCGCCAGCCGGATGTTCCGGACGCTCCTGCCCTGGGTCGACTACGCCGGCAAGGCGGAGGCGTTCTCCCGCGAGGTGAGCCGGCGCGCGGTCGCCGGCGACCCGGCGGCGGGCGACGCGGTGCGCTTCCTCTCCGAGCTCGACCGCTTCCCGTTCTACGAAGAGCTGGCGGCGCTCTTCGCCGCGGAGGGACAGGACGTCGCCCACCTGCGGCGCCAGGGCGACGCCGGGGCGGTGCTCCACGCGCTCCTGTCGGAGGGGCGGCTCGACTACGACGCCCGGCCGAAGGCGCTGATCCCGTTCCACCGCTACGGGGACGGCACCGAATCGGTCGAGGTGCGCACCGCCTTCGAGGAGCATCTCGTCGAGGCCGCGGCGCTCCTCGCCGCCGACGACGGCCGGGTGCGGGTCCACTTCACCGTCCCGCCCGAGGCGCGCGCGGCGATCGACGCGCACCTCGCGGAGGCGCGGGAGCGGCTCGAGCCCCGCCTGGGCGTCACCTTCGACGTCGGCTTCTCGATCCAGTCGCCCTCGACCGACACGCTCGCGCTCGACCCGGCGACCGGCGGCCCGTTCCGCCTGCAGGATGGCGCCCTCCTCTTCCGCCCGGGCGGCCACGGCGCGCTGATCGAAAACCTGAACGCCCTGACCCGGAACGGGGCGCACGACGGCGGCGACCTGGTCTTCGTCAAGAACATCGACAACGTACAGCCCGACCGGGTGAAGGACGAGGTCGTGCGCTGGAAGGAGATCCTGGGCGGGCACCTGCTGGAGCTGCGAGAGCGCTCGGAGGCGCTGATCGGCCGGCTGCGCGCGGGCGAGCCGGCCGAGGCGGAGGCGCGGGAGCTCCTGGCCGAGCACCTGGGCGTGCGGCTGCCCGAGGGGAGCCCCGACACCTCCCGCGAGGCGCTGATCGACCGGCTCGACCGGCCGCTACGAGTGGCCGGCATGGTGATCAACCGCGGCGAGCCGGGGGGCGGGCCGTTCTGGGTGCGCTCGGAAGGGGGCGGTGCCAGCGCCCAAATCGTGGAGCGCTCCCAGGTCGACGAGAGCGTGCCGGAGCAGGCGCGGGCGTTCCGGGAGGCGACGCACTTCAACCCGGTCGACCTGGCGTGCGCGCTGCGAGGCTTCGACGGCGAACCGTACGACCTACGCCGCTACGTCGACGAGCGCGCGGTCTTCATCGCCGAGAAGAGCCACGGCGGCAGAAAGCTCCTGGCCCTCGAACGCCCCGGCCTCTGGAACGGCGCCATGGCCGGCTGGAACACCGCCTTCGTCGAAGTCCCCGAGGTGACCTTCTCCCCGGTCAAGACCGTCTTCGACCTGCTGCGCAAAGAGCATTCGACCTGACCACCCCCCCAACTCCTCTTTCCCCTCCCCCCTCAAGGGGGGGACGGGGACGCCCCCTCCCGAACCTCTTTCTCCGGCCGCCTCCAGCTACCGCGAGGGAGGCGGGGGGAACGGCGGCCTTCGGACGCCCTCCTCCCAATCGAGCTTCCGCACGGCACCCCCGCAGCCGGAGACGCAGGTGCGCTCGACCTCCACCTGCTTGCATCGTAGCGCCAGGCCGGTCACGACCTCGTCGTTGCCTTCGTCGCGGATGTGGACGACGAGCTTCGTCGCCACCGAGCCGGCAGGGCACGTCGCCGGCGTTCGCCAGTTGCCGTCGCAGTTCGGCCGCTCGAAAGTGGTCGGATTCGAGATCTGCGAGAACGAGCCGTCGTCCTCGATCCTCGTGCGGTACAGCTTCACACCCTTCAGCCGCGCGCTGTTGGAGGTCTTCGAGTTGCACACCGAGACCCCGTGGACGAAGGTGTCGTGGGATGTCGTGAGCAGGGGAACGTAGTCCAACGAGCGATCCGTCGGCCCTCGGGAGCCACACAGATCGAGCTCTTGGTGCGGCCTCACGATCGTGTGGTCGACGATGTCGGCCTTCTCCGCGCTCACGTAGCAGGGGCGGTCGCTCCGTTCGCCGAGCTTCAGCCGTTCGATCGCTCCCCGCTCGGCCTGGGTGCCGAGGACGCGCGTCCGATCCCCCGTGAAGCCGGAGACGGTGCGGTCGGAGTCGAGGAGCTCCCCCGTCAGAGTCACCTCGTACTCGTACACGGCGTCGGCCGGGCTGGGCTCGAC
>CAZLLV010000422.1:0-15566 GCA_964560325.1 uncultured Thermoanaerobaculia bacterium | reverse complement strand
TTGGCAGCGCAGTAGGAAGCCTCGGCAACGGCGGGATGCGTCTCCTACACCTGTAGGGGCGGAGCTTTGTCTCCGCCCGCCGGTGGTCTTTTCACCACGGGCCGAGGCAAGGCTCGGCCCCTACACGTAGGGTAGAGTGAGCGGCCCCGTAGGGAGCCCTCCCCGTGCCGAAGAAACCGACCCACTTCCCGCCCGCGCGCATCCGCAACTTCTCGATCGTCGCCCACATCGACCACGGCAAGTCGACCCTCGCCGACCGCCTGCTGGAGCGCACCGGGTCGGTGTCCGCGCGCGACATGAAGGAGCAGCTCCTCGACGACATGGACCTGGAGCGCGAGCGCGGCATCACGATCAAGGCGCACGCCGTGCGCATGGTCCATCGGACGCCGGAGGGCGAGGACTACCTCTTCAACCTGATCGACACGCCCGGCCACGTCGACTTCTCCTACGAGGTCTCGCGCTCGCTCGCCGCCTGCGAGGGGGCGCTGCTTGTCGTCGACGCGGCCCAGGGGGTCGAGGCGCAGACGCTCGCCAACGCCTACCTCGCGGTCGAGGGCGACCTCGATCTGGTACCGGTGATCAACAAGATCGACCTGCCGGCGGCCGACCCCGACCGGGTGCGCGAGCAGATCGAGAACGTGATCGGCATCGATGCCTCGCAGGCGGTCCTCGCCTCGGCCAAGAAGGGGGAAGGGATCGACGAGGTGCTGGCGGCGGTGGTCGAGCGCATCCCGCCGCCCACCGGCGATCCGGAGGCTCCCCTCAAGGCGCTCCTCTTCGACTCCTGGTACGACCCGTACCGCGGCGTCGCCTGTCTCGTGCGGGTGATCGACGGCTCGCTCGCGGCCGGCGACGAGATCCGCTTCATGGCCTCCGGCCGGACCTACGAGGTCGACGAGCTGGGGGTGTTCGAGCCGAAGGCGCGCGAGGTCGAGCGGCTGTCGGTCGGCGAGGTCGGCTACGTCTACGCCGGCATCAAGGACCTGATCCAGGCGCAGATCGGCGACACGTTGACCCACCCGCGCCGGCCGACCGCGCAGGCCTTCCCCGGCTTCCAGGAGGTCAAGCCGATGGTCTTCGCCGGCCTCTACCCCGTCGGCGCGGACGAATACCAGGACCTGCGCGACGCGGTCGAGAAGCTGAAGCTGAACGACGCCTCGTTCACCTTCGAGCCGGAGAGCTCGGGCGCGCTCGGCTTCGGCTTCCGCTGCGGCTTCCTCGGCCTGCTGCACATGGAGATCGTCCAGGCGCGGCTCGAGCGGGAGTTCGACCTCGACCTCATCACCACCGCGCCGGGCGTGCGCTACCGGGTGCACACGACCGAAGGTGAGGAGATCGAGATCGACAGCCCGGCCAAGCTGCCGGACACGGGCAAGATCGCGTACCTCGAGGAGCCGTACATCCGGGCGACGATCATCACCCAGTCGGAGTTCGTGGGCGGCATCCTGACCCTGGTCGAGGACCGGCGCGGCGAGCAGAGGAAGCTCCACTACCTGACCTCCGACCGGGTGCTGATCGAGTACGACCTGCCGCTCGCCGAGGTCATCCACGACTTCTACGACCGCCTGAAGACCGCCTCGCGCGGCTACGCCTCGTTCGACTACCAGCAGGAGGGGTACCGCGAGAGCGACCTGGTGAAGCTCGACATCCTGGTCAACGGCGAGGCCGTAGACGCCCTGTCGCTCATCGTCCACCGCTCGAAATCCTACGAGCACGGCAAGCGGCTGGTCGAGAAGATGAAGGACCTCATCCCGCGCCAGATGTTCGAGGTCGCGATCCAGGCCGCCATCGGCCGCCGCATCATCGCCCGCGAAACCGTCCGCGCGATCCGCAAAGACGTCACCGCCAAGTGCTACGGCGGCGACATCTCGCGCAAGAGGAAGCTCCTCGAGAAGCAGAAGGAAGGCAAGAAGCGCATGAAGCGCGTCGGCCGCGTCGACATCCCCCAGGAAGCCTTCCTGGCGGTTTTGAGCATGAACGACTGAACGGCTACGCCTGCCCCGCCAAGTAGCGCTCGGCGATGGCGCCGATGAAGCGGTCGAAGTCGGGGAGGTGCCCTTCGATGATCTTCCAGATCTCGTCCACGGCGATCTCGTCGTACAGGTGCACGGCCCGGTTGCGGAACCGGACCATGCTCACGAAAACGTCGCGGTCTTGCCTGGCGAGGACTCCGGCCTCCACCAGGAGGACGATCGTGTCGGAGTACTGTCGCGGGATGCCGAGGCCCTCCCTGGCGATCACGTGGTGACCGCAGTCCAGGAGCGCCTCGATGGCGGTCTGGAGCCACCGCACGGCGGCCATCTGGGTCCGCTCGTCGCCGAGGAACGCCTCCCGCCCTTCGGCACGGACCTGCTCGAGGTGGCGCACGTTCGAACGCAGGTAATCGAGGTGATGCCGGAGCTTGTCGGGATCAACGGGTGCCATGGGCGTAGTCCTCGACCAGGGCGAGGTCGTACTCGGCGAGGAAGCGATCCCGGTCGACCGCGAAGTCCGCGTGCCGGTCGATCGTCTCCTCGATGAAGTCGGCCAGGGCGATCTCGTCGAAGACGTAGAGCGACCGGCCCTTGGAGAGGATGTCGAAGCGGAGCGCGAGCGGTGCGCGGTTCAGGTGGGTGACCGACACGTCGTCTTCTCGCAGCGCATCCGTGACGGTGCCGATGAGTGCGATCTCGCCGTCGAAGTCGGGCGCCTCCTCGCGACGAAAGACGAAGGCCAGGTCGACGTCGGATAGCGGCGTCTGCCACTCCGTGCCGTACGACCCGAAGAGGAAGCACGCGGCGAGGCCGGGGACCGCCCGCAGCGCCTCTTCGAGCGCGGGCAGGCGGTCGTCGACCTCGATCCGACGACCATCGTTGTGGAGCTTCCGCATCGGACGAGCCTCGCGCGGAGTATACCGGCGCCCAGGGCTGGCCGGCGAAGCGCTTGCGCGCCCTACCGCTTCGCGAAGCCGGTCACGACGTACGAGCCGGAGCGCTGGTCTTTTTTCAGCTTGAGGATGTTCTGGCGCTCGGCGTCTTCGAGCAGCTCGGAGAAGGAGCCGTAGCCGTAGTAGCCCTCGTTGAAGGAGGGCTTCTTGCGCTGCATGGTCTGCTTGATCATCGAGCCCCAGAGCACGTCCTTGTTCTCGCGCAGGAGCGCCTGGATGGCGTCGGTCATCAGCCGGAACGCCTCGCTCGTCTTCTTGTTGACCCCGGCGGCGACCTCGGGGGCGCTCTGGTGGTCGCGCCAGAGGTCCTCGTAGTAGATGAACTCGTCGCAGTTGTCGACCAGCAGCGCCGACGAGGAGTTCTTCACCCCCATGCCGATCACGTACTTGTCCGCCTCGCGCAGCTTCGAGACGAGCGGCGAGAAGTCGCTGTCGCCGGAGAGGAGCACGAAGGTGTCGAGGTGCTCGTTCGAGTAGCACAGGTCCATCGCGTCGACCACCATCTTGATGTCGGCGCTGTTCTTGCCCGAGTAGTACTTCTGCGGGATGTCGAGCATCTCGATCGCCGCCTCGTGGAAGGCGCGCTTGTACTCGCTGTAGCGCTCCCAGTCGCAGTAGGCGCGCTTGACGATCACCTTGCCCTTCTCGAGCAGGCGCTCGAGGACCAGGTTGATGTCGAACTTCTTGATGTCCGAGTCGCGGACACCGAGGGCGATGTTCTCGAGATCGCAGAAGAGGGCGATCTTTCTCTCGTCGCTCACGTGGGGGGTCCTTTCGGGAACGGCCTCGGAAACGGCCGGGCCGTCCGACAGCTCGCGGTGGATGGTCGCGATGTCGGCTGGAGTGATGTCGTGGGTGACCGGCGCGGACTCCTTCTCCTTGCGGGAGCGGCCGCCGCGCCGGGCGTCCCGGCCCGCGGCCTCCTTCTTCGGAGCCGTCTGCTTCTTCTGGGCCGCCGGCTCGCGCTTCTTCGGAGCCTTCTCGCCCCGCGCCGGCTGCTGCTTCTCGGCCGGCGGCGGGGCCGCGTCCTTCTTCGGGCGCCGAGCGCGCGGGGTGGGCTTCTCCGGCTCGCTCTCCGGGGCCGGCGCCTCCGCGGCGCCGCCCTTCGCGGCCTCGGCCGGCTTCTCAGGCTTCGCAGCCTTCTCGGCCTTCCCGGGCGTCTCGCCCGTCTCGGGCCCGCCACCTTCGGCGCTCTCGCTCTCGGCCGTGGGCCGTAACCACCAGGGGCTCACCTCGTCGTTCCTTTCGTCTTTCGGGGGGTCGCGGGGCCGCCTCTCGAAGGGGCCGCCGGTCGGTGCTGGGGTGACCTCGGGTGGGGTGTCTGGCGGTGCGCCGGGGTCGCTCGCCGCGGTCGGTCCGGAAGGTGGCGCGGCGCCCCGGGGCGCTAGTATATCCTAACGCCCGCAACCGCCCGGTGACCTCGACCGCACCCCCCGCCCGGCCCGCCCCGCGACCCCCGCGCCGGCGCCCGGACGACCCGAACGGAGAGGAAGTGAACATGGCGCACCCCGAGAGACCCGCCCGGACCCAACGCCCCGAGACGCCGTACATCCCCGCGTCGCAGTCGCTCCCCGAGATCACGATCAAGGCGGTCGTGCTCGGGCTGGTCCTGTCGGCTGTCCTGGCGGCGGCGAACGCCTATCTCGGCCTGTTCGCCGGCATGACGGTCTCGGCGTCGATCCCGGCCGCGGTCATCTCGATGGCGGTGCTGCGCATGTTCCGGCAGTCGAACATCCTGGAGAACAACATCGTCCAGACCGCCGCCTCGGCGGGCGAGAGCCTCGCCGCGGGCGTCATCTTCACCATCCCGGCGCTCATCATCCTCGGCACCTGGCAGGACTTCAACTACTGGGAGGTGACGATGATCGCCGGCTTCGGCGGCCTCCTGGGGGTGCTCTTCACGATCCCGCTGCGCCGGGCGCTGATCGTCGAGCGGCCGCTCCGCTTCCCCGAGGGCGTCGCGACGGCCGAGGTGCTCAAGGTCGGCGAGGCGGGCGGCGCGGGCGTCGCCTACATCGCCTGGGCGGCGGTGATCGGCGGCCTCTTCAAGCTCGGCTCGACCGGGCTTCGGCTCTGGTCCGACGTGGCCGCGTCCGCCGGGCGGGTCGGCGGCTCGATCGCCTACATCGGCACCAACCTCTCCCCGGCGCTGGTCGCGGTCGGCTACATCGTGGGCCTGAACATCGCCGTGCTGATCTTCCTCGGCGGCGTCCTCAACTGGTGGATCGCGATCCCGATCCTGTCGGCGATGGGCGCCGGCGCCGGCGGGGGCGCCGAGGACGCGGCGTTCGAGATCTGGGGCAGCCAGACCCGCTACCTCGGTGTGGGCGCCATGGCCGTCGGTGGTCTGTGGGCGCTCGTCCAGCTCCGGAAGAGCCTGGTCTCCGGCGTACGCTCCGGCCTCGCCGCCTACCGCAAGGGCCGGTCCACGAGCGAAGCGGAGACCGAGCGCACCGACCGCGACGCGCCGATGCACTGGGTGCTCGTCGCGCTGGTCGTGGCGGTGGTGCCGCTCTTCTTCATCTTCGACTACTTCACCGAGAGCGCGGGCGTCGCGGCGCTGATGGCCGGGGCCATGCTCGTCGCCGGCTTCCTGTTCGCCGCGGTCGCCGGCTACATGGCCGGCCTCGTCGGCTCGTCGAACAACCCGATCTCGGGCGTGACGATCGCGACCGTGCTCGTCTCCTCGCTGATGCTGCTCTGGCTGATGGGCGCGGAGAGCGCGGTCGGCCCGGCGGCGGCGATCTTCATCGGCGCGGTGGTCGCCTGCGCCGCGGCCATCGCCGGCGACAACATGCAGGATCTCAAGGCCGGGTACATCCTGGGCGCCACGCCGTGGAAACAGCAGGTCATGCAGGTGGTCGGCGTGGTGGCCTCGGCGGTGGTGATGGCGCCGGTCCTCTCGTTGATGCTCAAGGCGTACGGCATCGGCATTCCGACCGAGGAGCACCCGAACCCGCTCGCCGCCCCCCAGGCCGGGCTGATGGCGGCGGTGGCGCGCGGCGTCTTCGCCCGCGATCTGCCGTGGGACATGGTTTCGATCGGCGCGCTGGTCGCGGTCTTCTTCATCGTGCTCGACCTCTGGCTCGAGAAGCGCGGCAGCACGTTCCGCACCCCGGTGCTGGCGGTGGCGGTCGGCATCTACCTGCCGCTCGAGCTCGAGGTGCCGATCCTCCTCGGCGGCCTCCTCGCCTGGGCGGCCGGCCGGGTCTACACCCGCTCGACGCTGCGCGGCGGCCACCAGGATCAGGCGCCGATCGAGGAGGCGCGCGAGACCGGCGAGAGGAACGGCCTGCTGTTCGCGGCGGGTCTCATCACCGGCGAAGCCCTCCTCGGCATCCTGCTCGCCATCCCGATCGTCATCTGGGGCACGACCGACAACCCGAACCCGCTGGCGTTCTGGGGCGACATCTCCATGACCTGGCCGGGCCTGGTGCTGCTGGCGCTCGTGATGTACGGCCTCTACCGCGTCTCGGTGGCGCCCGGCCGGAGGCTCGGCCGCTGACCGCCCGGCCCGACCGCGGCCCTGGGGCCTCACCGGCGTGGCCGAGCCGCGGCCGTGCCACGGCGTCGCGGTCGACGGCCCGATCGGGGTCGGCAAGACGACCCTGGTCGAGCTGTTGACCGCGCGGCTCGAGGGGGTGAAGCTCCTCGAGGACGTGGACAACCCCTTCCTGCCCGAGTTCTACCGGGAGAAGGAGGGGAGCGCCTTCCAGACCGAGCTCTACTTCCTGCTGAGCCGCTTCAAGCAGCAGCAGGACGCGATGCAGCGCGACCTGTTCGACCGTCTGCTCCTCGCCGACTACACCTTCCAGAAGAACCGGATCTTCGCCTACCTCAACCTCGACGACAGCGAGCTGCTGCTGTTCGACAAGCTGTTCGCGCTGCTCGAGCCGCAGGTGCCGCGGCCCGACGTGGTGGTCTTCCTGGTGGCGGACGTCGACACCTGCCTCGCCCGCATCAAGCGCCGCCGCCTGGCGAGCCGCGAGCGGGCCGCCTCGCCGCAGTACCTCGACGAGCTGTACGAGGCGGAGAAGGGGATCTCGCGGGAGTACCTGTCCGAGCTGATCGACGCCTACAACCACTACTACCACTACTACCAGCGCACGCCGCTCCTGGTGGTCGACACCCGGCACCTCGACTTTCCGGCCCGGCCGGAAGACCTGGACGAGCTGCTCCACCGGCTAGCGCGGCCGATCAAGGGGACCGAGTACTTCGTGCCCCTCGGTTCGGGCAGATCGTGATGCAGGAAGAGGTTCGGGAGGGGGCGTCCCTCGCCCCCCGTGAGGCGGGGAGAGGGATCGAGGGAGAGGGGGGAGATCGGTAGGCATGCGGACCACCACGACGGCGGAGGAGATCCGCCAGGCTGTCGACGGCTTCCGGCGCGCGGGCGAACGCGTCGGCTTCGTGCCCACCATGGGCGCGCTCCACGAGGGGCACCTGTCGCTCGTCCGGCACGCCCGCGAGCTCGCCGACCGGACGGTCGTCTCGATCTTCGTCAACCCGACGCAGTTCGACCAGGCCGCGGACCTCGAGCGCTACCCCCGCACCCCCGAGCGCGACGCGGCCCTGCTGGAAGAAATCGGCACCGACGTCCTGTTCCTTCCGAAGGAACGCACCCTCTATCCCCGCGGCGCCGAAGGCGAGACCACCTGGGTCGTGCCGGAGGGGCCCGCCGAGGGGCTGGAAGGGGCCTTCCGCTCCGGGCACTTCCGGGGGGTCGCGACGGTGGTCCTGAAGCTCCTGAACCTCGTGCGGCCCGATCTGGCGGTGTTCGGCGAGAAGGACGCGCAGCAGCTCGCGGTCGTCCGGCGCATGGCCGAGGATCTCCTCCTGGGGGTCCGGATCGTCGCCGGCGCGACCGTCCGCGAGGACGACGGCGTCGCCATGTCGTCCCGCAACGTCCGCCTCTCCCCCGAGGAGCGGCAGGCGGCGCGGGTGCTGTACCGGGCGCTCCGGCTTGCCGGAGAGGAGATCCGCCGCCTGGGTGCCGGCGGCTCGGCGGACGAAGTCCGGCGGGTGCTGCGAGGCGCCCTCGGCGAGGAGCCGGCGGCGCGCATCGACTACGCGGAGGTGGTGGACGCCGCCAGCTTCCAGCCGGTCGAGCACCTGCCGGAGGGAGAGGTCATCGTCCCGATCGCCGTCTGGATCGGCACGACGAGATTGATCGACAACGTGCGCGTGGGGCTCGGCTGACTCGCGAGCCGCGCGAGCGCACGGGAAGATACGAGACCGACATGCGACGCACCATGCTCAAGGGCAAGATCCACCGCGCGACCGTGACCCAGGCCGACCTCGAGTACGTCGGCTCGATCACGATCGACCCTCTCCTGATGGAGGCGGCCGACATCGTGGAGAACGAGCGCGTCGAGATCTACAACATCACCACGGGTCAGCGCTTCGCGACCTACGCCATCCCCGGCACCCGGGGCGCCGGCGAGATCGGGATCAACGGCGCCGCCGCCCACCGCGCCTCGCCGGGCGAGCTGGTAATCATCGCCAACTACGCCGAGTACGAAGCGGACGAGCTCGCCGACCACGTGCCCCACCTGGTGTTCGTCGACGAGAAGAACCGGATCGTGCAACTGCCGGAAGAATCGGCCGGCCGCGAGCCCGCGAACACCCGGTTCGACACCCTCGTCAGCTCCGGCTGAGCCGACCCGCTCGACCCCGAGAAGTCCCTGCCGCCGGGGCCTACGGGCGGCTCTCACCTCCGAGCTTCCGGCCCCCCTGGAGGGGCTGGCAAGCATCTTGCTCAATACCCTTCTCGTCCGGCTTACCGGAGACCGATCGTACCGAAGGGTAGAACGATGATTTCTCGACACGACACCAAGAAGATCGCCCTGTCCCTGACCCTCGCCGGCGCCATGCTCGGCTGGATCGCCTGCCAGGAGACGGAAGCCTCCGTCGAGAGCCCGGCCACGGGCCCCGAGGCCAGCCTCCAGGCGCCGCAGAACGTGGCCGAGGGCGGTGAGCCCCAGGACCAGAGCTTCCTCGGCACGCTCCTCTTCGAGCGCGCGCCGATCGACATCGAGCTGCCCGCCGGCACGGCGCTCTCGCTCCGCCTGCTGCAGCCGATCTCCAACCGCGCCACCCAGCGCGGCCAGGGCTTCCAGGCCGAGATCGCCGAAGACGTGATGATCGGCGGTGACGTGGCCATCCCGACCGGCGCCCGGGTGACCGGCACGGTTCGGGAGATCGACGATCCGGAGCGCGAGGGCGCCCCGGTCCGCCTCGCGATCTCGTTCGACGCCGTGGAGCTTCCCTCCGGCGGCGCCGCCCCCCTCGACGCCCGGCACGTCCACGTGGGCGAAGGGGAGAGCGTGCTCTCCTCCGGCACCGTGGTCGAGGTCGCCCTCGACAGCTCCACGACCGTCGAGGTCCCGAAGGAGGGGTAACACTCCGCCGCCCTCGATACACTCGGGGGCATGGCACGCCGTACCGCTCGACCCACCCTGCTCTTCCTCCTGGCCGCCCTCCTCGCGGGCGGCGCTCTCACCGCTCAGGAAACCGACACCGCCGCCGCGCCGGCCGCCGACTGGCCGGCCGAGTACGAGCGCCTGCTCGAGTGGCGCTACTCGGCCGCGCCGGTGCCGCTGCCGGCCCGCGGCCTGAGCTTCGAGCGCGACAGCGCCGCCTGGACCCTCGCCTCCGGCACACTACGCCTCGCCGAGCCGACCTCCGCCGGCGCGGTCACCGGCCTCGTCTTCGAAGGCGAGGGTCGCTTCCGGATGACCGTGCCCGACCCGGTCGAGCGCGGCCAGCTCCGCCGCTTCACCCGGGGCGCGGCGGACGATACGCTCGAGGTGACGTTCTCGAAGCTCGTGGTGCGCGCGCCGCGGGCGGTCGGGGAGATCACCGCCTCCCTGACCGGCGCCGCCGGCTCCTACGATCGCTCCGGCCTCGCCGCCGACCGGCACGCCTTCTGGCTCGAGCACTCCTTCCTGGACGCCGACGCGCGAGTGATCGCCGGGCTGCTGACGCCGGACGACGACTACTTCCTCGCCGAGATGGAGACCGGCGAGCACGGCTGGCTGACCTACGAGTACGAGCCGTGGCGCCGCGAGGAGATCGAGCTGCGGCACCTGGAGCGCGGCTTCTCCGAGAGCTGGGTGTCGCTCGACCGCGCCGAGGACCGCAGGCCCGACGGCCGGCCGAGCCTCGCGCGGCGCGACGCGGTGCGCATCCGCCACGCCGACGTGCGCGGCGACTTCACCGCGCCCGGCAAGGGCGCGCGCGCCGGCATCACCGAGACCCACCCGCGAAACGGCGCGCTCTCGGTCGAGCTGACCGTCGAGGCCGCCGTCTCCGGCCCGCGGGCGATCCGCTTCCAGTTCACGCCGTACGCCGAGGTCAAGCAGGTCTGGGTCGACGGGCGCGAGGCGCCCTACATCCGCCACCACATCGGTGGCCGCGGCTTCGGGATCGACAGCGACCTCCACGACGACGACCTGCTCGTGATGCTGCCCGAGCCGCTCGCCGCCGGCGCCGAGCACACGGTCACGGTCGACTACGAGCTGGAGGTCTACAACTACCTCTCCGGCCGGTCCTGGTACCCGGACGAAGCGAACAGCTACCTCGAGGACCGGCACACCGGCACCTTCGAGATCACCCTGCCCGACCGGATCGAGCTGCGCGCCATGGGCCGGCCCGACGGCGAGCCGAAGATCGACGGGCGCACCCGCACCGAGCGCTGGGTGGTCGAGCAGCCGACCTTCATGCTGTCGTTCACCTTCGCCGAGCGGGCGTTCGAGTACCAGATCGAGCGCGAGGGGCACCCGACGGTCGAGGTGTTCGGGCCGAGCATGGGCGTGGAGGCGAAGTTCCACAACGTGGCGGCCGACGTGTCGAACGCCACCGCCTTCTTCGAACAGCTCTTCGACCTGCCGCTCGGCATCGACCGGCTGCGGGTCTCCAGCATCGTCGCCGGCCACGGCCAGGCGTTCGACGGCTTCCTCCACATGGCCGAGGGGAGCTTCTACCTCGAGCGGCCGGGCGCCTCGGAGCTGTTCCGGGCGCACGAGACGGCGCACGAGTGGTGGGGGCACCGGATCTCCTGGGCCACCTACCGCGACCAGTGGCTGTCGGAGGCGTTCGCCGAGTACTCCGCGATGATGTACGTGGAGGCCGCGGCCGAGAACGGCGAGAAGTGGTTCGACGAGATCCTCTTCGCCTATCAGGAGGCGCTCCAGGGCTCGATCAAGGCCGGGTTCAGCAAGTTCCAGCGCGTCGGGATCGTGCCGCTCAACCCGAAGCTGCGCGAAGAGATCGGCCCGATCGCCGTCGGCTACCGGGCGAACACGGCGGACGCGCCGGGCGCCTACGCCGCCCAGGCGTACCTGCGCGGGCCGTGGGTGCTCCACATGCTGCGGGTGATGCTGCGCAACCTGACGAAGAGCGACGATCTGTTCGTGAAGGTGCTCTCCGACTTCGCGCAACAGTACGACGGCAAGGCCGCCACCACCGAGGACTTCATCGCCAGCCTCACACGCACCGCGCCCGGCGAGTGGCAGTGGTTCTTCGACCAGTGGGTCTACGGCACCGCCATCCCCACCTACGCCTGGGACTGGAAGGCGGAGAAAGCCGACGACGGCCGGGACGTGCTGGCGATCACCGTGCGCCAGGCGAACGTGCCCGACGGCTTCCGCATGCCGGTGCCGGTGAAGATCGACTTCGGCGGCGGCGAGGAGGGCCAGGCGGTGGTGCTGATCGACGAGCGGGAAGAGACCTTCCGCATCCCCCTGCCGGCCAAGCCCCGCAAGGTCGAGCTCAACCCCGAGCGGGCGGTGCTCGCCAACGTCAAGGGGTTGTAGACGCCGCCCCCGGTCAGAACCTCAGGGCCGGATCGATCTCCGCCGCGAAGCTGCCGCCCGAGGCGACCGAGAAGCCGTCGGCGAGGACGATGAGGGATCCGGCCCGGAAGGTCACGTCGCCGCCGGCCGCCACCGCGAAGCCGGCGCCCGCCGTCAGGGTGCGGCAGATCTCGAAGACCTCCTCACCGAGGACCGTCTCCGCCGCAAGCTCCAGCGTCGCGTCTCCCGTGCAATCGGCACCGGTGTCGTACAGGTGGCGCACCGCCGCCCGGTCGTCGCCGTTCAGGACGGCTCCGCGGCAGTCGCCGTGCGCGGTCGCGCGCATCAGGGCGTCGGCGAGGAGCGGATCGCTGGCGCACGAGGGCGAGGAGGCGTCCCCGCAAGCGTGGCCGATGCCGAGCGTGTGCCCCAGCTCGTGCCCGTAGATTCCCTCGACGTAGGTGGCGAAGCAGGGGCCCGCCGCCAGACACTCGATGCCGTCGTTCATCACCACGTCGGCCGAGAGGATTTCGATGTACTCGACACCGTCGAACGTGTCGCGGGCGGTGGAGTCGAACCACGGACCGCCGATCGCGAGCACACCTCCTGTGCCGCACTGGAAGGTGCCGGCGATCTCATCGTTCGGATCGTCCGGCAGGACGACGTTCAGCCCGTCGTAATAGTCCAGCCCGTGCGCGAGAGGAGTGGTCCCGGAGTAGGCGTAGTCCACCCAGGAGAGCTCGTCGTCGTTCCAGGCGTCGAGCGCAGCCTGGAGCTCGCCGAACCCGCCTCCCGGCACCGACGGCTGCCCGTCCTCGTGAACGTGCCACGAGACGCTGCCGCCGCTGTCGAAGACGAACCAGCGGAGGTTGAAACCGGACACCTGGAAGAGGGTGAACTTCTCGCCGAGGCCGGGCAGGTCGCGCGGAGCGGGAGGCACCCGCAGGCCGGGAGGCTCGGCCACGAAGTAGTCGGCCGGCCCGACCTCGCCGCGCGACCGGTCGGAGAGCCAGGCGGCGAAGGCCTCGAAGTCGCGCGCGTGGTGGCGGCGCGGATGGGCCTTCACCCCCGGCAACACGACCTCGTCCGCCGGCGAGAGCTCCCGCACCGCGACCGCCGGGCCGCTCGTCGATTCGACCCGGTGGAAGGCTCCCATGGCGAGATGGAGCACGCCGAACGCATCGTCCCGCGGCACGAGGAAGAGGATCGCGCGCTCGCCGGGAACGAACCGGGGCGCGCCGTAGGCGCGGAAGCCGATCCCGTCGGCCCCGAAGCCGCCCGGCACCCGGACCACCAGGGTGGTGCCGGCCACCGAGCCGGCGAGCAGCCGCTCCACCCGAACGGTGTACTCGGTGATCGGACGCCCGGAGGCCGACGACGGGGCGGCCGAGACGATCTCCGCGTCGACCACGGCCTCGGCCTGCCGCAACAGATCGGCGTCGTCGACCATTACGTAGCTGGTGGCGAAAAGGCAGGTGGGCACCGCGAGAGCGGCGATGCAGAACGACAAAGCGGTGCGGCAGGAACGGATCACGTGATCTCGCCTCCAGGTCGGTAAAGCTCAGAGAGGATGTTCGCATCTTAGCCGAACCGGCGAACACCGCCCCCGCAACCGGCCGGTATGATCGGTCCCAGGAGGTAAGAATGCCCGCGACGATGGAACACACCACGGTCGAACCGCTCACGATCGCCGACCGCACCTTCCGCTCCCGCCTCATCCTCGGGACCGGCAAATACCCCGACTACGCCACCATGCAGGCCGCCCACGAAGCCGGCGGGACCGAGATGGTCACCGTCGCCGTCCGGCGCGTCGACCTCGCCGACCGCTCGGCCGACTCGATGATGGCCCACATCGACACCGACCGCGTCCTGCTGCTGCCCAACACCGCCGGCTGCTACACCGCCGACGACGCCGTGCGCACCGCGCGCCTCGCCCGCGAGCTCGGCGGCTGGAGCTGGATCAAGCTCGAGGTGCTGGGCGACGAGAAGACCCTCTTCCCGGACAATGTCGAGCTGCTGAAGGCCACGAAGACCCTGGTCGACGAAGGCTTCACCGTCCTCCCCTACACCAACGACGACCCGGTCGTCTGCAAGCGGCTCGAAGACCTCGGCTGCCCCGTCGTCATGCCCCTCGGCGCCCCCATCGGTTCCGGCATGGGCATCCGCAACCCGGCCAACCTGCGGATCATCATCGAACAGGCGAACGTGCCGGTGATCGTGGACGCCGGCGTCGGCACCGCCTCCGACGCCGCCATCGCCATGGAGCTCGGCGCCGACGGCGTGCTCATGAACACCGGCATCGCCGGCGCCCAAGACCCCGTCCGCATGGCCCGGGCGATGAAGCTGGCCGTAGAAGCCGGCTGGCTCGCGGCTCACGCCGGCAGGATCCCCAAGAAGCTCTACGCCACCGCCTCCAGCCCGATCGAGGGGCTGATCGGGTAGGGACGGTGGACGGACACTGTCAGCGAGGCGATCGCGGCCGGTGACGGATAATGGGCACCCCATGAACCGAGCGAATCCCCAGAGCGAGCGGTCCGGAACCGGCTCCGAAGCGCTCTCCCTGCACGAGATCGCGCGCCGGGTGTCCGAGGTGGCCGAGCAGGAGCCGTGGATCCTCGCCGTCTACCTCTTCGGCTCGCGGACGAAGGGGGAGGCGCACCGCACCTCGGACATCGACCTGGCAGTCCTCTTCGACGCACCCCGGACGCTCGGGGACGTCGTCGAGCTCGAAGACCGCTTCGCCCGTGCCCTGGCGCCGGCCCTCGGCGGCCGGGACGCGGTCGACCTGGTCGACCTCCGCAAGGCCAACCCGTTCCTCGCCTTCGACGTCATCCGTGGCGAGCGCATCTACTGCACCGACTCCTACCGCTGCGACAACTTCGACCTCTACGTCATGCGCCGCGCCGGCGACCTCCTCCCACTGGAAAGGGAGCGCCAGCGCATGCTCCTCGACCCGGAGCGGCACCGGGTCGGCGCAGCCGGGGATGCGAGGACATCGAGATGAGCCCGAGCCGAGTCGAGCAGCGGGTGGTGACCGACAAGATCGCCGTCATCGAGCAGATGCTCGCCCAACTCCGGAGCCTTCCTGCATCCGACCTGGATTCGTTCCTCCAGGACCGGCACGCGCCGGCCGCCGCCGAGTCCTACCTGCGCCGCGCTCTCGAAGCTCTCATGGATCTCGGCCGGCACCTGCTCGCGAAGGGTTTCGGCTCGCCCGTCAACGAGTACTCGGCGATCGCCGACCACCTCCACGAGAAGGGCATCCTCGAGCCGGGAGACGCCTCGACGCTACGCAAGATGGCACGGTACAGGAACCGCATGGTCCACTTCTATGACGAAGTCACCGACAAGGAGCTACACGACATCGTGACCCAGCACCTCGGCGACTTCCAACGCATCCTCGAGGCCATCAGCGCCTGGCTCGCCAAACACCCGGAGCGAGTGAGGAAGGACTGACGGCTCGCCCCTTCCGCGCGCGCTTCACCCCGGCCCGCCGGGAATTCCCCTCCCCAACTCCCCGTTGTCAACCCAAGCCGCGATCGGGTATCATCGCGCTCGCGCGGGCCACCGCGCACCGTGCGCCCCTAGCTCAACTGGATAGAGCATCTGACTACGGATCAGAAGGTTGGGGGTTCAAATCCTCCGGGGCGCGCCACCTCAACTCCTTTCCCCACAGACAGTTAGAAGAAATAGAATTCCGGCTATGTGTCGGCCGGGGCGTCTATCGTTGAGACTCTTCTAGAGGCTGACGGCCGCCGGGCGGCCGGAGGCTTCTCCTTCGAGCGAGCGATACGCTCGTTCGGGGCAAACGGTCAATTTGCGAAAGGAGAAGCCGATGTCACTGTACT
>CAZLLV010000421.1:0-13591 GCA_964560325.1 uncultured Thermoanaerobaculia bacterium | reverse complement strand
GAGGAGCTGCTCGCCGCGGGTGTCCGCCGGGAGCTTCTCGACGATCCGCAGTACGTGAAGGCGGGGGCGCTGCTGGAGCACGTCGACCGGTTCGACGCGCGCTTCTTCGACCTCTCGCCGCGGGAGGCGAGGATCGTCGACCCCCAGCAGCGCGTCTTCCTCGAGGCTTCCTGGCAGGCGCTGGAGGACGCGGGCTACGACTCCCGGCAGGTCCGGGAACGAATCGGGGTCTACGCGGCGGTCGGCGCCAACGCCTACCTGTTCAACATCTACTCTCAGCCGGAGCTGGCCGAAGCCGCCGGGCGGTTCAACATCGTGGTCGGCAACGAGAACGACTACCTCGCCTCGAGAGTCTCCTTCAAGCTCGACCTCAAGGGGCCGAGCGTCAACGTCCAGAGCGCCTGCTCGAGCTCGTTGCTGGCGGTGCACCTGGCCTGCGAGAGCCTGCACAGCGGCGAGAGCGACCTCGTCCTCGCCGGCGGCGTGTTCGCGGCCTCCGACCGGGTGTTGGGCTACCGCTACCGCGAGGGGGACATCAAGTCCGCCGACGGCCACTGCCGGCCGTTCGACGCCGGTGCCACCGGCACGATCTTCAGCGGCGGCGTCGGCGTGGTGGCGCTCAAGCGCCTCGCCGACGCGCTCGAA
The DNA here is from genome assembly GCA_964560325.1 of uncultured Thermoanaerobaculia bacterium. Classification (GTDB taxonomy): domain Bacteria; phylum Acidobacteriota; class Thermoanaerobaculia; order Multivoradales; family DATKCC01; genus CAZLLV01. The sequence goes on along the minus strand of CAZLLV010000421.1, from coordinate 12,946 downwards.
GACGGCGATTCGGTGCGCGCGGTGATTCGGGGCTCGGCGGTCAACAACGACGGCTCCGCCAAGGTCGGCTACACGGCACCCGGCGTCCAGGGCCAACGGGCCGTGGTGTCCGAGGCGCTGGCGGTGGCCGACGTCGATCCCGAGACCGTGAGCTACGTCGAAGGCCACGGCACCGGGACCTCGCTCGGCGACCCCATCGAGGTGACCGCGCTCACGCAGGCGTTTCGAGCCCACACCAGTCGACGCGGCTTCTGCGCCCTGGGATCGATCAAGGGCAACATCGGCCACGCCGACTGCGCCGCGGGGGTGGCCGGGCTGATCAAGACCGTGCTCGCCCTCCAGCACCGCAAGCTCCCCGCGACGCTCAACTTCGAGAGCCCGAACCCCCGGATCGACCTCGCGGCGAGCCCGTTCTTCGTCAACGACCGCCTACGGGAGTGGGAAGCGACCGGCACACCTCGCCGGGCCGGCGTGAGCTCCTTCGGCATCGGTGGCACCAACGTCCACGCCATCCTCGAGGAGGCGCCGCGGGCGGAGCCCTCCGGACCCTCCAGATCCTGGCACCTGCTGCCTCTGTCGGCGCGCACCGCCACCGCCCTGGACGCCGCGGCGGCCAACCTCCTCGCCCGGCTCGAGGGCGATTCACCCCCGGACCTGGCCGACGCCGCCTACACCCTGATGGTCGGGCGCCGTCCCTTCGAGCACCGCCGCGCGCTCCTCTGCCGGGACCGGGACGAGGCCGTGGCCCTGCTCCGGACGCCCGACCCGAAGCGGGTCCGCTCCGGGAGGGTCGAGGACCCGCCGCGCCGGGTGGCGTTCCTCTTCTCGGGCCAGGGCTCCCAGTACGCCGGCATGGCCGCCGAGCTCTACCGGGACGAGCCCGGCTTCCGCGCGCCCCTCGACCGCTGCGCCGACCTCCTGGAGCCGCGGCTGGGGCTCGACCTGCGCCGCCTCCTGTTCCCGGAGCCCGGCGAGGAGGAGGCGGCGAACGAGCGGCTGGGGGAGACCGCGTTCACCCAGCCCGCGCTGTTCGCCGTCGAGTACGCCCTGGCCCAGCTCTGGATGGAGTGGGGGATCGAGCCGGAGGCGATGATCGGCCACTCCGTCGGGGAGTACGTGGCCGCCTGCCTGGCCGGGGTCTTCGACCTGGAGAGCGCCCTCTCCCTGGTCGCCGCCCGCGGGCGGCTGATGCAGGAGCTCCCGAGCGGCGCCATGCTCGGCGTGTCGCTGCCGGCCGCGGACCTCGAGGGTCTCCTGGAGGGAGGCGTCGCCCTCGCCGCCACCAACGGGCCGAAGCGTTCCGTGGTGGCGGGCCCGGCGGAGGCGGTGGCGGCGCTCGAGGAGAGCCTGTGGGACCGCGGCGTCGCCTGCCGCCCGCTCCACACCTCGCACGCGTTCCACTCGGCCATGATGGAGCCGATGCTCGAGCCGTTCCGCCAGGAGCTGGCCCGGGTCGAGCTCCACCCGCCGCGGGTCCCGTACGTCTCGAACGTCACCGGCACCTGGATCCGGGACGAGGAGGCCACCGATCCCGAGCACTGGCTCCGGCACGTCCGGGGGACGGTCCGCTTCTCCGAGGGGATCGCCGCCCTGGCCGAAGAGCCCGGGCGGGCGTTCCTGGAGGTGGGGCCGGGGACCGCGCTCACGACCCTGACCCGGCAGCACCCCGCGCGCCAGCCGACCCAGCCCGTGGTCGCTTCCACCCGCCATCCCCAGGACCGCCGCTCGGACGTCGAGGCGCTCCTCGAGGCAGCGGGCGAGCTGTGGGTCGCGGGGGTGGATCTCGACGGAGCGGGGGTGCATCGTCATCAGCGGCGCCGCCGGGTGCCCCTGCCGACCTACCCCTTCGAGCGGGAGCGCTACTGGGTGGAGCCCGGTGCCGCCGGGCTCGGCGCCGCCACGCGGGCGCCGGCACGCCGCGAGCTTCCCGACTGGTTCTACCTGCCCTCCTGGCAGCCGTCGGTGCCGCCGGCGCTGCCGGCCGGACTCGAGGACGAGCCCAGGCGGTGGCTGCTGCTGGCCGACGAGGAAGGCTTCTCCGGCCGCCTCGCCGGCCGCCTGGCCGCGCGCCTGGAGGAGCTGGGCCAGGACGTGGTGAGCGTCCAGGCGGGCGACGCCTTCGGGCGCCGGGGCGACGATCTCTACACCGTCGCCCCCGGCCGGCGCGAGGACGTCGAGTCGGTGCTCGAGGAGCTGGCCGAGGCCGACCGCTTGCCCGACGTGGTGCTCCACCTCTGGAGCCTCGATCCGGTGCCCGATCCGGTGTCAGGAGCACCGGTCCCGGACACGGACGACGCGGTCCAGGAGCGCGGCTTCTACAGCCTCCTGGCCCTCGCCCAGGCGCTCGGGCGGACCGCCCCCGGAAGGGCGGTGCGGCTGGTGGTCGCGTCGAGCGGGATGCAGCGGCTGGGGGGCGAGAGCGCTCTCGCGCCGGAGAAGGCGACCCTCCTCGGGCCGTGCCGGGTGATCCCCCGCGAGTACCCGCACGTGACCTGCAAGAGCGTCGACGTGGACGTCCCCGCGCCCGGCGGGGTGGAGGAGGCGGAGCTGGTCGCCAACCTCCTGGCGGAGGCCTGCGCCGTTCCGGGAGCCGGAGGCCCGGAGGGCGTGGCCGAGACCACGATCGCCTACCGCGGCGGCGAGCGCCGGGTGGCGGGCTACGTGCCGGTGCGGCTCGAAGAGCCGGCGCCCGACAGGCTCCCGCTGCGCACCGAGGGGGTCTACCTGATCACCGGCGGGCTCGGCGGCCTCGGTCTCCAGGTCGCCGGCTACCTCGCCCGCGAGCACGCCGCACGGCTCGTGCTCGTGGGCCGGTCCGGCCTGCCGCCGCGCGACGAGTGGGATCGGTGGCTCGAGGTCCATGGCGAGGAGCACGGCACCGGTGGGAACGAAGCCACCGGGGCGAAGATCCGGGCCGTGCGGGACCTGGAGGAGGCGGGGGGCCAGGTGCTGGTGGTGGCGGCCGACGTCGCCGACGCCGGGGCGATGCGCGGGGCGGTCGAGGAGGCGAGGACGAGGTTCGGCGCGCTCCACGGGGTGATCCACGCCGCCGGGGTCGCCGGCGGCGGAATGGTCCAGCTCAAGGAGCGAGCGGCGGCGGCCGCGGTGCTGCGCCCGAAGGTGGCCGGTACCCGAGCGCTGGCGGCGGCCCTGGACGGCGAGCCCCTCGACTTCTTCGTCCTCTGCTCTTCGACCTTCGCGGTCCTGGGGGGGATCGGCCAGGTCGACTACGCGGCCGGCAACGCCTTCCTGGACGCGTTCGCCCAGGAGCGGAGGCTCCGTGGCGTCCCCTGTACCGCCATCGACTGGGCGGCGTGGAAGGAGGTCGGGATGGCGGTGGACGCCGGCCGCGCCCGCCCGCGCGGTCAGGCGCAGGCATCGCCGCCGGCCTCGGCCCCGGAGGCGCCCGCCGCCGCGCCGTCCTCCGGTCGAGGCCTCCTCGGCGAGTGCCAGGAGCGCAGCCCGCAGCGCGCCGTGTACCTCCTCCGCATGACCACCGAGTCCCACTGGGTGCTGGCGGAGCACCGGGTGGCGGGATCTCCGACGGTCCCCGGCACCACCTACCTCGAGCTGGTCCGCGCCGCCTTCGAGGAGACGGCGGGTCCGGGACCGGTGCGGATCCTCGACCTGGCCTTCGCTCAGCCCCTCTCGGTGGCCGAAGGCGAAGCCGGGGAGTGCCGGCTCACCCTCACCCGGGGTGACGGGGCGAAGGACGCTTACGAGCTCGTGGTCGAAGGACGCAAGGCCGGAGCGGCCGCCGGCGGCGGCTGGCAGACCCACGCCAGCGGCCGCGTGGAGGCGGCGCCGGAGGCGGAGGCGGTGCGCCACGACCTCGCGCGTCTCCGGGAGGCCTGTCCGAACGTGGTGGAGGTCGATCTCGACGCCCTCACCCGGGGGGGCGGGCTGGTCGAGTGGGGTCCCCGCTGGGCGAGCCTGCGCTCGCTGCGCGTCGGCGACGACGAGGTGCTGGCCGAGATCGAGCTGCCCGAGACGTTTCACGGCGACCTCGACGGGGTGATGCTCCACCCGGCGCTCCTCGACGTCGCGACCGCCGCGGCGACGTTCGCCATCGCCCGGGAGCCCTTCCTGCCCCTCTCCTACCAGCGGGTGGAGGTCCTCCGCGCCCTGCCGGTCCGGTTCTTCAGCCACGCCCGGCGGCGCGCCGGAGGCGGCTCCGGTGAGACCCTCTCCTTCGACGTCACCCTTCTCGATCCGGAGGGCGAGGAGTGCGTGAGGATCGAAGGCTTCACCCTGAAGCGGGTGGGCGCCGCGGTGGAGCGGCTGGCCCGGTCGGCCCGGCCGCCGGCCGGGACGAAGGACGCCACGGCTACGGGAGCGGGCGCCGAGACGGGTCTCTACGCCCGCGACGGCATGACCAACGCCGAGGGCATCGAAGCCCTGCGCAGAGTCCTGTCCGTGCCGCGCCTCGCCCAGGTGGTGGTTTCGCCCCGGGACCTCGTGGCCCTGCTGCACCGGGCCGCTGCCGCGCTGGGCGACGCCGCTGCCGGCATCCGTCCCGGTACCGTCCTGGAACGACACGCCCGGCCGGACACCGGTCGGGAGTTCGTCGAGCCGCAAACCGAGATCGAGCGGACCCTCGCCACCGTCTGGAGCGAGGTGCTGGGCATCGAACGCGTCGGGCTGGACGACGACTTCTTCCGCCTCGGCGGCGACTCGGTGCTGGGGATCCAGGTGGTGGCCCGGACCGGCGAGGCCGGAATCCGCATCCGGCCCGAGCAGCTCTTCGAGCACGCGACGCTCCGGGAGCTGGCCGCGGCCGTGTCCGGCGAGGGGGCGCAGCGGGGCGGGGAGGAGATTCCCCTGACCCCGTTCCAGCGCCGGGTGCTGGCGGGCGCGGTGGCGCCGTGGATCGCCGCCGCGGTGCCCCTGGCCGAGGCCGAGATCGACGGCCTGGAGGAGGCGCTCGCGGCCGCGGTCGATCGCCACGAGAGCTTGCGTCTCCGCTTCCCCGAGGGCGCGGCCACTCAGGGGGCCGTCTCGGCCGAGGCGGGGGAGCCGCCGCTCTCGATCCGGCGCCTGGAGCTCGGGAGCGTGGGCGAGGAGGGGCCGGGGCGTGGTCTTCGCGAGGCCGCGGAGACGCTGGGCCGAACCCTCGATCCGGTCCGCGGACCGGTGCTCGCGGCGGCGTGGGGGGCCAACGCCGCCGGAGACGGCACCTTCCTGCTGGTCGCTCACCGCACGGTGGCCGACGGCCCGTCCCTGGGCATGCTGTGCCGGGAGGTCGCGGCTCCCGGTGCCGGCGGCCCGGCCGGCGAGCCCGGCGAGCTGGAGGCCGCCGCGCTCCACGAGGTGGCCGAGCGGTTACGTGCCGAGCCGCGGGAGGTCCTGGTCGCCGCCGTCGCCCGGGCCGTCCTCGCCCGGGGCGGCGGCGGAGCGCTGGCGATGGAGGTCGAATGGGACGGCCTGGACCGCGTCCGGAGGCCGCCGGACGGCGCGGTCGGCTGCTTCCTCCGCTCCTCGACCGTGCTGCTCGATTCGCCTGAAGACGCGGCGGAGTCCGGGGTGGCGACCGTCCGCAGGGTCAGGGAGGCGATGCGTGAGGGGGTCGAGGAGGGGGTCGGAGGGGCCGGCCCCCCGCCCTCGTGGGTGCGAGCCGTGCTGCTGGGAGACGTGGGGAACGCCCGGGTGTGGACGGGAGGAGAGGCCCGGAAGGGGGTTCCGGTGGCGCTGGAGGTCCACGCCTCGGTGGCGGAGGGGAGGTACCGGTTCGATTGGAGCTCCGCCGCGGAGAGCACGGAGGGGAGCCGGGTGGAGGACCTCGCGGCAGACCTGCTGGCCGCCCTCCGGGAGATCTCCGAGGAGGCGCGGACGGACGGCGGCGAGACCTGGAGCCCGGCGGACTTCCCGGATGCCGATCTCAGCGAGGAGGCTCTCGAATCGGTGCTGTCGAAGCTCGATTCGTAGCCGGGGAGTCAGGCCCCCTCTTCCACCACCAGGAAGGCGCCGTCGTCGGCGCCTCGGGAGGCGTTCACCACGCCGGAGCCGCCCTGGGGCATCATGCGCAGGAAGCCGCCGCCGTAACGGTCGCCGAACGCGAAGAGGCCCCACACGACCTCGTGGGGCACCCAGCCGACGGGGCCGTGCTGGAAGGCGTACGGCAGCGACAGCAGCCGCTCCTGGGCGATCCAGCCGGGCTCGGCCACGGCCTGCTCCACGCGGGCCCGCCACTCCTCCGGGTCGGTGGTGGCGCCCATGACGACCTTCTCGCCGCCCAGGGAGCCGGTGCGCTTGAGCACCATGGAAGCTCGTTCTTCCTCCAGAAGCGCGGGCAGCCGCTCCCGGCGGCCGCGGAAGGCCACCGTCTCGTCCGCCGCCACCCGGGTCCACGGGAGGTGCTTGCGGACGACCTCTCGTTCCGCTTCGGAGAGGAGGTCCGTCGCCGCGGCCTCCGAGACCAGGGCGAGGGTGCGCCGGTCGTTCAGCAACCGGCCGGCCGGCCCGTTCAAGAACGCCACGCCGCCGGCCATCCAGGGCTGGAAGAGCCGGGGCGGAACGATGCCGGCGTACGACTCGATCACCACGTGGACCCGGCGGTCCTGCAGGTGGACCCGGAGGCCGTCGACCACCTCCAGGTCCTCGTAGCTACAGACCACGAGCTCGCCGGAGCAGGTGCCGTAGCTGCCCAGAAAGGCCTGGAACCGCTCGGCGGCGAAGCTGGGGAGCGCCAGCGAGTCGATCATGTTCGGGGGCGCCGCGAGGGCGACACGCACCTCCCCCTCCCCATCGAGCCCGGCCGACGCCGCCACGCCGAGGACGTGAGCGAAGAAGACGTCGAGGGTGTCGACCCCCACCAGGTCCAGACCCTCGCGGCGCACGAAGTCCCGCACCGGTGGCGCTCTGAGGTAGTGCCGTTCCCAGAGGCCGGTCGTCCAGCCGCCGAGGTTGCCGGCGACGTTGATCTCGACGCACGAGAGCCCGTCCTCGGTGTCGACGAAATCTCCACGGGCCACGATCGGGGCGAGGTGCGTCGGGTCGGCGAGCAGGCGCGCCATGACGCGCGCCGTGGAGAGGTCGAGGCCGTACCAGGCGGCGAGACGCTCGGCGTCGCCCCCGAAGACGCGGTGAGGGACCGCCCGCACCACCTCGCCGAGGCTCAGGATCGCCTCGGCGCAGCGGTCCTGCTGGTGCCGGTCGACGAAGAGGGGCCAGCTCTGAAGCCGGGTGACGACCCCCCGCATGTCGCGGTCCAGGACCTCGTAGCTCGACCTCTCGGCCGCCTCCGGGTGCCGTTCCACGTAGTCCAGAAAGCGCTCGGCGGTGGCGGACAGCCGCCGGTGGAGCCGGCGGGTCGCCGGGTCGAACGCCACCGGCCGATCGTGTCGAGTTTTCACGTCGTCTCTTTCCTCGTCGCGCGGGCGAATATACCGCGGACCCGACCGCGTCCCGGGCCTGTCCACCATCGCGAGAAGACCTGCACTAGAGAGTTGAACCGAGAGGCTTTCGGTACGGACCGGCTCGCGCAGCCGAGGCCGCCCCGCCCTCCGGTGGCTTCCCGAGTAGGCCGCCCGAGCCACCGGCACGACCGCCGCCGCTCCGCGGCGTCGGAACGGACATGACCGCCGGCACCCAGCGCAAGAACGTCGAAGACATCTACCGGCTCTCCCCGGTGCAGCAGGGCATCCTGGTCCACAGCCTGCTGGCCCCCGGCACCGGTGTCTACTTCGAGCAGTTCGGCCTCCGCTACGGTGCCGGCTTCGATCCCCGGCTCTTCGAGGAGACGTGGCGCCGGGTGGTGCGGCGCCACCCGGTCCTGCGCACCGCCTTCCTCTGGGAAGACCTGGAGGAGCCGGTGCAGGTGGTGTACCGGGAGGTGGAGCTGCCGGTCGAGCGGCAGGACTGGCGCGCGCTGCCGCGGGAGGAGCAGGACGAGCGGTTCGAGAAGCTCCTGGCCGAGGACCGGCGGCGCGGCTTCCGGCTCGACCGCCCGCCGCTCCTGCGCCTCACCGTCGTCCGGGTCGGGGACGACGACCACCGCGTGGTCTGGAGCTACCACCACCTCCTCCTGGACGGCTGGTCGACCGGCCTCCTCATGCGCGAGGTGCTCGAGATCTACCAGGGGCTCGCCACCGGCACGGAGCCGCACCTGCCGGAGCGCCGGCCGTTTCGCGACTACGTCCGGTGGCTCCGGCGGCAGGATCTGACCGAGGCGCGGGAGTACTGGCGCCGGGGCCTGGATGGGTTCCGGGAGCCGACGCCGCTGGCCGTCGATCGCCGCGAGGCCGGCGGCGAGGACGGCGGTTACGACTTCGAGGTGACGAAGCTCCCCTCCGGCCTCACGGCCCGGCTCAAGACCTTCGCCCAGGACCACCGGCTGACGCTCAACACCCTGGTACAGGGGGCCTACGTCCTGCTCCTGTCGCGCTACTCGGGCCGCGACGACGTGGTCTTCGGCGTCACCCTCTCGGGCCGGCCGCCGGTCCTGCCGGGCGTCGACGCCATGATCGGCTGCTTCATCAACACGCTGCCGTTCCGCGGCCGGGTCGACCCGGAGGCCGAGGTGCTCCCGTGGCTCCAGGCGATCCAGGCCGACCAGGCGGGCCTGCGGAGGTACGAGCACAGCCCGCTCGTCGAGGTGCAGGGGGTGGCGGAGATCGGCCGCGACCGCGAGCTCTTCGAGTCGATCCTGGTCTTCGAGAGCTTCACCGCCGACGCCGCCTTCGAGATGAGCCACGTCGGCGTCTTCCAGCGGACCAACTACCCGCTCACCCTGGTCGCCGCACCCGGTGAGCGGATGGTCCTGCGCGCCGGCTTCGAGCGGGCGCGGTTCGACTCCGCCGCCGTGCGGAGGCTCCTCGGCCACCTGGCCCACCTGCTGGCGGCCCTCACCGAGGACCCCCGCCGCCGGCTCCGCGACCTCTCGCCGGTCGACATCGCCGAACGGCGCGCGGCGCTCACCCGCTGGAACCGGCCGGAGACCGACTTCCGCACCGGGCGCGCCGTACACGAGCTCTTCGCGGAGCACGCCGCCCGCCGGCCCGACCGCGTGGCGGTCACGTTCGAGGACCGGGCACTCACCTACGGCGCCCTCGCCGCGTCGGCGGCGCGGCTCGCCCGTCGGCTCCGCCGGGAGGGCGTCGGCCGCGAGACCCGGGTCGGCCTCTGCGTCGACCGCTCCCTGGAGATGGTGGTGGGGATCCTCGCCATCCTCCAGGCGGGAGGAGCCTACGTGCCGATCGATCCGGCCGCCCCGGAGGAGCGCCTGCGATGGATCGTCGAGGACTCCGGAGCGCCCCTGGTGGTGACCGGCGAGGGCCTGATCGGCGTGCTTCCGGCGGGCGTGCGGACGGTGCCGGTGGAAGCGCCCGGGGCGGGGGACGCGCCGGCGGACGGAGCGGCCGCGGCCGCCGTGGCGATCGGGCCCGACGAGCTGGCGTACGTGATCTACACCTCCGGGTCCACCGGCCGGCCGAAGGGATCCCTGGTGCGCCACGGCAGTGTGCAACGCCTCCTCGACGCCACCGACGACTGGTTCTCCTTCGGGCCGGACGACGCCTGGACCCTGTTCCATTCCTACGCCTTCGATTTCTCGGTCTGGGAGCTCTGGGGCGCTCTCGCCTACGGCGGGCGGGTGGCGGTGGTGCCCTACTGGGTCAGCCGCTCGCCGGAGGCGTACCACGAGCTCCTGCGCCGGGAGCGGATCACCGTCCTCAACCAGACGCCGTCGGCGTTCCGGCAGCTCGTGGCGGCGGACGCCGCGGCGGAGCTGCCACCCGGCGAGCTCGCGCTACGCACGGTGGTCTTCGGCGGCGAGGCGCTCGAGCCGTCGAGCCTCGCTCCCTGGTTCGCGCGCCACGGCGACCGGAGGCCGCGCCTGGTCAACATGTACGGCATCACCGAGACCACGGTGCACGTGACCTACCGGCCGATGACTGCGGCCGACCTGGAAGGCCCGGCCGGGAGCCCGGTCGGGGTGCCGATCCCCGACCTCCAGGTCCACCTCCTCGACCGCCGGATGGAGCTGGCGCCGGAGGGCGTGCCGGGAGAGATCCACGTCGGGGGCGAGGGGCTCGCCCGCGGCTACCTCGACCGGCCGGCCCTCACGGCGGAGCGCTTCGTGCCCGATCCGTTCGCCGCCGAGGCGGGCGTTCCCCAGCCCGCGGGCCGGCGCCTGTACAAGGCGGGGGACCTGGCGCGCCGGCTGCCCGGCGGCGAGCTCGACTTCCTCGGCCGGGTGGACCAGCAGGTCAAGGTCCGCGGCTTCCGGATCGAGCTGGGGGAGATCGAGGCGGTGCTGGCGCGGCACCCGGACCTGGCGCAGGCCGCCGTCGTCGCCCGGGAGGACGCGCCCGGCGAGCAGCGCCTGGTGGCATACCTGGTACCGCGTCCGGGAACCGAGCCGCGCCTCGAGGAGCTGCGGGCTCACGCGGCGGCCTTCCTTCCGGACTACATGATCCCGGCCGCCTTCGTCGCCATCGCCGCGCTCCCGCTCACGGTCAACGGCAAGCTCGACCGCCGCGCCCTCCCCGCCCTGGAGGAGTCGGAGCGCGTGGGGCCGGACGCGGCGTTCCGCCCGCCCGCCACGCCCACCGAGACGAGCCTGGCCGAGATCTGGGCCGAGGTGCTGCGGATCGAGAGGGTGGGACGCGACGACGGCTTCTTCGACCTCGGAGGGCACTCCCTCCTCGCGACCCGGGTCGTGTCGCGCGTGAAGGCCGCCCTGGAGGTCGATCTGCCCCTGGCGGCCCTCTTCGGCTCCGCGACGCTCGCCGAGATGGCCGCGACCGTCGACGGCCTGCGGGCGAGCCGCACCGGCCCCGAGGAGCCGATCCCGCGGATCCTGCGGGACGATGCGCTCCCGCTCTCCCACGCCCAGGAAAGGCTCTGGTTCCTTGACCGGTTCGAGCCCGAGAGCCCGCTCTACAACCTGCCCTCCGGCTTCCTGGTGCACGGCCCCCTGGACGCGGCCCGCCTGGCGTCGGCCCTGGGCGGCCTGACCCGGCGCCACGAGACCCTGCGGACCACCTTCGCCGAGACCGCGGACGGACCGGTCCAGGTGATCCACGAGCCCTCGGCCCCGGCGCTCGCGGTGATCGACCTGCGGGCCCTCCCGCCGGCGCGGCGGCAGGACGCGGCGCAGCGGGCGGCCCGGGCGGAGGTCCGCCGGCCGTTCGACCTGCTGACCGGCCCGTTGCTGCGGGCCACGCTCGTCCGCCTGGACGCCGACCGGCACCTGGTGCTCCTGACCCTCCACCACGCGATCACCGACGGCACGTCCGAAGGAGTCCTGGTGCGGGACCTGTTGGCGTTCTACGCCGGTCCGGAGACGGCGCGCGCCCTGCCGGAGCTGCCGGTCCGCTACGCGGACTTCGCCGCCTGGCAGCGCCGGCGCCTGGCGGGGGAGGTGCTGGCCGCGGAGGTCGAGCACTGGCGCTCCCGCCTGGCCGGGGCTCCGCCGCGGATCGAGCTCCCGAGCGACCGTCCACGGCCTCCGGTGCAGACCTTCCGGGGGGGCACGCGGGGTGCCCACCTGCCGGCGGCGGTCGCGGGCGGCCTGCGGGAGGTCGCGCGGCGGCACGAGGCGACGCCGTTCATGGTCGCGCTCGCCGCCTACGCCGCCCTCCTCGCCCGCCACTCCGGGCAAGACGAGGTGGTGGTGGGGACCCCGGTGGAGGGGCGGCTACGCCCCGAGGTCGAGGAGGTGGTGGGCTTCTTCGTCAACACGCTCCCGCTCCGGGTCGCGGTCCCTGCCGGCGCCCCCTTCGGCGATCTGGTGGCGCGGGCTCGCGCGGTGACCGTGGAGGCCCAGGAGCACCAGGAGGTGCCGTTCGAACGGCTGGTGGAGGAGATCGCCCCGGAGCGGAACCTCGCCTACACGCCCCTCTTCCAGGTCATGCTCACCCTCCAGGCCACCGCCGCCCGCCCGGCGCCGCCCCCGGGGCTCGACCTCGCGCTCACGGGCGAGGCCGTGGCACCCGCCACCGGCATCTCGAAGTTCGACCTCACCCTGAGCCTCTTCGACACCGGAAACGAGATGGTGGGGCACTGGGCCTACTTGGTGGACCTCTTCGACGCCGCCACCGTCGACCGTTTCGGCCGCCACCTGGAGATCCTGCTCGCCGCCGGCTGCGCCGATCCCGCGACGCCGGTGGCGGCGCTGCCGGTCCTCTCCGCGTCCGAGCTGCACCAGGTGCTGCGGGAGTGGAACGCCCCGGCGCTCGACCACCCCGCCGACGGTTTCGTTCACGAGATGGTCGCCGTGCAGGCGGCGGAGACGCCCGACCGCGTGGCGGTGGTGTTCGACGGCGGCTCCGAGGATCGTTTGCCGGCGGCGGAGGTGCGGATCAGCTACGGCGAGCTCGACCGCCGCTCGGCGATCCTGGCGGGCCGGCTCCGCGGCGCGGGGGTCGGGCCGGAGAGCCGCGTCGGGGTCTTCGCCGAGCGGTCGCCGGGCCTGGTGAGCGCGCTCCTCGCCGTCCTCCGTGCCGGCGCCGCCTACGTTCCCCTCGACCCCGCGCTCCCCGCCGATCGGCTCCGGTACATGGCCGAGGACGCCGGGCTTCGGACTCTCCTGGTCTCGAAGGGGGCGGAGCCTCGGGCGCGGGAGCTCTTCACCGCGGCCGACCTGCTGGTGCTGCCGGACGGCGGCTCCACGGACCGGGCAGGCGGCTTCGCCCCGCCGGCGCTCCTGCCGGACCACGCGGCTTACGTCCTCTACACCTCCGGCTCCACCGGCCGGCCGAAGGGGGTGGTGATCTCCCACCGGGCCCTGGGCAACCGGCTGCAGTATGCGCGGGCGGCGGACGTCGGGCCGGCCGACGGCTTTCTTCAGAAGACGACCATCAGCTTCGACGTCTCGGTGGCGGAGATCTTCGGCCCGCTGGTCGCCGGCGGGCGGACGGTGCTGCCGGCTCCGGGGGGCGAGAAGGACACGGCCTACCTGGTGGCCCTGATCGCCCGGGAGCGGGTGACCCTCACGTCGTTCCCG
>CAZLLV010000420.1:0-30498 GCA_964560325.1 uncultured Thermoanaerobaculia bacterium | reverse complement strand
GCCGATACTCGTCGTCGTCGAGCGCGGCCTGGATCAGGTCCTCGGTCGTGTAGGAGGGGTGGAAGACCGTCTCTTTCTTTCCGAGGCGGGCGACCAGCGCCTTGGCGTTGGGGGCGCGCTTGATCCCCTCCAGGATCACCTGCCGCATCGGGAGCTGGATGCGAACCCCGCCCGGGTTCTGGAAGCTGCCGATCTGGAAGCGGACCTCTCCCTGCTGCCAGTAGAAGAGGCTCCAGACGATCGACTCGACCTGCTTGCTGACCGCGTCGTAGATGCCGCGGGGGGAGATCAGACCCTGCTCGATCAGGAGCTCGCCGTAGCGTTTGTTGGCCTCCGAGCGCGCCGTCATCGTACGGCTGAACTGTTCCGCGGTGAGCTTGCCGGTCCGCTGGAGGTAGGCCCCGAGGCTGTCGTTGCGATCGGTCGACGTGGCGTGGACGACGTTGCCCTCGCGGATGAACACGCGCTTGACCACGTCCTCGCGCTGCGCCTCGATCACCCCGGGCACCTGGAAGCGATCGATCGTGTAGAGCATCTCGGGCAGCGCCGTCTCTTCGAGGCTCGCCCGGTACTCGAAGGCTTTGTCTGGAGCGCTCAGGGACCTCTCCTCGGGAGCGCCGGGGGGTCGGGCGCGATCCGGCGTCGTACGGCGGCTGGTGCGGGGCTCGGGAACCTTCAGTATACCATCGCCTGCGATGCTCGCCCCTCCCGTCTCCCCGGAAGAAGCCTGGCGCCGCCTCGCGCCGCTCGCCCGGCCGCTGCCGGCGGTGACGATCGAGCGGCGCCGTGCAGGCGGACGGGTGCTCGCCCGGCCGCTCGATGCCACGGCCGACGTGCCGGCAGACGACGTCTCCGCGATGGACGGCTTCGCGCTCGCCGGTCCGCCGCGGGAGGGAGGCGCGCTACCGGTCGCGGGCGCGGTGATGGCCGGCGACCCGCCCGGCGCCGCGGTACCGGACGGCACGGTCCTGCGCATCATGACCGGTGCGCCGGTGCCGGAGGGGGCCAACCGGGTGATCCCGGTCGAGCGTGCTCGGGTCGAGAGCGGCCCCGGCGGGGAGCGCGTGACCTTCGAGATCCCGGGCGCGGCCGGGGACCACATCCGCCGGCGCGGCGAGGTCGTACGGGGCGGCGATCCGCTCCTCCCGGCCGGCACCGTCCTGGGGCCCGGCGCCCTCTCGCTCCTCGCCACCCACGGCTACGCCCGCCTGACGGTCCACCGCCGGCCCCGGGTGGCGCTGATCGTCACCGGCGACGAGGTGGTGCCGCCCGACGAGACGCCGCGACCGGGCCGGCTCCGCGACTCCCACACCGACTTCGTGAGCGCCGCCTGCCGGGAGATCGGGGTCCATCTCGACCCCCTCGGCATCGCTCCCGACGACCGCGACGCACTGCGCGAACGGATCGAGTCCGGCCTGGACGCCGACGTGCTGCTGATCTCGGGCGGCGTCTCGATGGGCGAGGCCGACGTGGTCGCGGGCGTGCTCGAGGAGCTCGACTGCGAGCCTCTCTTCCACCGCGTGGCGGTCCAGCCGGGCAAGCCGCTCCTGGCCGCCGTCCACGCCGCCGGTCACGCGGTCGACGGCTCGATTCCCGGCCGTCCCGGCGTCGCCTTCGGCCTCCCCGGCAACCCGGCCTCGGTGATGGTCGGTTTCTGGCTCTTCGTCCGCCCCTTCCTGCGCAGTCTCCTGGGCAAGCGCGACGGCTTCTGGCACGGCGCCCTGGCGGCCGAGCTGGCGGCGCCGCTGCCCGGAGCCAAGGGGCGGGACCGCTTCCTGCCGGCCGAGGTCGAGGTCGCGGGAGGAGCGATCCGCGTCACGCCGGTCTCGTCGGTCGGTTCACACGACGTGGGCGGCTACGCCCGGGGAACCGCCCTGGTGCGGGTGCCGGCCGGCGCCGAGCCCCGCGCCGCCGGCGACCGGTGCGAGGTGCTGCCGATCGCCGGATGGCTCGCCGGATGAGCCTCCGGATGAGTCTCGAAGCGCGCCTCTACCGTGCCTTCCGGCGCCTGCGCGACCTCGCCCTCGCCCCGCTGGCCGTCCCGCTCGCCCGTCTGGGGGTCCCGGCGTGGGCGGTCTCTCTCGCCGGCGTGGTCGCGGCGCTCTGTACTTTTTTCATTCCGGAGAGTCGGCCCGAGGTCGCCTTCGCGGCGCTCGCGGTCGCGGTCTCGGCGGACGCCCTCGACGGCGCCGTCGCCCGCCGCTCGGGCACCGCGAGCGGCGCCGGCAAGCTCCTCGATCAGGCGTGCGACGCGGCGACCTTCGCCGCCCTCGCCGTCGCCGCGGGGGCACGGGGCCTGGCACCCCTCCCTCACGCGGTGGCGGCGGCGGTCGCCTGCACGCTGGCCGCCGGCACGGCCCTCCGGGCCGCCCGCCAGCGGGACCCGGAGGCGTTCCGGTCCGCGCCGCGCGCCGGCTTCTGGGCCCACCTGCCCAAGCTGCCGTTCGCCGCCGCCTACCCGGCAGCCCTCCTCGGCGGCCCGGACGTGGCCGTATTCCTCCCGCCGGCGCTCCTCCTCTCGGCGGCCGCGGGCACCCTCGCCGTCGCCGCCTACGCTCTCCCCGCGCTGGTTTCGGGAGCCCCGGCGGCTGCCCCCGGGGAGAATGGACGCAAGAGCTCGTATTGGCAGAATTTACAAGAATAATTGGAATGCCTGCATGCCTCCGACCGTTGTACAGGGCGTATGAAAAAGACACTCTACGGCTCGTCCGCCGCGGCGCTTCTCGCGCTCGCGACCCTCGTCATCCCCGCCACCGCCACGCCGTCCGCCGACGCGGCCGACGCCGAGGCGACCCGCACCGTCACCTCTCGGACCGCGGAGCCGCGTCTCGCTTCGCGCACGACCGGCATCCCGGATGCGGAGCCGAAGACCGAGAGCCTGTTCACCGTCGACGGCCTGCGCCCCGAGGTGCTCCGGACCGCCCTCGACGCCCACGAGCGGGCGCTCGACCGCGGGCTGGTGAAGCGGCCGGACATCCTCACGGTGATCGACTTCTCGCTGCCCTCGACCGAGCGGCGCATGTGGGTGCTCGACCTGGGCGACAACTCCGTCCTCTATCACGAGCGCGTGACGCACGGGAAGCACTCGGGCGCCAACATGACGAAGTCGTTCTCGAACGTCTCGATGAGCCTGAAGTCGAACATCGGTCTGCTCACGACCGCCGAGACCTACTACGGCAAGAACGGTTACTCGCTCCGTCTCGACGGCCACGAGCCCGGCTTCAACGACCTCGCCCGGGAGCGCGCGATCGTCGTCCACGGCGCCGACTACGCGACCGAGGAGTTCATGAACCGGATGGGCCGCCTGGGCCGGAGCTGGGGCTGCCCGGCGCTCGACCCGGAGGTCTCCCGCGAGGTGATCGACACGATCGCGGGCGGCAGCGTGCTGTTCGGCTACTACCCGGACCGTGACTGGCTGAGCCGCTCCGCCTTCGTGGCGCCGGGCGCGGAAGACACGATCGCCCGCCTCGGCTCCTGACGCCGTCAGTTCCGGCCGGTGACGCTCGCCAAGACGGCGAGCAGCTCCGCCGGGTCGACCGGCTTGGCGACGAACGCCTGGTAGCCGGCGCGCAGTGCCCGCAGGCGGTGCTCGCGGGTCGCATGGGCGGTCACGGCGACAGCGGGCGCCCGGGGCAGGCCGCTCTGCCGCTCGAGGTCGCGCAGCTTCCGGATCAGCGTGTAGCCGTCCTCGCCCGGCATCTCGATGTCGGAGACGACCACGTCCGGGTGCTCCTCCTCGAAGGCCGCGAGCGCCTCGTCCGACGAGGGCACGCCGCGCACGCGGCCGCCGGCATCCTCGAGGATCCGGCAGAGGAGGTCGAGCGAGTCCGGGTGGTCCTCCACCAGCAGGAAACGGAGATCCGCGAGCGGCGTGCGCAGAGCGGCTGGCGATGCGGACCGCTCCGCGAGCGCCTCGCCGTCCGCCTCGACGATCGGGACGGCAGGGTGTGAGGAGGTGCCGACCAGCGGAACCGGCAGGCTCACCGTGAAGGTGGAGCCCCTCCCCGGCCCCTGGCTCTCGCCGAAGACCAGCCCGCCGTGGAGCTCGACCAGGTGGCGGACGATCGCGAGCCCCAGTCCGAGCCCGCCGTGGTGTCGCGTCGTCGAGCCGTCGGCCTGCCGGAAGCGGTCGAAGACGTAGGGCAGGAAGTCGGGCGGAATCCCCTCGCCGGTGTCGCTCACCGTCAGCTCGACGTGCGAGTTCACCCGCTTCAGCACCACCTGCACGCGCCCGCGCTTGGGCGTGAACTTGATGGCGTTCGACAGCAGGTTCCAGGCGATCTGCACGAGGCGGTGGAAGTCGCCGTGGACGGTCGTCTCGCCCCCTTCGGTCATCACCTGGAGGCGGATGTCTTTCGCCTCCGCGGCCGGCCGCACCGATTCGACCGCGTCGCGCACCACCGCGGCGAGATCGACCGGCCCGACCGACAGCCGCAGGCGTCCGGTGACGACCTGCGAGACGTCGAGCACGTCCTCGACGAGCTGAGTCTGGAGCTCCGCGTTGCGCCGGATCACCTCGATCGCACGCGTGACCGTGGCCTCGTCCGAACGGCGTTCGTCGAGGACGTGGAGCCAGCCGCGGATGGCGTGGAGCGGCGTGCGCAGCTCGTGCGAGACGGTGGCCAGGAACTCGTCCTTGAGCCGGTTCGCCTCCTCCGCCTCGGCCCGTGCCTCCCGTTCGTGGGCGAGGGCCGACGCGAGCTCGTCCTCGGCGGCCTCGCGGCGGCGGACCTCCTGGTGCAGCCGGTCGATCTGCTCGTTGAGCAAGGTGAATCGCTCGGAGGTCTCCGGCCGCGGGCGGAGCGTCAACAGCAGGTAAGCGGCGGAGCCCGCATCGTCCCTGGAGACCGCCGAGCAGTCGCAGCGCATCGGCGCGTCGCCGTCTCGCAGGTGCAACGCCCCCGGCAGGCGCGACCCGCCGCCGCTACAGAGTGCCAGGTAGCGACGGACCGCCTCCGACTCCACGACCCGGTCGGCGAGACTCCAGCCGGAGCGGTCGCACCCCAGGCGGCGCCGCGCCTCGGCGTTGGCCGAGGCCACCTCGCCCTCCGGCGTCAGCAGGAGCAGGGCGAACGGGAGCGACTCGGCGAGCCGTTCGAACGGTTCGACCAAGCTCAATCGAGCGCGACCTCGCGGAAGTACTCGCGCCCTCGGGCGCGCTCGGACTCGGGCGTGCGCTTCAGGTAGACCACCACCCGGCACCCGGGGTGCCCTTCGGCGATCGTCTCCTGGAGCTCCACCTTGCCGTAGCCGAGATTGCGCGACGCGATCGAGCCGAAGACGTTCGAGGTCATCATGCAGAGCGCCGGCCGACCCTTCACCCGGTCGCCGAACGGGCAGGCACGGTTGCCGAGCACGATCTTCTCCTCGTCCTCCTCGATGACGTAGAACTCGCCCTGGATGCGTCGCTTGAGGTCGACCAGCACGTCCCTCACCTGCTCGCGATCGAGCGATTCGACGGCGAGCGCCCGGCGGTAGGCGCCGTCGATCTCGCCGCCGATCTGCCGACCGACGACGCTCACGAAGCCCGCCGCCTCGTCGATCCCCACCACGTCCTGGAGGGTGCCGGAGAGGTGGCGGAGGAGATCGCGCAGGAATCCGTCGCGCTCGAGCGGGACGGAGAGCTCTTCGACGGGAGTTCGGCTGCTCATGGTGTGCTCCTCTCTCGCGCAAGCCCCCCAGGTCGCCCGGCGGGCGACGGGGGCACATGCAAGATGGGTGACCGCAACGAGCCGTAGTCGGTGGCGAGCGCGGCGATCTCGTCGGCTCCACACTCTCCGGCCCTCTCGTTCCCGTGCGATCACGCCCCCCTTTCCCGTCCTGGTGTTGGTGAAGGCCCCGGACCGTCCGGGGCCCGCGATTCACCGACCGAAGGGGGCGAGGGTGTGTCCGATCACGACCAGCTGTTCAAGACGCTGATCCGGCGGTTCTTCGGGGACCTTCTACGCATCGTCGTTCCGGAGATGGCCGATGAGATGCGGCTCGACCGGGCGAGGTTCCTGGAAGGCGAGCTGTTCACTGACGTTCCGGAGGGCAAGCGCCGGCGCCTCGACCTGGTGGCGGAGGTACCGACCGAGGACGCCCGCGTGGAGATTGTCCTGATTCACGTCGAGGTCGAGGCCCGCGCCCGGGGCCGCGCGATGGACAAGCGCATGTGGCGCTACGCCATGCAGCTCTGGCTGCGCCACGGCGAGCCGGTGGTGCCGATCGTGATCTACCTCACCGGCGGCCAGCCGGGCGTGCACGCGATCACGGTGGAGCACCGATTCGCCGGCCGATGCCTGGCGAGCTTCACCTACTCGACCTTCGGCCTCGCCCGGAGCCGGGCAGTCCGCTACCTCGACCGACCGGAGGCCCTGGCGCCGGCGCTCGCGGCGCTCATGGACCACCGCGGGCTGTCGCCGGCCCGGCACAAGCTCGAATGCCTGCGGCGCATCGCCCGCCTGGAAATCGACGACGCCGGCCGGTTCTTGCTGGTGAACTGCGTGGAAACCTACGTACAATGGGACGACGCGGCACAGGAGGAGTACGACGCTCTCCTGGCCGAAGAGCAGAATCGGGAGGTGAGCACCATGGAGATGACCTGGGCGGACAGGATCCGGTTGGAAGGACAGGAGATCGGCCTCGAGAAAGGGCGGCAGGAAGGACGACGCGAGGGTCGAGAGGCAGGGCGAGTGGAAGGGCGAGTGGAAGGCATGAGAGCGGTCGTGCTGGCCCAGATCGAAGCTCGCTTCGGCGACCTCCCGGCGGATCGTAGGCGACGGATCGAGGCGATCGCCTCTCCGGACGAGCTCGGCCGCATGGCCGATCGGCTCCTGGTGGCCCGGTCCCTGGACGACCTGGGAATCTGAAGGATCCGTTCGGGACGAACGGCCATCCCCGGGGCGTTCCACGCTCCCCCACCCACCCCCTTCCCGAGCGATCGCACACCCCTTTCCCGTCCTGGTGTTGGTGAAGGCCCCGGACCGTCCGGGGCCGGCGATTCACCGACCGAAGGGGGCGAGGGTGTGTCCGATCACGACCAGCTTTTCAAGACGCTGATCCGGCGGTTCTTCGGGGATCTTCTATGCATCGTCGTTCCGGAAATGGCCGGAGAGATGCGGCTCGACCGAGTGAGGTTCCTGGAGGGCGAGCTGTTCACCGACGTTCCGGAGGGCAAGCGCCGGCGCCTCGACCTGGTGGCGGAGGTGCCGACCGAGGACGCCCGCGTGGAGATCGTGCTGGTCCACGTGGAGGTCGAGGCCCGCGCCCGGGGCCGCGCGATGGACCCGCGCATGTGGCGCTACGCCATGCAGCTCTGGCTGCGCCACGGCGCGCCGGTGGTGCCGATCGTGATCCATCTCACCGGGGGGCGGCCGGACGTGCACGAGGTCACGGTCGAGCATCGCTTCGCCGGTCGGCGCCTCGCCAGCTTCACCTACTCCGCCTTCGGCCTCGGCCGAAGTGAAGCGCTTCGCTACCTCGACCGGCCGGAGTTGCTGGCGCCGGCGCTGGCAGCGCTCATGGACCGCGACGAGCTGTCGCCGGCCCGGCACAAGCTCGAATGCCTGCGCCGCATCGCACGAGCCGAGATCGACGACGCCGGGCGCTTCTTACTGGTGAACTGCGTCGAGACCTACGTACAATGGGACGACGAGGCGCAGGAGGAGTACGAGAGCCTGCTGGCCGCGGAGGAGAATCGGGAGGTGAACGCCATGGAGATGACCTGGGCAGACAAGATCCGGATGGAAGGGCAGGAAATCGGCCTCGAGGAAGGTCGGTTAGAGGGTCGCGAGAAGGGGCGGGTCGAAGGCATGAGAGCGGTCGTGCTGGCTCAGATCCGATCTCGCTTCGGTGCGGTCCCGGCGGAGCGTAGACGGCGGATCGAGGCGATCGATTCTCCGGACGAGCTCACCCGCCTCGCCGACCGGCTCCTGGTGGCGCGGTCCCTGGACGACCTGGGTATCTGAAGCCTCTACCCGCGATCCGGCCCGACCAGCCAACCCTCCGCCTCCTCCCCGATCCGCTCCAAACTCCCCAGAAGCCCCTGGTCGTCGGCGACCGCGATCAGGGCGACGTGCGGACGGATGGCGGCGTAGCGGCGTGAGCCTTCGACCGGCACCACCTCGTCGCGGGTGCCGTGAACGATCCTCGTCCGGCACGGCACCTCCAGCGTGCTCGGGTGCTGGCGGAGGTCTTCGACGAAGCCCCAGTGGACGGGCGTCGGTCGTCCGGCGCCGTCGGGGAAGTCGAGGGCTCCGTCGCGCTCCCAGCGGGTCATCGCATCGTCCCCCAGCATCGCCGGCCAGCGGGCGATGAGGTCGAAGCCGGGGCAGAGGAGCAGCAGGCGCTCGACCCGGTCGGGGTGGAGCTCGGCCCAGCGGGCGGCGACGTAGCCGCCGAAGCTCGATCCGACCAGGCTCCACCGGGCGTCGGCGGGGCCGGCCGCGACCATCTCGTCGACCGCGGCCAGGGCGCCCGATGCGGTGAGGCGGGCGAACGACGGCCGGTTGAGGTCCGGCCGGTGGAGCTCGACGCCCCGCCGCGCCAGCCGTTCGGCCAGGAACCGACCCTTGGTGGCGAGCGGGCCGGATGCGAAGCCGTGGAGGTAGGCGAAGCGACGTTCGGTCCATGTCACTCCGGCGGCCTCGAGGGTCGTGCGCGGGCCGTCAGCCGATGAGATAGAGCACCCCGTAGCCGGCGACGAACAGGACGATGATCAGCGTGCTCTCCCAGCCGATCCCCGCCGGTCCCTGGCGCTGGCGGTGGAGCAGCCCGACGAGGAGCACCGCCATCAGCAGGGCGGTGAGGGCGATGATGAACGCCTGCGAGGTGGCGGCGGCGTGGAGGAGAGAGCCGTCGCGGTAGACGAAGTCGGCGGCGGCCACCACCAGCACTTCGAAGGAGTTGCCGCCCACGATGTTGCCGACCGCGAGGGTGAGGGCGCCGCGGCGTACCGCCTGCACCGACACCACCAGCTCGGGGAGCGAGGTGGCGACGGCGGTGAAGAAGCTCCCGACGAAGCCCTCGCTCATCGGCGTGCGATCGGCGATCTCCGGAGCGGTCTCCGCCAGCGCCCAGCCCGCCAGCGCCACCAGGGCGCCACTCGCCAGGAGCTTGGCCGCGATCTTCCCCAGGCTGTGGTCCTGGGAACCGTCGTCCGGCTCGTCCTGGACCGTTTCCGTGGTCTGCACCGGGCGCCAGCGCGGCGCCTGCGAGGCCCGGTGGGCGAGCCAGACGCCGCCGAGGTAGGCGACCAGCACCAGCGGCGAGCCCGGGTGGACCCCCCACACCGTCACCTCCGGCGCCACGACCACCAGCAGGAGCAGGACGAGCAGGCCGATCAGGAGCGCGCTGTTCATCAGGTTGGGCAACGACGCCGCGGCGTGCTCCAGGTTCGCCTTGCGGTAAGCGAGGTCCGCGACGGCGAGGAAGAAGGTCTGAACCGCGATTCCGCCGATCGCGTTGCCGACCGCGAGGGTCGGATGGCCGTGGCCGGCCGCGACGAGGGAGGTGACGACGCCCGCGAGCGAGGTCATGGCGCCGAGGAGCACGGCGCCCACCAGCGCCTCGCCGATACCCGTGATGTCGGCGAGCACGTCGGCCGCGTGGGTCAGGACCGTGCCCGCCCAGGCGACGACGCCGGCCGCGGCCACGAAGGCGGCGATCACCGCCCAGAGGCTCCAGCCGCTGGTGTCGAGGAGCTCCATTCGAGAGGACGCCCGTCCCCGAAGATCGAGGAAGCGCGCCGTCCCCGGGCGAAGCAAGAACGGAGCCGGAGAAGTCGGCTCGCGCTAAGATGCGGGGCGGAAGCGCTCGGGGGCTGGTGCCTCCCGCGGTCTTCAAAACCGTCGTTCCGGGTCGGAAGCGGCTCGGAGGGTGGGTTCGATTCCCATGCGCTTCCGCCACCCGCCGCTCTCGCCGGACGCTACAATAGGCGCCCGCCGGCGCCGCCGGACAGCCGAGACCCCGATCGCTGTGACCCAGCCTCCACACCACGCGCCAGGGACCGTCCTCGACGGCAAGTACGAGGTGCTGCGCCACCTCGGTGGCGGCGGCATGGGTGAGGTCTACCTCGTCCGCCACGTCCACCTGGAAGAGAAGCGGGTGATCAAAATCCTGCGTGCCGACCGCGTGGCCGATCCGGACGCCCAGAAGCGTTTCCTGCGCGAGGCCCGTTTCGCCACCCAGATCAAGCACCCGCACGTCGCCATCCTGTACGACTACGCGCGCCTCGGCGACGGCAGCTTCTACATGGTCTGGGAGTACATCGAGGGCGAAGACGTGGGCGGCCGCATCCGGCGCGACGGGCCGTTCCCGGCGCGGGCGGCGGTGACGCTCGCGATCCAGGGCCTGGAGGGCCTGAACGCGATCCACGGTGCCGGCATGATCCACCGCGACGTGTCGCCGGACAACCTGATGATCGCAGCCAGCGCGCCCGACGAATGGCACCTCAAGATCATCGACCTCGGTCTGGCGAAGAACCTGGAGGCCGACCCCGATCTGGAGGTCACCCAGGACGGCATGTTCATGGGCAAGCTCCTCTACTGCGCGCCCGAGCAGGCGGGGCTCCACAAGGGGGAGACGCTCGACAACCGGACCGACCTCTACTCCTTCGGCCTCGTGCTCTACGAGATGATCGCCGGGCTGCCGCCGTTCGAGGCGGAGACGCCGCACGGCGCGATCTTCAAGCGCCTTTCCGAGGACCCGATCCCGCTCGCGCGGCGCAACCCGCGGGCCGCCGTGCCGGTGGAGCTCGAATCGGTCGTCATGCGCGCCCTCCAGCGCGAGCGGGACGACCGCTATCCGAGCGCCCGGGAGTTCATCGCCGCCCTGCGGGGGGTCGCTCAGCGCCTCGACCGGGTCGACACGCAGGAGATCCCGCGGCCGGCGCAGCTCGTGACCGGCCCGGGCGCGCCCCGGCCCCAGGAGCTGACGCGCGCCGAGAAGGAAGATCTGCTCGCCCGCATCGAACAGGCGGCGCGGCGCGCGCGCGAAGGAGCACGGCCGTCGGCCGTCGAGGCTCCGCCGTCGGTGGCGACTCCGTCCCCGGCCGTCGAGGGCGCGTCCGAGGTGCCCGCGGCGGCGCCGGACGAGGCTCCGGCACCGGCCGCGCCGAGTGCCGCCGAGGCGCAGGCCGCCGAACGGCGTGCCCGGATCGAAGAGGCCGAGGCGATGATCCTGCGCTATCTGAAGAAGAAGCGCCTGTCGCTCGCCCGCCTGGCGCTCGATACCTTGATCGAGCTCGCGCCGACGCACCCGAAGCGGACCGACTACGAGAGCTGGGTCGACCTGCTCGCGGACGAGGTCGAGCAGGAGAAGCGCGCCGACGGCGTGCTCGCAGCCGGCCGCGAGGCGCTGGTGCGCGAGGACTTCCGCGCCGCCCGCCGCCAGCTCGCGCAGCTCCGGAAGCTGGCCGACGACCGGGCGGAGACGTTCGAGCGCGAGATCGAGCAGGCCGAGACCAGCGCCCGCACGAGCGCCGACCTGGAGGAGCACCGAGGCCGGCTCGACCGGATGCTCGAGGAGCGCCGGCTCGAAGAGGTGCAGCAGGAGATCAAGGCGCTCGGCGAGCTGGGGGCGAGCAAGGTGACGCTCGATCTCTACCGCTCACGTCTCGAGGAGACGCGCAAGCACGCCCACGCCGACGCTCAGGCCGACGTCTTCCTCGAAGCGTTCCGGGAGCGGATCACCGCCGGCGACCACGCAGGGGCGCGCGAGGTGGCGGGCGAGTTCCAGCGCGCCGTGCCGAGCGACCGCCGCCCGTCGGAGCTGCTGTCGGAGGTGAGCGAGCTCGAACGGAGCGCCGAGCGCCGGCGCGCTCTCGAGCAGGGCGTGACGCAGGTCGAAGGCTTCATCGACCAGGGCGACGCGGCGAAGGCGGAGCTGGCGCTCCGGGTGCTCCTCCAGATGGCGCCCGACCTCGAGCGGCGCCGGCAGCTCGAAAAGCGGATCGCCAAGCTGAACCGCTAGCAACCCCGGGGGACTTCATGAGCATCGTCGACCTCGACTCCTCGCCGGCCGTCTCCGGCTCGCGGACCGACCGCCTCGTGCGCTACGCCTACATGCGCCTCGCCCGGGAGCTCGACTCCCGCTTCGAGGCGCTGCTGCTGACCGGGCGGGTGACCAAGTGGTACAGCGAAGTCGGCAACGAAGCGACCACGGTGCCGGCCGGCCTGGCGCTCGAGCCGGGCGACGTGCTGTGCAGCCTGCACCGCGACCTGGGCGCGATCCTGCCGGTCTACCTCGAACCGTCGCGCACCTTCCCGATGCTCGACCTGCCCGACCGGCCGGGCTGGGCCGACGGCACCGGCGTGCGGCGCGAGCCGACCCACCTCCTCTACCGCCTCGCGAGCCAGCTCCTCGGCCGCCACGACGGCTTCTCGCAGGGGGTCGAGCGCTCGTTCCACTACGGCTTCCTGGCGCCCGAGGACGGCATCCTCCACGTCGGCATGATCAGCCACCTCGGCTCGATGATTCCGGTCGCCGCCGGCTGCGCCTTCGCTCTGAAGCAGCGCGGCAGCGACCGGGTGGCGGTCAACTTCATCGGCGACGGCGGCACCTCGACCGGCGACTTCCACGAGGGGCTGAACATGGCCGCCGTCTGGAAGCTGCCGCTCGTCCTGGTGATCGAGAACAACCGCTACGCCTTCTCCACCCCGACGCGCCTCCAGTTCGCCTGCGAACGGCTCTCCGACCGTGGCCCGGGCTACGGCATCGCCGCCGAGACGGTCGACGGCAACGACCCGGACGCGATGGCCGAGACGATGGCGCGGGCGGTGGCACGCGGCCGAGCCGGCGAGGGGCCGACCCTGATCGAAGCGGTGCTCGGCCGCATGCGCGGCCACAGCGAGGGCGACGACTCGCTCAAGGTGGTGCCGCCGGACGAGCTCGAGATCTACCTCTCCGAGGACCCGGTGCCGGCCTACCCGAACCGGCTGACCGAGGAAGGGGTGCTCGACGAGGCGACCCGCCGGGCGATCGACGAGCGCTGCACCGAGCTGGTGGAGCAGGCGATCGATCGGGCGCTCGCGGGCAAGCCGCCCGAGCCGGAGACCGCGCACCGCCCGGTCTTCGCGCCCGCGGACGTGGCGGGCGCGCTGCCGGCGGCGGAGGTGAACCGGCCGCCGGAGAGCCGGGGCGAGGGCGCGCCGGAGCTCCGGACCTACGTCGAGGGGATCCACCAGGCGCTCGCCGAGGAGATGGAGCGCGACGAGTCGGTGGTCCTGATGGGTCAGGACATCGGCGTCTTCGAAGGAGCGTTCCGGATCACCCGCGGCCTCTTCGAGCGCTGGCCCGAGCGGGTGCTCGACACGCCGATCGCCGAGAGCGGCACGCTCGGCATCGCGATCGGCGCGGCGATCCTCGGCTACCGTCCGGTGGTCGAGATGCAGTTCGCCGACTTCGTCTCCTGCGGCTTCAACCAGATCGTCAACGTGGCGGCGAAGCTCTTCTACCGCTGGTGCGTGCCCTGTCCGATCGTCGTCCGGCTGCCCTCGGGCGGCGGCGTCGGCGCCGGACCGTTCCACTCGCAGAACCCGGAGGGGTGGTTCGCGCACGTGGCGGGACTCAAGATCGTCTGCCCGGCGACCGCGGCGGACGCGAAGGCGCTCCTCAAGGCGGCGATCCGCGACCCGAACCCGGTGCTCTTCTTCGAGCACAAGTTCCTCTACCGGCGAATCAAGGAGGCGCTGCCTTCGCCCGACGTGGTCGGCCGGCTCGGCGAGGCCCGCGTCGTGCGCTCCGGCCGCGACCTGACGCTGGTCGGCTACGGCGCGAGCACCTGGACCGCGCTCGAGGCGGCCGAGGCGTTGGCCGCGGAGGGGGTCGCGGCGGAGGTCGTCGACCTGAGGACCCTGGTGCCGCTCGACGAAGAGACGGTCCTCGCCTCGGTGAGGAAGACCGGCCGCGCGATCGTGGTCCACGAGGACCAGCTCACCGGCGGCTTCGGCGGCGAGGTGGCGGCGCGCATCGCGGACGCGGCCTTCTCGTGGCTCGACGCTCCCGTGCGCCGCGTCGGCTACCCCGACCGCCCCTCGCCCTACAGCAAGGTCCTCGAGCGCCAGCTCCTGCCCGACAAGGACAAGATCCTCGCGGTGGCGCGCGAGGTGCTCGCGTACTGAATCGGCTTCACACCAGCGTCAGCGCCACGCCCAGGTCCGACGCCCGCGCCAGCCGCGCGTCGGCGGTGACGAGGGTCGCGTCGAGCCGGCGGGCCAGCACGACGTAGAGGGCGTCGCGGAGCGAGACGTTCGCCCGTAGCTTCCAGGCCGGCGCGAGGAGCGGCGCCACGGGGAAGCGGGAGACCGGCGCGCGCGCCAGCTCGACGAGCGATCGCTCCACGCGCTCCTCCCCCACCGCGCCGGCGCGCGCCAGGCGCCCGAGGGCGGACACGACCTCGGCGTCCATGTGGGCGGGTGCCGCGATCGTCCGCCCCCGCAGGCTGTGGTCGACGTGGCGCCCCGCCGGCGAGCCGAGCAGCAGCTCGACCGCGGCCGAGGCGTCAAGCACCGCGACGGCCACGCAGGACCTCCGAATCGTCCTCCTCGCGGGAACGGCGAACGGCCTCCGCCGCGCTGCCGACGGCCGTACCGGCCGGCGGCATGGCCGCCAGCTCGTCGAGCCAGTCGTCGACCGCCGGCAACGCGCAGTGCTCCTCGAGCACGCGGATCGCGTACTGGCGCAGGCTCATCCCCCTCCGCTCCGCGCGCGCGGTGAGGGCGGAATGAACGGTGTCGGGTACGTCGCGGATGTGCAGGTTGATCGGCATACGCCGGATGATAGCAGAATGCATCGAACTTGGTTGCACAACGATACCTCCTCGGATGAATCGGTTCTCGAAGACCCCGGGGCCACCCCCGGAGTCGGTCGCCTTCATCTATCCAGGAAGCAAAACGGCGCGCGAATCGCTCAGCTCGGCGCAAAAAACTTCGCTACCGCCCGGAGGTGGAGCCTTCCTCCGCGCCGGTCTCGCCGGCCGGCGCCAGCGTCTCGGGCCGGCAGCTCTCCATCACCGCCGCGGTGTCGTAGCTCAGCCAGAGGATCGCTTCGGTACCGGCTGTCGACAGGATCGGCGCCGCCAGCTCGACCGTCCCCGCGCGATCGCCCGGCCGACTGGTCAGCTCGGTCACGCCCAGCGCCCAGTCGGCGCGCTCGGGCACCTGGCCGAGGATCGTGAACTTCCGGTCGCTCGAGGTGATCACGCGGCCGTCGGCGGCGAGCAAGTGGGCAAACTCGACGCCGGGGAGCTCCAGGAGCGCGCCGATCGCCACGTCGAGATTCTCTCCGCCGGGGGCGCTCATGAGGGAGGGATAGGCCCCGGCGGCGAAGGAGCGCAGCACCGCCTCGGCCTGCTGGGCGGCCATCGAGCCGGCCCAGAGCTCGCAGTTCTGCCGCACCGTCTCGATCCGGGCCTCGTAATCCGCCGCGATCTCGCGCGCCGAGCGGTCGGACTGCCGGGCGCACCACCACCAGGCCCCGAACCCGATCAGAGCCACCACCAGGACGATCGCTCCCTCGATCAACAGTCGCTTCCAGTCGCTGCGTACGGGCATGTCGTCTCCTCTCTTCAGGCCCTACGATATCTGGAACCTACCGCCTACCGCCACGGAACCAGACGCCGACGGCGGACACGTGCTATGCTGAAATGTCATGAATTATGCAATTCATCGTTGTTCGGTTCGCCTCTCGCTCCTCACGTTCTTCCTGACGCTCCTTCTCGCCACCGCCCCCGCGGGCGCCGTCACCGAGATCCCCGGCTTCGGCCCCGGCGGTCTGGTCGTCGCCTCCCATCCGGACGGCGGTTGGCTCCTCGTATCCTCGGACCGGGAGACCGGCATGTCCCTCCGGGCGACTCGCGTCCTCCCGGACGGCTCGGTCGGGGGCAGCGCCGACACGCAGCTCGTCAACGAGATCGAAGCGATCGTGCGCGCGGCCGCGGTGGCTCCATCCGGCCGCTGGGTCGGGGTATGGACCGGCGAGGACAGGGACTTCGAAGGCAGCTCCTTCCGCGCAGCGACCTTCGAAGCGGACGGCGAGCTGGTCCGCGAGCTCGACCTCACGGTCCCCGGCGAAATGCTGCCGGCGACCGATCAGCGCTCGGTGGTTGCGACGACGGCACCGAACGGCGATTTCCTCGTCGCCTGGGCGGCCCGGACCGATCAGACCGAGCCCACCACGGGCACGCTCTACCTCGCCGACCTCTTCCTCGGGCGCTTCTCGGACGACGGCGAGCGCCTGGCGGGCCCCGTGCTGGTCAACTCCGAGCGCCGCGGCCTCCAGAGCCCGACCGCGATCGTGGCGAAGGAAGGGACGATCGCCGTATCGTGGTTCACCGCGTGCTGCGACCTGGACGATTCGCCGTTCGACATCGATCTCTCGGTCCGCACGTTCCGTGACGACCTGACGCCGCGCACGCCGCCGATCGGCATCGTCGACGGTGACCATCCCGAGAGGTTCCAGGTCGGGATGGTCGTCACGCTCCGCCCGGGCGACCGGTTCACGGTCGCATGGACCGACTGGCGCGACCGGCCAGGGATGGCGGAACCGGAGGTCGTGCACCTGCAACGCACTTTCCGGTTCGACGGCACGCCCACCGGTGCCGCGACTCAGATCGAGGGCGACTGGGAGAGCCGCCGGCTCTTCGGCCGCGTGGCGACACCTGCGGCGACCGTCTGGTACTTCTGGCTCGACAACCGGGTCGAGGGACCGATCCAGGCCCAGCCGTTCTCGGCCGAGGGGGTGGCGCTCGCCCCACCGACCGAGACCGGGCTCACCTGGACCCGCCAGTCCATCGCCTTCGAGGCGGCTTCCGACCCGGCCGGCCGCATCCTGGCCGCGATCTACCCGTTCTTCTTCGAAGGTCCGGTCGAGATCGCCACGATCGAGGGCGCAACGCCGCCGGCCAGTCACGTCCTGACCAGCCCGGATCTCCCCGGCTTCCGCGTCTGGGTACTGATCGGGGCGAGCTCCCCCGCTCCCCGGTGGGGGACCGAGGAGCCGCTCTGCCTCGCCGAGACCCTGTGCGCGAGCGGCGCGGTGCCCGGCCGCGTCGAGGTGCTCGTGCGCGTCGTCGGTCCGAAGCCGAACGGCTTCCTCTGGCCGACGCTCGTCAAGCTCTCGACCTCCGACGTCGATGTCTGGATCGAGCAGACCGGGACCGGCGAGGTACGCCACTACTTCCTGCCCGGCGGCTCGCCCGGCATGGACGTCCTCCCGGGCCTGTTCGACCGCTTCGGCTTTTCACCGAACTGAGAGACTGAGCGATAGAGAAACTCCTTGCCTTCTGCAGGGGCGGGCGTAGAATTTCCCGCCAGCTTCCCCCGGGGCGGCCGTCCGGCCGCACCCTTCACAAGGAGAGTGGCATGAGCAGAAGGTCGCTGTACCTGTTGCTCGTCCTCGTGGCCGCGTGCGTGGCCGCGAGTCCCGTCCTCGCCCAGGCCGGTCCGTCCGATCCGGGTTCCCCCTACACCGTCGGCCCGGCGCTTTCGCACAAGAAGATCCAGCGCGTGGCGTGGCCGACCGTCGACCAGCAGCTCGCCCGCGACGGCGTTCGCGCCGGCAGCGCGCTCGAGATCCTGATCCGGGACAACCAGGAGATCGGCATGCTGCGGGCCGAGGAGAAGAACGACGACCTGCCGGTCCCGTCCTGGCTGCGGGTCTGGTGGCGCAAGAACCACCCGGAGATGGTCTACGACCCGTCCGACCCGACCGGCGGCTACCCGTTCGTGCTCAAGGAGGTCCACGAGTGGATGCTGACCCACCAGGACCTGCGCCCCGGCCCGGGCCTCGACGGCGAGCTGCCGAGCGACTTCGGCATCGACCTCAAGGCTTCGGTGGGCGGCAACCTGCGGGTCTCGGGCTCCCAGACCGCGCGCCGCAGCGAGTCGGACATCCGCATCGACCTCTGGAACCCGAGCCGGGTGATCGCGGCCTCGAACAACATCGGCGGCAACGGTCAGCAGGGGCAGTACTGGTCGTCGAACGGCGGGTCGACCTGGAGCCAGACCTACCTGCCGCTCGCCACCGGCGACGCCTTCCACTCCGACCCGACGGTCGAGTGGACCTCCGACGGCACGGCGTGGTCGACCGCCCTCGGCATCAACTCCTCCGGCACCCAGCTTCGGCTGCGCGCCTACCGCTCGACCAACGGCGGCGCCTCCTGGACGCTCGACGCCACGCCGTCGGGCAGCCAGACGAGCGTCGACAAGCAGATGACCTGGGTCGACCGCAGCGCCACCTCGCCCTACAAGGACCAGATCTACGCCTGCTGGCACAACGGCCTGCCGCAGTTCGTCAACCGGCGCACCTCGTCCGGCTGGCAGACGGCGTTCCAGATCTCCGGCTCGGAGACGACCGGCACGGCGATCGGCTGCGACGTGAAGACCAACTCGTCGGGCGACGTGTTCGTGTTCTGGCCGGCGACCGGCAACCGGCGGATCCTGGCGGCGAAGTCGACCAACGGCGGCTCGAGCTACGGCACGCCGGTGATCGTACGGACGACGTACGCCAGCTTCGACATCGCGATTCCTTCGTTCAACAACCGGCAGGCGCTGATCTACGTCTCGGGCGGCGCGTACCGGACCGCCAGCAAGAACCTGGTCTACGCCACCTGGACCGATCTCTCCGGCGCCACCGGCTGCACGGCGCCGTCGAACGAGCCGGGCTCGAACACCTCGTCCGCCTGCAAGACGCGGGTCTGGTTCTCGCGCTCGACCAACGGCGGCAGCACCTGGTCGACGGCGGTGAAGATCAACGACCAGGCGTCGCTCAACGACCAGTTCAACCAGTGGATGACGGTCGACGAGGCGACCGGCGCGCTGGCGCTCGTCTACTACGACACGGTGGGCGACCCGGGCCGCAAGAAGACCGACCTCTGGTACCAGTCGTCGTTCGACGACGGGCTGACCTGGACGGTACCGCTCAAGGTCACGACCTCGATGACCGACGAGACGGTCTCCGGCGCCGACCTGGGCAACCAGTACGGCGACTACAACGGCCTCTCCGGCGTCGGCGGCATCTTCCTGCCGTCGTGGACCGACCGGCGCAACGGCGGGCCCGAGGAGATCTGGACCGCCGCCATCAGCGACGCGGCCTGCACGCCGCCGCCGGCACCGACCGGGCTCGCCGCCACCGCCGTCTCGTCGTCGCAGATCAACCTGACCTGGGCCGCGGTCTCCGGCGCGGTGGCGTACGACGTCTTCCGGTCGACCACCTCGGGCGGACCGTACACGCAGCTCGCGAGCGTGGCCACGACCGCCTACTCGAACACCGGTCTCGCGGCCGGCACGACCTACTACTACGTGGTCAAGGCGCTCGTCACCTGCGAGTCGGCGTTCTCGAGCCAGGCGTCGGCGACCACGCAGGGCGGAGGCGAAGGCTGCACCACGCAGACGCTCTACACCCACGGCTTCGAGTCGGGCAGCGGGCTCGCGGGCTGGTCGACCGGGACCTTCGTCTCCGGCGGCTCGACCGTCGACTGGCGGGGCATCCAGACCTGCAGCGCGCAGGGCGGCTCGAAGATCTTCCGTTTCGGCGGCACGAGCTGCACGGCGAACTACGGTAGCAACCGTTTCGCCTTCGCCCAGCCGGGCGGCGCGACCGGCATCGCGGTGCCCTCCGGCGCCACGACCACGCGGCTGTCGTTCGGCCACCGGCGGCGCTTCGAGAGCGGCTACGACGGCGGCACGCTGACGATCTCGGTCAACGGCAGCAACTACTTCTACGTCCCCGCCTCGGCGATCCTGTCGGGCGCGACGTACAACGGCACGACCTCGGCCTCCTGCCCACCGGCGGGCGGCGGCGGCGTGTCGGTCTTCACCGGGGCGGCGACCTCGTTCTCGACCACCCTGGTCGACCTCGACGCCGCCTGCAACGCCGCCACGGGGGGCTCGACCGGCTGCGCCGGCCTCTCGGTCCGGATCGGCTTCACCTCGATCACCGACTGCTCGGTGACCGACGACGGCTGGTCCCTGGACAACGTGACGGTGACCGCCTGCACGCCGTAGCGGCGTAGGCGGACGGACGAGTGCACGAGGCCCCCGCGCCGGCGATCCCGGTGCGGGGGCCTTTTTTCGTGCGGCCCGGCGCCGAAACTGCATAGAGGTCGCGGGAGCCGAGCCGCGCTCCGAGGCCGGTTCGTTCCAATCCCGGAGAAGACCAATCCCGAGAGGTATGCCATGTCCCGATCCCGTCCGATTCTGATCCTTTCGCTTCTCGCCCTCCTCGCTCCGGCCGCCGTGGCGGTCGCACAGGCTCCGCCGGCCTCGTTCGACACGCCGGCTCCGTCGTACCGCGCCGGCGCCGTCGAGGACCTCCGCTCCTCGGCCGCCACCAAGGACCACACCCAGGTGATCGAGCCGATCACCTGCGGCGAGACCGTCAACGCGGACATCACGACCCACGACTTCCAGCTCGACGACGGCTCGTACTTCGACTTCTACGAGTTCACCGGCCAGGCCGGGCAGACCGTCACCATCAACATGACCTCGAGCTCGGTCGACCCCTACCTCTTCCTGCTCGACCCGGACGACAACGTGGTCGCCGAGGACGACGACAGCGGCACCGGCAACAACGCCCGGATCGTCGTCGTGCTGGACGAGACCTCCGACCGCTGGGCGATCGCGGCCAACGCCTTCGATCCGGGCTCGACCGGGCCCTACACGTTGAGCCTCCAGTGCTCCGGCGGCCCCGCGCCGGGCGGCTTCTTCACCGATTCCGAGTACCCGGACTTCCGGTTCCGCGTCGTGATCGACCCCGAGAACGCGGCCCCGATCTTCGGCACGCCGGAAGCGAACTGCATTCCGGACACGGCCTGCGTCAGCGGCGCCCTCCCCGGCCGCTCCGAGCTCTTCATCCGGATCCTCGGTCCGCGCCCGAACGGCTTCCTGTGGCCGACCCTGGTCCGCTTCACCCCGTCGCGGGTGGTCGTCGAGATCGAGCAGATCAGCACCGGCATCGAGCGCACCTACGTGCTCGATTCGATCCCGCCGGGGACCGACGAGCTGCCGGGCCTCCAGGACCGGACCGGCTTCCTGCCGTAAGCGCCCTCGGCACGCGGGCGGGGAGTCGCATATCCTGGCGCGGATGCGCGCGCCGCGACTCTCCGCCCTCGCCACGCTCGCCACGCTCGCCGTCGCCGCCGCCTGCGGGCAGCCGGCGGGCGGCCCGGCGGGCGGCCAAGCCGCGGCACCGCTCCAGGTGGTCGTCACGGTGCCGCCCCAGGCCTACCTGGTCGAGAGGATCGGCGGCGAGCGGGTGGCGACCGAGGTCTTGATGCCCTCGGGCAGCTCCGAGGAGACCTGGTCGCCGAGCCCCCGCCAGATGGTGGCGCTCTCGCGCGCCGATCTCTACGTGCTCGTCGGGCACCCGGCGTTCGCCGTCGAGCACCGCCACGTGCTGCCGGCGCTGGCGGGGAACGAACGGGTGACCGTGATCGACATGTCGTCCTCGATGGAGGACGCGGACGCGCCCGCCGACGCACACGACCGAGCCGAAGAAGGCCACGACCGGCACGGCCACGCCGGCGGCGCGGACGACCCCCACGTCTGGACCTCGCCCCGGCGGATGCGCGCCGCCGCCGTGACCATCGCCGAGGCCCTCGCACGCCGCGATCCGGCCGCCGCCGCCGCCTACCGCACCCGCCTCGACTCCTTCCTCGTCGACCTCGACGCCCTCGACGCCGAGATCGGCCGCGAGCTCGCCTTCCCCACGCGCCGCCGCTTCCTCGTCACCCACCCCGCCTGGGGGCACTTCGCCGCCGAGTACGACCTGGAGCAGGTGGCGATCGAGGAGGACGGGAAGGAGCCCTCTCCGGCCCGCCTGGTCGCACTGGTCGAGGCGGCGCGGGACGAGGGCCTGCCGGTGGTCTTCGCCCAGAAGGGCTTCCCGGAGAGCGCCGCCCTCGCCCTCGCCCGCGAGACCGGCGCCCGCGTGGTGGTCCTCGATCCGCTCGCCCGCGACTGGCTCGACAACACGCGCGAAACCGCCCGTGCCCTCGCCGCCGCGCTGCGCTGAGCGGCGATGCTGTAAGAATCCGCCGCGAGGAGCGTTTCGATGGGTGAAGACGGCCGAAAGGAGACACCATTGAACGCAACCGCACCAGACGACAGCGCCGCGAGGGCGGCCGGGCACTCACCCGGACCGGTCCGCTCCTCCCCTCCGGGAGGCGCTCTCGGAACCGCCCTGGACCCACGCGCCCTCGAAGCCGTGTTCCGTGAGCACGGCGCCGAAGTGATCCGCGCCGCGTACCGCGTGACCGGGAGCCTGAGCGACGCGGAGGACGTGCTCCAGACCGTGTTCCTCCGCCTCGCCGGGCGCGAAGAGCCTCTCGATGTCGCAGCGCTCGGCGACGCCGCGGGCGCGTACCTCCGGCGGGCGGCGGTCAACGCCGCCCTCGATGTGGTGCGCGGCCGCAAACGCCGCCGCGCACTGCCCCTCGACGCCGAGGACGCCCGCGAACCGGTCGACGACGCCGCCGACCCGGAGCGCCGGCGCTCCGGCCGCGAGGCCGGCGCCCGCCTGCGCGAGGCCCTCTCTGCACTCCAGCCGAAGGCGGCGCGGGTCTTCGCCCTGCGCTACTTCGAGGGGATGGGCAACCAAGAGATCGCCCGCGTCCTCGCCATGTCCCAGACCGCCGTCGCCGTCACCCTGCACCGCTCCCGCTCCCGGCTCCGCCAGGAGCTCGGCACCCCAGTTGGAGGATTGTCATGAACCTTTCCAAGAAAGAGCTCGACGCGCTGGTCGAACAGGGCGTCGACGAGATCCGTCACGACCTGCCCGACGCCGCCGCCTGCGAGCAGGCCGCCGGGCGCGCCCTCGACGCCGCGCTCGCCCGCCTCGCTTCGGCGCCGGCGGACTCGCACCACGCGGCTCCCTCGGCCGACGCGGCCGAGACGTTCGAGAGCATCCGGGGCTGCGACGACGTACGCGCCCTGCTCGATGCCTACGTCGCCGGCGAGCTGCCGGAGGCGAAGGCTCTCCTGGTCCAGGACCACACCCGCGAGTGCCTGCCCTGCCGGCGGGCGCTGATGGCGGCGCGCGAGGGCCGTTCGGCCGACGGTGCCACGGCACCCGCGCCGGGCGCCTGGAACCCCGAGCAGGGGGCCGATGCCGGACGCCGCACCCACGCCTTCGACCGCCGCTGGTGGGTCGCCGCCGCCGCGATGGCGGTGGTCGCCCTCGGCGCCGCCGTGATGATGGCGACCGGCCTGCTCGGCGGCCCGGCCGCCGTCTACGCCGAGGTCGACGCCATCGACGGCGGTCTGTACCTGGTCGACGAGAGCGGCAACCGGCCGCTGTCGGCCGGCGACGAGATCCGCCGGGGCGACGAGGTGCGGACCGCCCGCGGCTCGGGCGCCGTCCTCACCCTGACCGACGGCTCGCGGGTCGAGATGCGCGAGCGCACCGCCCTCGAGGTCTACAAGGGCCGGCGCGACACCACCCTCGACCTCGACCGGGGCAGCGTGATCGTGGAGGCGTCGAAGCGCTCCCGCGGCCACCTGTTCGTCGATACCGAGGACTGCCGCGTGGCGGTCACCGGCACCATCTTCTCGGTCAACCACGGCACCAAGGGCTCCCGCGTCTCGGTGATCGAGGGGCAGGTGCGCGTCGAGCAGGCGCGCTCGGAGGAGCTCCTCCAGCCGGGCGAGCAGGTGACGACCCGGGCGTACCTGGCGGCCGTGCCGCTCGCCGAGGAGATCGCCTGGAGCCGCGACGTGAACAAGTACCTGGCGCTGCTCGCCGAGATCAACGCCCTCCACGAGGAGATCCGGCGCACCGTGGCGGCCCCGCTGCCGCGCACCTCGACGGCGCTCCTCGACCTGGCTCCGGCCGGCACCGCGATGTACGCGGCGGTACCGAACGTGGCCGAGTCGCTCTCCGAGGCGCGCCGGGTGTTCAACGAGCGCCTGGCCGACAGCCCGGTGCTCTCCGAGCTGATGGGCGAGCCCGGCTCCGCCGCGCACCAGCAGGAGCTCGACGAGCTGTTCGGGCGTATCCGCGACTACGGCTCGTTCCTGGGTGAGGAGGTGGTCTTCGCGCTCACCGGAAACGCCACCGCGGACGACTTCGCCGGCGTCGCCTTCGCCCAGGTGCTCGAGCCCGCCGCCTTCCGCACCTTCCTCGAGCAGGAGGTCGCGGTCTTCGGCGCCGAGGCGCCGATCCACCTGGTCGACGATCCGTCCGAGGTGCCGGCCGGCGCCGACGGCGTCTACCTCTGGCTGACCGACGGCTACGTCGTCGCGGCCACCGGCGGGGACGGTCTCGCCGCGATGGCCGAGAGCCTGGCCGGCGGTACCTCCTTCGCCGGCTCCGGCTTCCACGCCACGCTGACCCAGGCGTACCTCGACGGCGTCGAGTGGCTGTTCGCGCTCGACCTCGAGACCTTCGTCGACGAGATCGAGTCGCCGGAGAGCGAGGACCTGTTCGGCTTCGAGGATGCACAGTTCCTCCTGGCCCAGTGGTCGGAGGCCGGCGAGCGGTCCGCCGCCCGCGCGGTCCTGACCTTCGACGGCCCACGCCACGGCGTGGCCTCCTGGCTGGCGTCCCCGGCTCCGATGGGGAGCCTCGAGTACGTCACCGGCGACGCCGCCGTGGCCGCCGCCTTCGTGGTGCGCGATCCGGCCGAGATGGTCGACGAGATGATGGCGATGCTCCTCGACCACGACCCGGAGGCGCTGGCCGACTTCGAGCGGGTGCAGGCCGAGCAGGGCTTCGACCTGCGGGCCGACCTGGCCGAACCGCTGGGCGGCGAGATGGCGGTCGCCCTCGACGGGCCGCTCGTTCCCGAGCCGTCGTTCAAGGCGGTGGTCGAGGTCTACGACCCGGTGCGGCTCCAGCTCACCCTGGAGCGGCTGATCGCCCGGCTCGACCAGGAGCTGCGCGAGGAGACCGGGAAGGGAGGCTTCGCCCTGACCTCCGAGGAGGCCGGTGGACGGACCTATCACCGGATCTCGACTCCGGCCGAGGCGTACGGGGTGTTCTACACCTACGACGACGCCTACCTGGTGGCGGCGCCCAGCCGCGCCCTGGTCGACACGGCGCTGGCGGCCCGGGCGAGCGGCGCCAACCTGCCCGCTTCCCAGGCGTTCCGGGAGCTGCTGCCGACCGACGGGTACACCAACTTCTCGGCCGTGGTCTACCAGGATCTCGGTCGCCGGCTCGCGCCCTTCGCTGAGAAGCTCGTCCACCTCCAGGAGGGGGACCGGGAGCTGACCGCCGAAGAGCGTGAGACGCTCGAGAAGACGGCCGCCCTCCACCCGCCCACCCTGGGCTACGCGTACGGCGAGGAGGACCGCATCGTCTTCGCCGCCTCCCTCGGAGAGGGCTCCTTCCTGATGAAGGCGCTCCTCGGGGTGGGCGGCATGGGCGGCGGCGGTCTCGACGGCCTGATGGCCCAGATCGGCGAGGACGCCGGCCGGGTCGCCGCCGCGGCTGAAACCGCGCCGTGACCGCGCACGTCTTTCCTGACATGAGCGATCACGACGCATCCCACGCTCCGCCACCGGCCGGCGGCCCGATCCGAACGGGCCTCCCGGCCCCGGGCGCCCCGGGTGACCACCCGGTGGTGGAGATGGAGGGCCTGGAGGTGGCTTACGGCCGCCACCGGGCCCTCCAGGGGGTCACCCAGGCGCTGACCGGGCGGGCGATCGGCCTGCTCGGTCCGAACGGCGCCGGCAAGACCACCCTCCTCCACACCCTTCTCGGCTTCCTCCGCCCCTCGGCCGGCCGCGCCCGCATCTTCGGACTCGACGTGGCCGAGGACGGCCACGAGGTGCGCTCGCTCCTCGGCTACATGCCGGAGCGCGACGCCTTCGTCGCCGGGATGAACGGGGTCCGCTTCGTGCGCCTGATGGCGGAGCTCGCCGGGCTGCCCGCCGAGCCGGCCCTCGAGCGGGCGCACGAGGCGCTCTTCTACGTCGGTCTCGGCGAGGCGCGCTACCGGCCTCTCGACAGCTACTCGCTCGGCATGAAGCAGCTCGCCAAGCTCGCCCAGGCGATCGTCCACGGGCCCCGGCTGCTGCTCCTCGACGAGCCGACCGCCGGGCTCGACCCGCCGGCGCGCGAGCGGATGCTGCGGCTGATCCGCGAGATCCGCGACGCCGGCCAGGTGCGCATCCTCCTCTCCTCCCACCTCCTGCGCGACGTCGAGGAGTGCTGCGAGGAGGTGCTGGTGCTCAAGGACGGCCGCGTCGCCGCCTACTCGAACCTGGCCGAGGAGCGGCGCACCAACCGCCGGTTCCTGGAGATCGAGACCCGCGGCGCCGACGAGGCGTTCTCGGACGCGATCCGGGCGATGGGGTGCGAGCTCGCCGTCGCCAACGCGCGTCGATTCAAGATGGTGCTGCCGGAGGGGGTGGGCGTCGCCGACCTCTACCGTCTGGCGCGCGAGCGCGACGTGCAGCTCCGGCGGGTGAACTTCAAGCGCGACTCGCTCGAGGACATCTTCCTGCAGGCGATGGGCATCGGCGCGCCGGGTCCGAACCCGGCCGCGCCGGCGCCCGCCCCCGGAGCGGGAGAGGAGGCCGGCCATGGCGGTCTATGAGCAGAGCTACCACCGGTACGAGGGGCCGCAGACCTCGCGCGGGCTGCGCTTCCTGGTGATCCCGCGCTACGCCTGGCAGCGGCTCTCGAGCTCGAAAATGCTCTGGGCACTCTTCGTGGCGAGCACGCTGGTCACCGTCGCCTGCATCACGCTCGTCTACCTGCGCCACAACGCCAACGCCCTGCTCGCCCTCGACCTCCAGGTCGCGGACCTGCTGCCGATCGACGCGCGCTTCTTCGAGGTGGTGCTCAGCATCCAGCTCGGCGTCGGGTTCGTGATGGTGCTGCTCGCCGGGCCGGCGCTCATCTCGATGGACCTCGCGAACGGCGCGTTGCCGCT
The DNA here is from genome assembly GCA_964560325.1 of uncultured Thermoanaerobaculia bacterium. Classification (GTDB taxonomy): domain Bacteria; phylum Acidobacteriota; class Thermoanaerobaculia; order Multivoradales; family DATKCC01; genus CAZLLV01. Next base: position 3,638 of record CAZLLV010000420.1, on the reverse strand, counting down.
CTACCTGGCGCGGCCGCTCGCCCGCAAGGAGTACGTGCTCGGCAAGCTCACCGTGCTGGCGGTCGGTTTGTCGCTCGTGACCTGGGTCTACGGCCTGCTCCTCTGGCTGATCCAGGCGAGCCTCGCGGGCGGCGGCTGGGCCATGGCGAACCTGCGGATCGCGGGGGCGATCTTCGTCGCATCCTGGCTCTGGATCGTGGTCCTCTCGTTCCTCACGCTGGCGCTCTCGGCGCTCATCCGCTGGCCGCTCGCGGTGCGCGGCGTGATGCTGGTCCTCTTCCTGGTGCTCCCCGGCTTCGGGCTGGCGCTCTCCGAGATCCTGGACTCCCGCTGGGGCATGGTGATCGGCCTGTGGGGAGACCTCGCGAGCGTGCGCTCGGCCCTCTTCGGCACCGACTCCCTGAGCGGCCCGCCGCTCGCCGGGGCGATCGCCGTGATCGTCCTGACGCTCCTCGGGTCGATCGCCGTCATCGCCGCGCGGCTCAAGGCGCAGGAGGTGGTGACGTGAGCGACCGGATCGTCTTCGAAGACGTCTCGAAGTTCTACGGCGAGGTGCTCGGGGTCAACCGCGTGCACCTGTCGATCGACCCCGGCATCACCGGCCTGGTCGGCCCGAACGGCTCGGGCAAGACGACCCTCTTCAACCTCGCGACCGGCCTGCTGCGGCCGTCGCGCGGGAACGTGACCGTGCTCGGGATCCCGTCCGACCGGCCGGAGGAGCTCTTCCGCCGGGTCGGCTACGCGACCCAGTTCGACAGCTTCCCGAAGGGGATGACCGGCCTCACGTTCGTCGAATCGTTCCTGCGCCTCCACGGCCACGGCGGCAAGGAGGCGCGGCGGCTCGCCGAGGAGGCGATCGAGCGCGTGAACCTGACGCCGCACGCCGGCCGCAAGGTGGCGGGCTACAGCAAGGGCATGCGCCAGCGCATCCGGCTCGCCCAGGCGATGGCCCACCGTCCGGCGGTGCTGCTCCTCGACGAGCCGCTCAACGGGCTCGATCCGATGGTGCGGGCCGAGATGATCGGCCTCTTCAAGGAGCTCGGCGCCCAGGGCCTCCACGTGCTCATCTCGTCGCACATCATGCACGAGGTCGACATGATCTCGGACCGCGTGGTGCTGCTCAACAACGGCTACGTGGTGGCCGAGGGGCAGATCCAGGGCGTGCGCTCGGAGATGGAGAAGCACCCGATGCAGATCCTCGTCCGGTGCGACCGGCCGGCACGGATGGCGGCCCGGGTGTTCGAGGAGGACGGCGTGGTCGAGGCGCGCCTGGCGGAGGACGGCAAGGGCCTGTTGATCGCGACCCGCGACGCCGACTCCTTCTACCTCATGCTCAACCGCGTGGTCCTCGACGAGGGCTTCGCGGTCGAAACGGTGATGCCGGTGGACGAGGACGTCCAGTCGGTCTACCGCTACCTGATCGGCTCGAACGGCGGAGGGGTATCGTGAGCACGGATACGACGAAACGCGATCGGCGGAAGCTGGAGCTCCGCCAGACCCTCGCCGTCGCCCGCCTGGAGGTGGGCCGGAACTTCTTCGGGCTGCGCGCCCTCGGGCTCTACCTGCTCGCCGGCGCGCCGGTCGCCCTGGTGGCGCTGACCGCCTGGGTGCGGACCTTCGGTCTGTTCGGCGATCCGCCGCCGCCCCAGCCGGCGGGCGAGATGTCGGGGTTCTACAGCATCCTGTTCGGCGAGGTGATGGCGCGGGTGGTGCTCTTCTTCATCTGCATGCTGGTTTTCACCCGCCTCTTCCGCACCGAGATCCAGCAGCGGAGCCTGCACTACTACTTCCTGTCGCCGGTGCGGCGCGACGTGCTGGTGGCGGGCAAGTTCCTCGCGGGCTTCACCGCCGCCGGGGTCATCCTGTCGCTGGTGACGGTGGCGACCTACCTGATCCACTTCCTGCCGCTCACCCGGAGCGCCGGCTCGGGCGACTACCTGACCTTCCTCGGGCGCGGCGGCGGGCTCGCTCACATGGCGGGCTACGTCGGGGTGACGCTCCTCGGGGTGCTCGGCTACGGCGCGGTCTTCCTCGCCATCGGGATCTTCGTCCGCAACCCGATCCTCCCGGCGCTCGCGATCTTCGGCTGGGAGTGGGCGAACTTCCTGCTGCCACCGATGCTCAAGCGGATCTCGGTCGTCCACTACCTGCACGCGCTCCAGCCGGTGCCGCCGCCGGAGGGGACGCTCGCTCTCCTCGCCGATCCGCCGTCGCCCTGGATCGCCGTCCCGGGCCTGCTCGCGGTCGCGGTCGTCTGCGTGCTCCTGTCGGCGAGCAAGATGCGCCGCGCCGAGATCGTCTACGGCGAGGAGTAGAGCTTCGACCTCTGACGCTCAGGCGCGGCAGAGGTCGAAGTGGTCGAGGAAGGCGCGGAGCGCGTCCTCGTCGGCCGGCGTGCCGGTGTGGTCCTCCTCGGCCGCCTCATCCTCCCCGGCCAGCTCCGTGCGCTCGAACCAGACGGCGAATCGGTACTTGCCGTCGCCGCAGTCGATCTCCATCTCGCTCGCGATGCTCCGGACCGGCTCGGGGCCGACGTCCATGGTGCCGATCTTCGCGGTGTAGCGCACGGTCGCGCCGCCGGCCTCGACCTCGCCCTCGCCGATCGTTCGGTCGGCCTCGAAGTCGTAGTCGGTCTCGCCCCGCACGTCCTCGGGACCGCCGAAGCGGCGCATCGCGAAGTACATGAAGCCGCGGTCCTCGAACAGGTCCTCGTCGTCGAAGCTCTGCATCCCGTCGCCCGACGGCAGCGGCCGGTCGCCGATCATCGCCATGTCCATGACGAAGGGGATCGAGAGGGCGAATCCGGGGTGGTAGCCCTCCGGCAGCTCCTCGTAGCCGAGCATGCCCTGGACCTTCGCCTCGCGCGCCTCCGGGTCGGTGAAGCTCTGGGCGGTCCGGTAGCCGAACCAGATCATGCCGCCGACCACCAGCGCGGCGAGCCCCGCCAGCAGGGCGCAGCCGCAGCCGACGTAGTGCCAGACCGTGTACTTGCTCGTTCCGTTCATGTCGCCTCCCAGAAGTCCCCTACGCCGCGCGCCCGCCAGGGATTCGCGGGCGCCCTCACTCGCACAGCCGGAAGTGGTCGAGGAAGCGCCGGAGCGCCGCCGGATCGGCCGGCGTGCCCGCCACCTCGCCCGGCTCGCCGGCCGCGGGCTCGAACCACATCCCGACCCGCAGGCGCGAGCTCTCCTCGCACTCCATGAGCAGCCGCGCCAGAACCGCCGGGAAGGCGTCGTCGCCGATCTCCATCCGGCCCCGCTCGGCGAGGTACCGCACCTCCGCGCCGCCCGCCCGGAGCGTGCCCCGGGCCAGCTCCGCGCCGCCCGAGAAGCGCTGGTCGATGTCGCCGAAGAACTCGCTCGTCTCCGCCTCGCCGCCGAAGTACTCGTCGAGCTCGCGCGCCCGCTCGTCGCTCGACCTCGCCTCCAGGTAGACGAAGCCGCGGCGGCCGAACGCATCCGCCGGGCCGGTGATCGTCTCGCCCGGCCGCGGCTCGCGGTCGGAGAGCATCGCCATCTCCTGCACGAACGGGATCGAGAAGCCGCCGAGCGGGTGGTAGCCCTCGGGCAGCGTGCGGTAGCCCAAGATCTGCCGGCTCCGGTCGTCGCGCGCCACCGGGTCGGCGAGCTCGCGCTCGA
>CAZLLV010000419.1:0-9219 GCA_964560325.1 uncultured Thermoanaerobaculia bacterium | reverse complement strand
GGCAAGGACGGCGGCGGATCTCCACCCTCTAGTGGTCCGTCCCGGTCGGTACCGAACCGGACGGACCACAAGCTCAATCCGAGCGAATCCAAAAGGAACGCGTGCTCGAACGCGGTCTGGCGCAGGGTCTCGTAGCGGCCGGAGGCGCCGGAGTGGCCGGCGTCCATGTGCGTCTGGAGCAGCAGCAGGTGGTCGTCGGTCTTGGTGGCGCGCAGCTTCGCCACCCACTTCGCCGGCTCCCAGTACTGCACCCGCGGGTCGTGGAAGCCGGCCGTCACCAGCAGGTGCGGGTACGCCTGCGGCTTCACGTTCTCGTACGGCGAGTACGACCGGATGACCTCGAAGTGGTGCGGCTCGAGCGGGTCGCCCCACTCCTCGAGCTCGGTCACCGTGAGCGGCAGCGAGCGGTCGAGCATGGTGTTGAGCGTGTCGACGAACGGCACCTGGGCGATCGCCGCGCGCGCCAGGTCGGGCCGCTGGTTGAGCACCGCGCCGATCAGCAGGCCCCCGGCGCTGCCGCCGGCGATCACCAGGCGCTCGTGCGCCGTATAGCCGGCGTCGACCAGGTGCTCGGCGGCGGCGACGAAGTCGCGGAAGGTGTTCGGCTTGGCGCCGAGCTTGCCGCCGTCGTGCCACGACTCGCCGAACACGCCGCCGCCGCGCACGTGCGCGATCGCCCAGACGAAGCCGCGGTCGAGGAGCGGCAGCCGGTCGGCCGAGAACGACGGCTCGATCGTCGTACCGTAGGAGCCGTAGCCGTAGAGGTAGCAGGGATGACTGCCGTCGCGCGCCAGGTCGCGCCGGTGGACGACGGTGACGGCGATCGCCTGCCCGTCCTCGGCGCGCGCGAAGATTCGGTCGGCGCGGTAGCGCCCCGGGTCGTAGCCCGGCACGTGCTGGCGCTTCTTCAGGTGGAGCCGGCGGTCGTCGAAGCCGAAGTCGTAGACGCTCGGCGGCGTGACCGGCGAGCTGAAGCCGAAGCGGAAGGCGTCGGCTTCGAAGTCGTGGTTCTCGGCCGGCAGGAGTGCGTAGACCGGTTCCGGCATCGGGATCGTGTAGGAAGCTCCCTCGACGTCCCCGTAGGCGTCGACCGGCAGCACCCGCAGCCGCCGGACGCCGGCCGACCGCTCGGCCGCCACGACGTGGTGGCGGAAGACCTGCACCCACTCGAGCTTCACCCGGTCGCGCGGCGGCAGCACCTCCTGCCAACGGCCGCGCTCGGCGGGGCGCATGCCGGGGTCGATCGGCACGCGGTAGAGCCGGAACTCCGGCGCGCCCTCGTCGGTGCGCACGAAGAACGCGTCCGGGTGGTGAGCCAGGTCGTAGTCCAGGCCCTCCCGCCGCGCCTGGAAGACGCACGGCTCGGCGGCGGGGTCGGAGGTCGGCACGAAGTGCACCTCCGAAGCGGTCGTCGAGCGGCTGGTGATCAGCACCACCTCGCCGCTCCGGGCGAGGCGCAGCGTCACGGCGAAGCGAGCGTCCTCCTCCCGGAAGACCACCGGGTCGCCGGCCGGGTCGGTGCCGAGAGTGTGGCGCCGCGCCTCGTACGGCCGCTCGGTGGCGTCGAGGACCACGTAGAAGAGCGTGCTCTCGTCCGCCCAGGCGATCGAGCAGGAGGCCGGCGGCAGCCGGTCGGGGAGGTGCTCACCGGTCGCGAGATCGAGGAGGTGGATCCGATAGCGCTCGCGGCCGGTGGTGTCGATCGCGTAGGCGAGCAGGTCGCGGCCGGGCCGGCTGCGAGCAGCGGCGGCCGGGGCGGGGGCGAAGGCGCCGAGGCGGAGGAAGGCGTGGCCGTGGGCGAGCGCGTCGAGGTCGAGCAGGATCTCTTCCGGACCCTCGGCCGGCTCGCCGATCCGGTGTGGGCGCGGCCCACCCGCTTCGCCGGCAAGCCCGCTTCGGGGCGCGTGGCGCCTGCAGTGGACGGGGTACTCGCGGCCCGGCTCGGTGCGCCGGTAGTAGAGGTGCTCGCCGTGGCGGTATGGCACCGTGCGGTCGGCCTCCTCGACGTGCGAGAGGAGCTCACGGTACAGCTCCTCGCGCAGCTCGCGCGTCGGTTCCGTCCGCGCCCGGGTGTAGGCGTTCTCGGCCTCCAGGTACGCGCGCACCTCCGGGTCGTCCGGCTGGCGGAGCCAGTGGTACGGATCGACCAGCTCCTCGCCGTGGATACGGATCGCGCGCGGCCGCCGGGGCGCGGACGGAGCTTCGGCGGTCGTGGCCGGAGCCGGATGCTCGCCACGGACGCCAGCGGTGAGCGGCGAGCGTGGGATGGTGGTGTCGGACGGATCGGCCATGCGAACCGGGGGGTGGAACGTGAGTCGGAACGGGACGCGCCGATTCTACGGCTTCGCGGCGCCCGCGTCACGTCCCACCTCGGCAACCGCGTCCGGCTCTCAGTATTCCTCGGTCGACTCATCGAATCGCTGGAGCGCGTCGATGTCGAAGGTGCGGCCGATCCGGCCGACCTCCTCGGGCGTGATGTTGCCGACCACGTTGATGAAGCCGGCGCTGCCGTCCGACTCGACGAAGACCACCGCCAGGCCCTGGATGAGCTCGCCGGCGGTGCGCACCTGGAGATAGCTGCTGGCGCCGCCGTCGTGGAGCTCGACCACGGTGTGCCAGCCGCGGCCTTCGAGCCGCCGGACGGTCGAGCGGGCGAGCCGGTCGATCGAGCCCCGCTCGCCGGGCGGTACCTCGTAGACCTTGGCGAAGATCCCCTGGAGCTTGTCGATCAGCTCGGCGAAGCCCGGCTCCTCGCCGCGCGTGGCCTCGGCCACCAGGCGGAGGATCGGCCCGGAGAGGGAGACGCCGAGGCTCAGCTCGCCCGGGGCGTCGATGCCGAGATCGGCGAAGTCGACGAAGCCGGGCTGGCCCGCGAGCTCGGAGCCGGCGCGCGGCGGCAGGCGCCGCTCGCGCTCCTGGGCGGCGGCGGGCGGGGCGAGTGCTCCGAGGAGGGTGGCGAGGACGAGCAGGCCGAGCGCGGAGGCGCTCGGCCGGTGGTGGATCGCGGATCGGTTCATTCTCGGTTCCTTCCTGCCGGTTCGCCGTCGCCGGCGAAGCCGGCCGACTGGAGCCCCTCGACCGCGCGCCGGGTCGGCTGCACGATGCCGCGGTCGAAGACGTCCTCCTGGACGGTGCGGCCGGCGTCCCGTCCGACGGAAGCGACGTAGGCGAGGATCATCCGGGCCTGCTCCTCGGCCTCGGCGACCTCGGCGGCCGTGTACTCCAGCTCTTCGGTGCCTGCGGGGGCGCCGTCGCCGGAGGCGGTCCGGGGCTCGCCGGGCTCCGGGCCGAGCACGGATCGGTAGAGGACCGGCGCGGCCAGGAGGAGGGCGAGGAGCGCCGCCGCGGCGAAGGCCGGGCGGAGCGCTCCGCCGCCCGTCAGCCAGCCGCGCAGCCGTTCGGCCAAGCCGGGCCGCCCGCCGCGCGCCGGCCGGGCCGCCTCGGCCTCGCGCTCCGCCGCCTCGGCGGCGGCGATCCGTAGCACCTCGTCGCTCACCTCGGGCGGACAGGAGAGAAGCGGCAGCCCCTCGCGCAGCTCGTCGCGGAGGCGGCGGGCGAGGGCGATCTCGGCCCGGCAGTCGGGGCAGTCGGCGAGGTGGGCCTCGAGGGCGAGCCGGTGCACGGGGTCGAGCCCCGCCTCCGGCTCCGACCCGTCCTCCCCACTCTCCAGGTCTTCCGGACCGTCCAGGCCGTCCAGACCGTCCAGATAGGGGTCGACCCAGTCCCGCGCCCGTGCGCAGTCGACCGCTCCGTCAGCACGCCACGGCATGACCCATCACCTCCTGGAGCCGGTCGCGCAGCATCTTGCGCCCGCGGTGGATGTTGACCTTGACGGTGTTCAACGGCATCTCCAGCGTCTCGCTGATCTCGCGGTACTTCATCTCCTGCACCTCCCGAAGGATGAGGACGGAGCGGTAGGGCTCGTCGAGCTCCCGGACCGCCCGCCGCAGGTGCCGGCCCAGGTCGGAGCTGGATGCGAGCCGCTCCGGGTCGGGCCCGTCGGCCGGGGTCAGGTCGATCGATTCCGGCTCTTCGGCGAGGCCGAGCGCCGAGCGCTGGCTGCGCCGCTTGCGCATCAGGTCGAAGCAGCGGTTGCGGGTCACCCGCAGGAGCCACGCCGGGACGTTGCCGTCGGCCGGATCGAGCTCCGGGAGGTTGCGCCACAAACGAAGCAGCACGTCCTGTGTCACGTCCGCCGCCTCCTCGCGATCGCCGAGGAGGTAGCACGCGAGACTGTAGACTCGGTCGCGGTGGTCCTCGACGAGGGCCTGGAAGTCCCCCAGCATCACACCAGGGCAGACGGCCGGGCGCGGCTTTTGTTTCAATCCGCGCGGCCGAACCGGCCCGCACGTCTGGAGAACGCGATGAAGATCGTATCGAGTCCCGCCGTCCGTGTCGGTCTCGCCGGCCTCGCCGGCCTCGCGACACTCGCCGCCCTGGGAGTGCTCCCCGCGAGCGCCGAGGAGCCGCGCGAGCTGCCGCCGATCGTGGCGAAGGCGATCGAGCTCCACGGCGGCGACCGCTACGAATCGACCGAGAGCGCCTTCGACATCGCCTCGCGCTCCGGCACCTTCCGGGTCGAGGTACGGCGCGACGGTGGCCTCTACCGCCAGGTGGTCGAGGCGGACACGCCGGAGGGGCGGCGGCGGGTGACGGTGACCAACGACGCCGTGGAGCTGTCGATCGACGGTCGGACGCGCCCGGTGCCCGAGAGCGAGGCGCAGCGCTGGCGCGACCACGTGGCGGCGCGGGTCTGGTTCCCCTACCTGCCGTACGGCCTGGCGGGCGACGGGGTCTACACGCACGACCTCGGGCTCGAGGAGTGGCCCCTCCCGGCAGGGGAGGGCACCCGCGAGCTGCACAAGGTGAAGGTCACCTTCCAGCCCGGCAGCTCGACCGAGGCGGACGACGAGTACCTCTTCTGGTTCGATCCCGAGACCGGCCGCCTCGAGCAGCTCGCCTACAGCTTCGACGGCGGCCTGCGCTTCCGCACCGCCAAGAGCTTCCGCCGCGTCGGCGGCATCCTCTTCGCCGACCACGAGAACCACGGGATCGACTTCGAAGAGGGCGAGAGCCGGAGCGTCGACGAGATCACCCCGGCGATGGTGAAGGAGGAGATGGAGCACATCTCGACCGTCGAGCTCCGCGGGATCGACGTGCGGGAGATCGAGTGAAGCGACTCCGCCGCCACGGGCGTCGCTGGCCCGGGTGCAAGCGTAGCGAATCGTTTCGCACGAGAGGTGACCTGGGCACGCAGTAGACTTCCGACGATGCCTGCCGAATCCGAGGCTCACCGCTTCTACCGCGACCCAGAGGTCGTGAATCGGATGGAGCTCGCCTTCGAGCTGGCCGAGATGGCCGAGCGGATGATGCGCCAGAACCTCCGGCGCCGCCATCCGGACGCCACCGAGGCGGAAATCGAGGCGGGCGTGACCGAGTGGCTCCAGCGCCGGCCCGGGGCCGAGCACGGCGACGGTGTGGGGCGGCCCGTTTCGCTCGATCGGCTCGACCGCGCGCGCAGATGATCCACACCCGTCTACTCGATGCCCTGACGAGGATCGACAGAGACCTCCGCGCCCTCCGTGCCCGTTGGGCGCTGGTCGGCGGGTTCGGTGTCTCGGCGCGGGCCGAGCCACGCACCACCCGAGACATCGACGTGGCGGTGGCCGTCGCGGGTGACCCGGAAGCGGAAGACTTGCTCATTCGCCTTCGGGACCGCGGCTACATCGCCGACACGCTCATGGAGCACCGTGACGTGCCCCGTCTCGCCACCGCCCGGCTTCTGCGGCGTCGAGAGGTGGACGGAGCGTTCATCGATCTCCTCTTCGCGACCGCAGGAATCGAGCCGGAGGTGGCGGCGGAGGCCGACTCGCTGGAAGTGCTTCCGGGGCATCGTCTGCCGGTGGCGAAAACGGGCCACCTGCTCGCCCTCAAGCTCCTGGCGCTTCGCCCGGATCGACTGCACGAGAGGCCGCAGGACCAGATCGACATCCGGGAGCTCCTCCGGGTCGCCGATGACGACGAGGTGCAGAGGGCACGTCTCGCCGTACGGCTCATCTCCGAGCGCGGGTTCGATCGCGGGAAGGATCTCGAGAGGGAGCTCGATCGTCAGCTTCGAGAGTTCCGGCGGCCCGCGGGAGCGGACGAGCGCGATCCCCCGGCGGGGGCGTGAAATAGGTCGGAGGGCCGCCGGGTTTTTCGCTCGTGGGAAAGTACGTTCGAGAGTTCCTCGCGAACTATCGTAGAATTTCGACGATGACCGAAGGCCACCGCTCTGCCCAACCCCACCGCTATGCCTCTTGGGCCGCTCTGGCCCTGGTGGCGGTGATGCTCGTGGTGCCGGTGAGCGCGCCGCTGTGCGCTTCGGCGCTCGGGGTGTGTGCGATGCCGGAGGCGGTGTCGCCACCGATCGACGCGCACTGTCCGATGGCGGAGGCGATGGGGCACGGCGGGATGGGGCACGGCGATACGGCTGCCATGGACTGCTGCGTCTCCGACGGGGCGCCGCAGGGTCAGGCGCCGGCGGTGCCGGCCAAAGCGGACGTGGAGCGACAGCTCGCGGGTGCATCGCTCCTGGCGCTCGCGCCGCTTGCCGTCGGCTTCGACCTGACGGTGCTTCCGGGCTTTCCCGCACCGCCGCCTCTCGCGGCGGACCTCGCCGCCTCCGCGGTCCCTCTCTACACCCTCCTCTCCACGCTGCTGAGTTGATCCTCCAGGCGTAGTGCGTCCGGCCGCGTCGTGCGCTCGTAGCGCGCCGCGGTCTCCCAGCACCACTGCACCTGGAGGAGCGACATGCCCTCGAACCCCCGGGGCGCCGTCCTCGCGGTCCTGTTCCTCGCCGGAACGGTCGCGGCGGCACCCGCCGATATCGCAGCCCAAGAGGCAGCCCAAAAGGCAGCCCAGGAGACCGAAGCGCCCGAGGCCCTGTCCTCCGGACACGACCATGGGGCTTCGCTCGACCCGCCGGCACCGCCGGACGCCGGCGCGCTCTTCGCCGGCTCCACCCTCTACCGCGGCGAGCTGATCGCCGCCGTCCTCGCCCGCAATCCCGGCGTGGCGGAGGCGCGGCTCGCCTGGCGGGCGGCCGCCGAACGGGTGCCGCAGGCGACCGCGCTCGAGGACCCGATGCTCGCCTACGGTGTGGCGCCGCTCTCGATCGGATCGAGCGCCGTCCACTTCGGTCAGTCGCTCGAGCTGCGGCAGCGCGTTCCGTACCCCGGCAAGCTCCGCCTGATGGGTGAAGCCGCCCGGGCCGAGGCGGCCGCCGTCGCCCAGAACGTCGAGGCCGTTCGGCTGGAGCTCGCGGCCGCCGCCTCGATGCTCTACGACGACTACTACCTGATCGACCGGGCGCTCGCGATCAACGCCGAGCACCAACGCCTGCTCGACGGGTTCAAGCGGGTGGTGACGGCGCGCTACGCCGCCGGCGAGGCGCCGCAGCAGGCGCCGATCCAGGCCGAGGTGGAGATCGCCCACCTGGTGCACGAGGCGATGGTGCTCGCGACCGAGCGGGAGGTGACGGCGGCGCGGCTCAACGCGCTGCTCCACCGGGAGCCGGCGGCACCCCTGCCGCCGCCGGTCGAGGAGCTGCCGCTCGCCGGCCTGCCCGACCTCGACACCGCGACGCTCACGGACGCCGCCCTCGCCGCGCGGCCCGAGCTCGCGCGCCTGGAAGCCGAGCGGGAGGCGCGGGAGACCGCCGTCGCGCTCCGCGAGCTCGACCGCTACCCCGACTTCGAGGCGATGGCGCAGTACAGCTCGATGTGGCGGGAGACCGAGCACCGATGGATGGTCGGCGTCGGCGTCAACCTGCCGATCCGCCGTGACCGGATCGACGCCGGCATCGCCGAGGCCGAGGCCGAGCTGGCGCGCGTCGAGACCGAGCGAGCCCAGGTGGTCGACGAGATCGGCGCCGAGGCGCGCATCGCCTGGCTCCGCCTCTCCGAAGCCCACCACGTGCTCGCGATCTACCAGGCCCGGCTGCTGCCGGCGGCCGCCGACCAGGTGCGGGCGGCGGTGTCCGGCTTCGAGACCGGCCAGGTGAGCTTCCTGTCGCTGATCGAGGCCGAGCGCAACCAGCGCTCGGTCGAGCTGTCCTACGAAGAGACCCTGGCAGACCTCTACCGCCGCGGCGCCGCGCTCGACCGCGCGCTGGGGCGCCTGCCCGGCACCTGGCTGCGCGAAGCGGCCGCCGCCGAAGGAGACGCACGATGAACCGCAAGACCTCGACGATCATCGCGTGGGGGAGCCTGCTCCTCCTCACCACCTTCGGTCTCGTCGCCTGTGGCGGCGACGCCGAGAACGCCGGCCCCGAGATGGAGGAGGAGTCGCCGGGCTCCGGCTCGCCGGACGATCCGTACGCGGGACTCACCGGCCTGCCGGAGCAGGACTACCCGCCGGCCGTCGAGGCGCCGCTCACCACCGCGCTCGCGACCTACGCCGAGATCAGCCAGCTCCTCGCCTCCGACCGGATCGAGGGGCTGCCGGCACGCGCCACGCGCCTGCGCCAGGCGCTGGAGCTCGCCGCCGAGGCGGCCGGATCGAACGGGGGGGCCGCAAACCTGATGGACGAGGCGGCCCGGGTCGCGGGCTCGCTCGCGGAGACGGACGAACTCGAGACCGCGCGCGACACCTTCGCCGAGCTCAACCGGGCGCTCCTGCCGGTGGTCGGCGCCGATCCGGAGATCGCGGCCGGCTGGACCGTCTACGAGTGCCCGATGACCGACGGCTTCGGCCGCTGGATGCAACCCGGCTCCGAGGCCGATCTCGAGAACCCGTTCATGGGCCAGGAGATGCTGATGTGCGGCGGCGCCGTCGGCTGGGAGACGGCCGCTCCGCAGACCGCGGAGGAGGCCGCCGACCACGCCCGCTTCGCCCACGGCGAGACGTTGCCAGATGGGGTTGGCGACGGCGAGATCGCCTACTACACCTGCAGCATGCACCCGTCGGTGCGCTCGCAGGACCCGGGCCAGTGCCCGATCTGCAACATGGCGCTCACGCCGGTGACGCGGGCCGAGATCGAGTCGGGGGTCGTGATCGTCGATGCCGCCCGGCGCCAGAAGATCGGGGTCACGACGGGCCGGGTCGAGCGGCGCTCGGTGCCGGTGACCGTGCGCGCGGTCGGCCGGGTGGTCTTCGACGAGACCCGCCTCGCCGACGTGTCGGTCAAGTACCGCGGCTGGATCGGGAACCTCGCGGTCGACGAGACCGGCCAGGCGG
>CAZLLV010000418.1:0-4259 GCA_964560325.1 uncultured Thermoanaerobaculia bacterium | reverse complement strand
CCAGCGCCAGGCCAGCCGGTGGATGTGGGTGTCGACCGGGAACGCCGGCTCGCCGAACGCCTGCACCTTGACCACCGACGCGGTCTTGTGCCCGACCCCCGGGAGCGCTTCGAGCGCGGCGAACGAGTGCGGCACCTCGCCGCCGTGCTCGGCGACCAGGATCTCCGCCAGACCTTGGAGGCTCTTCGCCTTCTGGTTGGCGAGGCCGACCTCGCGGATCAGCGAGTGGATCTCCGAGACCGGGAGAGCGGCCATCTCGGCCGGCGTACCGGCCCGTTCGAAGAGGGCGGGGGTGACCTGGTTGACCTTCTTGTCGGTCGTCTGGGCGGAGAGCACCACCGCCACCAGCAGGGTGAACGGATCGCGGTGGCCGAGGGGGATCTCCACCTCGGGGTAGGTCTCGTCCAGGATCGCGCGGATGCGCTCGGCCCTCTCGGCGCGGGTCACGGCGGGCTCAGAGGTCGCCGAAGAGGGCGTCGAACGCCTTCTTGGCGTCGCCCACGGACATGGTCTCTCCCTCACCCTCGGTGGCGAACTCCTTCGCCACCTTCGGGGTGAAGACCGGGCACTCGTTCTGCTTCGACTTCTTCATCACCTTGGCCGGGATCCTCTGGTTCTCCCGGCACTCCCAGGCCGCGGACGGATCAAAGTGGGTGCAGTTGGTACAGGTGTGGAGGTCCGCCTCGCAGTGCGGGCACTTCGCATCGACCGCGAGGTCGCCCAGAATCTCCACCTTGCCGCCGCACGCGGCGCAGCGGAAGACGTTGGCGGTCGGCGCGCCCAGCCCGCGCCCCCGCGGGCCTTCCTTCTGGGGTCGCGGCGGCCGCGGACCGGAGCGCCGGCGCTCGCCGCCGGCGTCTTCGTCCCGGTACCCGCGCTGGCGGTACTTGCGGTCGGACATGATGGTTCCGATTTATAGCACGGCCGACATCCAGGCGACGATCTGAGCCTCCAGGCCGCCCGCGCCGGACGGCGCCCGCCCGAGCCCCAGGTCGAGCCGCCGCGGGAACGCCATGTGGCCGCCGCTCGGCACCCAGCGCACGTCGAGCGGCAGCGCGCGATCCCCGTAGCCTTCGAGCACCGGGCGGATCGCGCCGGCCGGCACCATCGGGTCGTCCTCCGCCGCGACCAGGAGCGCCGGCACTCCGAGGCGCTCGAGCCGCGGCCCGACCGACATCCGCTCGTAGTAGTCGTCGGCGTCGCGGAAGCCGTGGCGGGCCGCCACCACCCGCGTGTCCCAGTCCCGGAAGGTCCGGATGCGCCGCGCTTCGGCGAGCGGCAGCGGCACCGGGCGCCGGGCGGCGACGGCGCCGTAGATCTCGACCAGGTGGTCGAAGAGGTAGCGCCGATAGGCCCACAGGGCCGGACGGTCGATCAGCCGGCCACCGGCGGCGAGGTCGAGAGGCGAGCAGACGGCGGCCACCGCCCGCACGCGCGAATCGTGCTCCTCGGTGGCGTAGCGGAGCGCGGTGTGGCCGCCGAGCGAGAAGCCGAGGATCGCGAAGTCCCGGTAGCGGGCGAGCTCGGGGGACGCGAGCGCCGCCCGCAGATCCTCGGTCAGGCCGGCGTGGTAGTAGTCGTCGCCCGAGAGGTCGGCGCCGCGCAGGTTGAGGCGGAGCGAGGAGAGACCGGCGGCCTCCGCCACCCGGGCGGCCCGCCGGGCGTAGGCGGCGTCGGCAGAGGCGCCGAGGCCGTGGACGATCAGCACCAGCGCCTCCGCCTCCTCCGATCCATCGGCGGACCCCGCGTGACAGAGCCGGCCGGTCAGCCGCACCGGCCCCATCACCGGATCCTCGATCACGGTACGCCAGTCCTCGCACGCCGGCGGCGGCTCGGGCCGGAGCGCCCGCAGGGCGCGGCCGCCGAGCGTGCGGACGTGCCCCCGGAGCGCCAGGCCCGCGGCGAGCGACTCGGGCCGCGCGCGGTCGTCGCTCACGCCTCGGCCTTCACCCCCGCCACCCACGCCCTCACCTGCTCCTCGAGCACGTCGAGCGGCACCGCGCCGTCGCCGAGCACCGTGTCGTGGAAGGCGCGCACGTCGAACGCCTCGCCCAGCTCCTTCTCGGCGTAGGCGCGCAGCTCCTTGATCTTCAGCTCGCCGATCTTGTAAGCGAGCGCCTGGCCCGGCCAGACGATGTAGCGATCGACCTCGACCCGGATGTCGTGCTCCGCCTTGCCGGCGTTCTCCTTGAAAAAGTCGATCGCCTGCTGGCGGCTCCAGCCGAGCGAGTGCATCCCCGTGTCGACCACCAAGCGGATCGCGCGCCACATCTCGTAGGTGAGCTGGCCGAACTTCGAGTACGGGTCCTGGTAGAGGCCGATGTCCTCGCCCAGGCTCTCGGCGTAGAGCGCCCAGCCCTCGATGAAGGCGGTGGCGCCGATGTGCTTGCGGAACTCGGGCACGTCCTCGAGCTCGCCGGCGAGGGCGAGCTGGAGGTGGTGGCCCGGCACCGCCTCGTGCAGGGTGAGCGCCTCCATCTCCCACTTCGGGCGGCTCGCGAGATCGTAGGTATTGGCCGTGAAGTAGCCCGGGATCCCCGCCTCGAGGTTGCCCGGCTGGTAGTAGGCGGTGGTCTGCGACTTCTCGGAGTACGAGGGAACCGCCTGCACGCCGTACGGCAGGCGCGGCAGCGTGCCGAAGAGCTCGACCAGCTTCGGGTCGATCCGCTTCGAGATCTCGCGGTAGCCGGCGAGGAGCTCTTCCGGCGTGTCGTAGAAGAACCGCTCGTCGGTGCGCAGGAACTCCAGGAACTCCGGGAAGGTCCCCTCGAAGCCGGTCTGCTCCATGATCGCTGCCATCTCCCCGCGGATGCGGGCGACCTCGGAGAGGCCGATCTCGTGGATCTCCTTCGGCGAGAGGTCGGTCGTCGTCTGCTGCGCCACGTTGTAGGCGTACCACGCCTCCCCGTCCGGCAGGTCGGCCATGGCGATCGACTCGCGAGTCTTCGGGTAGTACTCCTCGACCCAGTAGTCGTGGAGCTCGCGGAACGCGGGGGCGATCTGCTCCGCGATGGCCCGCTTCGCCTCCGCCTGGAGGCGCTCGCGCTCGGCCTGCGGGATCGAGTCGGGCAGCTCGGCGAAGCGCTGGTAGATCGGGCTCTCCTCCGGGTTCTCGACCGCCTGGGCGGCGAGCTGCGCCGCCACGTCGCCGAGCGTCACCCGGGGCGGCGTGACCCCCTTCTCGAGGCCGATCTCCAGCCGCTCCCGGACTTGCGCGAGCTGCTCCGGAACGCCGCGCATCCAGGTGATCAGGTCGTCGTAGTCCGAGACGGTGCGGGCCGGGATCTGCACGAACATCTGCGGCAGCCAGCGCTGCGGCCCGCCCATCTGGTTGATCGTCATGTACTCGCCCGGGAAGCGCTCGCCCTCGATCCCCTGCTCGACCTGGTAGCGGAAGAGGTCGTAGTCGAGGCGCGCGTCCTCGTCGAGCGCCGAGCGGTCGATCGCGTCGAGCACCGCCAGCGTCTGCCGGCTGCGCTTCTCGCCCCGCTCGATCGCCTCCAGCGAGTTGTCGCCCCAGCGGCCGCGGTCGGCCTCCGGGTGGCCGACCATGGTGGCGAAGGTCGGGTTCTCGAACAGCGCCTCGCGGTAGACGAGGTCGAACAGCGCCTCCAGGCGCTCGGCGTCGGAGCGCCCGGCCCGGCCGTCGATCAGCGCCTGGTACTCGGCGTCGTACTCGGCGCGCTTCGCCTCGACCTCGGCGTCGGTCATCACCGCCGCGGCGGGTACGGCGGTCAGGACGATCGCGAGAGCGAGGAGCGGGGCTGCGAAGAGAGAGAAGCGCTTCATGGGAGTCCTCCGGAGGGGTTCGGTGCGGGTGCCACGTGTCCGGCGAGCCGGGCGGACGCACCTCGAGCGGCGGTCCGTCCTCGATTGTACGCAGCGGAGGGGGGAAGGTTGCGGCGAGGGAAAACCCGTGCGGCCGCCGCCCGCTCCGTCGGGGGAGAGAGACGTGCGGCGGCCGCCCGGGGGAAGACCGATCAGTAGGTGACGTTGCCGCCGGCGTCGATCCCGCCGGAGAAAGCGACGTTGCCGCTCGGGATCTGGCCCACGAAGTTGTCGCGGTAGATACTCCCGGTCTTGTCGAGCAGGATGCCGTTTCTCGTCGCGATCAGCCGGTTGCCGGCGACGATCGAATCGTTCCCCTCGAGCACCCGGATGCCCCAGCGGTTGTGGCTCGCGCCGACGACCTTGGTGATCTCGTTGCCGATGACCCGGTGGGCGCCGCCGGAGACGAAGATCCCCGTGACGTCGGTCTC
>CAZLLV010000417.1:0-4817 GCA_964560325.1 uncultured Thermoanaerobaculia bacterium | reverse complement strand
CCGCCGCGCCTCCCTCGACCGCCTTCGCCGCGGGCGCGAGGCGCTGGGGAGCGCCGAGCGCGGCGTCGCCCTCGCCCGTACTCGCCTCGACGCCGCCGGCCGCCGGGTGGCGGAGCTCTCCCGCGCGCTCGCACGCACCGGGCGGCTGCGGCTACGCTCGACGGAGGGGGAGGTCGCGGCGCTCGCGCGGCGGCTGGCGGCGACCGCGCCCCGGGGGATCGAGCGGCGGCGGAACGACGTCGACCGCGCCGGCCGCCGGATGGTGGCCGCCGCCCGCGCTCACCTGCGCGAGGCGGAGGCGCGGATCGGCGGCATCGCCCGCCTCGCCCACGAGCTGGCCCCCGAGCGCACCCTCGAGCGCGGCTTCTCGGTGACCCGAAACGCCGCCGGCCGCGCGCTGCGGCACCCCGGCGAAGCGCCACCGGGCGAGACCCTCACCACCCGGCTCGCCGGCGGCGTGCTGACCAGCACCGTCGTCGCGGGCGAAGAGATCGCGAGAACATCCCCCGGAGCGGAGGAAGCATGAGCGAGAAGAAGGAGAGCGTAGAGGACCTGAAGTTCGGCGAGGCGCTGGAGGAGCTGGAGGCGATCCTGCGGCGGGTGGAGAGCGAGGAGATCGACATCGATTCGCTCGCCGAGGAGCTGCGGCGCGCGGCTCAGCTCCTCGAGGTCTGCCGGGGCAAGATCCAGCGCGCCGAGGTCGAGGTGACGCAGATCGTTCAGCAGCTCGAGGACGAGGAGAAGGAGTCGTAGGGCGGATCGCTCCGCCCCGGCACGACCGTTGGCGAGCGGCTTACAGCTTCACCGACCGCAGCCGCAGGGCGTTGCCGATCACGGAGACCGAGCTGAAGCTCATCGCCGCCGCCGCGAACATCGGCGACAGCAGCCACCCGAAGGCCGGGTAGAGCACCCCCGCCGCGAGCGGCACGCCGAGGGCGTTGTAGACGAACGCGAAGAAGAGGTTCTGCTTCACGTTCCGCATCGTCGCCCGCGACAGGCGCCGTGCCCGCACGATCCCCGCGAGGTCGCCCCGGACGAGCGTCACTCCCGCGCTCTCCATCGCCACGTCGGTGCCCGTACCCATGGCGATGCCGACCGCCGCCCGCGCGAGCGCCGGCGCGTCGTTGATCCCGTCGCCCGCCATCGCCACCGTCCGCCCCTCCGCCTGGAGTCGCTCGACCACGGCCTGCTTCTCGTCCGGCAGCACCTCGGCGATCACCTCGTCGATCCCGAGCTTCGCCGCCACCGCCTCGGCCGTCGTCCGGCTGTCGCCGGTCAGCATCACCACCCGCAGCCCCTCGCGGCGTAGCGCCGCGATCGCCCCCGGCGTCGACTCCTTGATCGGGTCGGCGACGCCGAGCACTCCGGCCGGCTTCCCGTCGATCCAGACGAACATCGCGGTCTGCCCGTCCGTGCGGAGCGCCTCGGCTCGCTCGGCGATCTCCCCGAGGTCTCCGCCGCCGATCTCCTCGGCGAGCGCCCGGTTTCCGACCGCCACCTGCCGCCCGTCGACGGTCCCGCGCACGCCCTTGCCGGTGATCGAATCGAAGCCTTCCGCGCGCGGCACCGCGATTCCGCGCCGCTCGACGCCGGCGACGATCGCCGCCGCCAGCGGGTGCTCGCTCGCGCGCTCGACCGCCGCCACCAGCCGCAGCATCTCCTCCTCGCCGACCCCGCCCACCGCCTCGACCGAGACCAGCTCCGGCCGCCCCTCGGTGAGCGTGCCGGTCTTGTCGACCACCAGCGTGTCGACGTCGCGCAGCACCTCGATCGCCTCCGCGTTCTTGAACAGCACGCCGGCCGACGCCCCGCGCCCGGTCGCCACCATGATCGACATCGGCGTGGCGAGCCCGAGCGCGCAGGGGCAGGCGATGATCAGCACCGCGACCGCGTTGACCAGCGCGAACGCGACCGCCGGCTCCGGCCCCCAGAGCGACCAGACGACGAAGGTGACGATCGCGACCGCGATCACCGCCGGCACGAACCAGGAGGCGACCACGTCGGCCAGCCGCTGGATCGGCGCGCGGCTGCGCTGGGCATCGGCGACCATCTGGACGATCCGCGCGAGGAGCGTCTCCGAGCCGACCCGTTCGGCCTCCATCACGAAGCCGCCGGTGCCGTTGACCGTGGCGCCGACCACCGGGTCGCCCGGCCCCTTCGAGACCGGCAACGGCTCGCCGGTCACCATCGACTCGTCGACCGCGCTCGACCCCTCGACCACCCGCCCGTCGACCGGCACCTTCTCGCCCGGCCGCACGCGCAGCCGGTCGCCCCGCTGGACGTGCTCGAGCGGCACGTCGGCCTCCGTGCCGTCGGCCTCGATGCGACGCGCCGTGTCGGGCGCGAGCGACAGGAGCGCGCGGATGGCGGCGCCGGTGCGGCTGCGGGCGCGCAGCTCGAGCACCTGTCCGAGGAGCACCAAGGTCACGATGACCGCCGCCGCCTCGTAGTAGACGCCGACGTGGCCGCCGTGGTCGCGGAAGGAGGTGGGGAAGATCCCGGGCGCGATCGTCGCCACCAGGCTGTACAGATAGGCGACCGCGACGCCGAGGCCGATCAGCGTGAACATGTTCAGGCTGCGGTGGCGGACCGAGTCGACCGCGCGGACGAAGAACGGCCAGCCGCCCCAGAGGACGACCGGTGTCGCGAGCAGCAGCTCCAGCCAGGGGCCTACGGACGAGCTCATGAAGCGCTCGATCGGTAGGCCGGGGATCATCCGCCCCATGGTCAGGACCAGGAGCGGCACGGTGAGCGCCGCGCTCACCCAGAAGCGCACGGTCATCGACCGCAGCTCCGGGTCGTCCGGCTCTTCTGCGGTGACGGTCTTCGGCTCGAGCGCCATGCCGCACTTCGGGCAGGAGCCGGGGCCGACCTGCTCGACCTCCGGGTGCATCGGGCAGGTGTAGATCGCCCCCGGGTCGGCCGGAGGGGACGCCGCGGCGTCGGCTTCGTCCGCCGGCCGCAGGTAGCTCTCCGGGTCCGCCACGAACTTGGCGTGGCAGCCGGTCGAGCAGAAGAGGTAGGTCTCGCCGTCGTGCGTCGCGGTCGCCGCGGCGCTCTCCGGCGTGACGGTCATTCCGCAGACCGGGTCGATCGCGGTCGCGGGCGTTTCGGTGGCTCGTTCTTCCATGTCGGTCTCCCGTCTCTCAACCGCCGCTCCGGCGGAACAGCTCGACGATCTCTTCGTACGCCGCTTCGGCCGCGTCGTCTCCAGATCGCACGGCGGCGGTCACGCAGTGGCGCAGGTGGTTGCGCACCAGCTCGCGCGAGACCGCCTGGAGAGCCCGCTGGACCGCCGTCACCTGAGTCAGGATGTCGGGGCAGTAGCGGTCGTCTTCGACCATCTTCTGAATCCCCCGGACCTGGCCCTCGATCCGGCGCAGGCGGGCGAGGTTTCCGGTCTTGATGTCCGGGTCGACGCCGACCGCCGCGCGCCCGGTTCTTGCATCGTCCGTTCTGGATGTTCTCGTCATGGCCTCGGGTCCATTATACTCATACCTGGTATGGGTATCCACTGCGCCATGAGACGCTCGTCCGCGAAGGAGGCTCCAAATGAATGAGCACGTTTCGTACCGGCTCGTCCGGGCCCTGCTCCTCGTCGCATCGCTGCTCGCCGCCACCGCCTGCACCGTGCGCGTGGTGATGCCCGAGGTGCCGGCGAGCCATCCGGCCCACCCGGACGCCGAGGCCGCTCCGCTTCCCGAGCCCTCGCCGCTCCTCGACAGCTACCGTCCGGTCGCGCCGCCGCCCGAGATGGAGCCGATGGGTCACGGCGAGATGGACCACGAGGGGATGGATCACGGCGAGATGGATCACGGCGCCATGGGCCACGAGGCGATGGATCACGGCGAAGAGGAGGAGGCCGAGATCGACCACGAGGCGATGGGGCACGGCGCCGCGGCGGCCGAGGAAGAGGCCACGGAGGAGCCCGAGGAGGATCCGCACGCCGAGCACCGGGCGGAGCCGCCGCCGTCTGCGGGAGCGGGGGCGCCGTGAGGGCGCCGAGGTCGAGCGTCCATCTGCTGGCCGCGCTGACGGCGTCGCTCGCCTT
The DNA here is from genome assembly GCA_964560325.1 of uncultured Thermoanaerobaculia bacterium. Classification (GTDB taxonomy): domain Bacteria; phylum Acidobacteriota; class Thermoanaerobaculia; order Multivoradales; family DATKCC01; genus CAZLLV01. Next base: position 766 of record CAZLLV010000417.1, on the reverse strand, counting down.
CGGGTGCGCCAGCGCCTCCCCCGAGCCGGCGTTCGACCGGGTGCGCGACCGGGTGGGCGAGCACGCGGGGCAGCGAACCGAGTGGACCGGCGTTTCAGCGCCCGCGGACGAGATCGGCGAGCGGCTGGGTGCCCTCCTCGCCGGCGAGGTCAGCGCCGACGAGGCGGCGGCGGTCGCTCTCCTCAACAACCGGCGCCTCCAAGCGACCTACGCCGACCTGGGAGTCGCCGCCGCCGACCTCGCCCAGGCGTCCCGCATCCCGAACCCGGTGCTCGAGGCGGTGGCCCTCTTCGAGAGCGGCGAGGCCGAGCTGATCGAGCTTTCGCTGGTCGCCGAGCTGCTCGACGCGATCCTCTTGCCGCTGCGCAAGAGCCTGGCCGCCGACGCCTACGAGATCGCCGAGCTGCGGGTGACGCGCGAGGCGCTCTCGGTGGCGACCGAGGCGCGCCGCGAGCACTACGCGCTCCAGGCCGATCTCCAGGCGCTCGAGCTCCTGCGCTCCGCCCTCCTCGCCACCGAGGCTTCGGACGACATGGCCGAGAGCCTGTACGAGGCGGGCAACGTCAGCCGGCTCGACCGCCTGCGGGAGCGCGACCTGCTGGAGCAGACGAAGCTCCAGGTGGCGGAGGCCGAGATGCGGGTGCTGGAGCGGCGGGAGCGGCTGAACCGCCTGATGGGGCTCTGGGGCCCGATCACCATGAGCTGGCAGCCGGCATCCCGCCTACCCGACCCGCCCGGCGAGCTGGAGGCGGCGGGCGACGTGGAG
>CAZLLV010000416.1:0-21262 GCA_964560325.1 uncultured Thermoanaerobaculia bacterium | reverse complement strand
TGCCCGAGCGAGTCTCCGAGGTTGCCATCCAGCTCTTCCGGCACGTCCGCCTCCGGGAAACCGGGGATCGAGCCGCCCCCGGTGTTCGGCGAGCCGGCGAGGCCGAAGCGATCGTACGAGGCGACCAGGTCGAGCGCCGGCAGCACACCGTCCTTGGCGTACTCGGTCTCGGCCCGGCGCAGCTCGATCAGCGCCTCGAAGGCTTCGAGCTCCGGCCGCAGCACGAGCGCGTCGGCCATCGCCCGCTCGACGTCGACCGGCGCCGTCTCGACCTCGATGGCGTCGATCGGCACGATCGCCTCGGTCCACAGCGCCGTGTCCTCCTCGGTCTCACCCAGCACCAGGAGCTTGAGGGCGTTCTCGGTCCGGGCGACCGCCTCCAGCGTCTCCAGCAGCTCGCCGCGCCGCCGCTCGAGCTCCGCGCGGGGCTGCGCCAGCTCCGCCTCCGGCAGGGCGCCGCCCTCGATCCGGATTTCGGTCTGATCGAGCTGCTCGGAGGCGAGGTCGATCGCTTCCTGGCGCACCGAGACCGCGCGCCGGGCGGCGACCAGGTGCCAGTACGCCCGCTCGACCGCGGCGACCGTCTCCAGCACCTCGCGGACGAGCGAGGCGGCGGCGCGGTCCCGGTCGGCGGCGGCGATCCGCAGGTTCAGCCGCGCGGCGTCGATCTTCCGGTTGCGCAGCAGCGGCTGTCGCACCTCGACGCCGAGCTGCGAGTCGTAGTACGGCGACAGCAGGTCGAAGGCGCCGTTCGTCTCGGTGCGCGCGTTGCCGGCCCGCACCTCGACCGTGCCGCCGGTCGGAAGGAGCTGCACCAGCGAGCCGCCGACCGTCGCCGACTCGTCGGTCGGCGCGATCTCCCCCTCCGGCGCGCCGGAGAAGGTCGAGGCGACCGGCGGCGTGGTCCGCTGCCAGCCGCCCTGGAGGCCGAGGAGCGGGTCGTAGGCGCCCTGGGCACCGACGATCGCCGACTCGGCCGAGTCGAGCGCCAGGCGCTCGATCACGATGCCGTCGTTCTTCGCGAGCGCCCGCTCGATCGCTTCGACCAGCCCGATCGGGCGGCCGTCGTCGAGCCGTTCGAGCGTGCTCCGTACGCTCGGCGCGTCTTGCGCGGCGGCCGGCACGGCCGTGCCGGCGACGAAGAGGAGCGCCACGAGCGCCCCTCGAATGGTCCGGCTGGTCCGGCTGGTCCGGTTGGTCCGGTTGGTACGTCTGGTCCTCACGTCCGCCCTCCCGAGATCTCCGCTTTCTGAATACAGGGGTCGACGGCCTCCGCGAAGCGCGCGAGCCGGACCGGGTCGATGGCGAGGAGCGCCCTGCGCTCGCACGGGTTGAGTTCCAGCCCCTCGTCGATCAGCGCCTGCACCGTCGCCTCGGCGTCCTCGCCGAACCGGCGGCGGAACCCTTCGTCCGTCACCAGCCGCCCGATCACCTGCTCCACGTTGCGATGGCTCATCACGTCTCCTGTGTTTACCGACGAACCGGCCCGGAAGTTTTCGACATCCTGGTGACGATCTCCCCCGACCCGCTCCGCCGCACCCCCCTATAGGCCAGGAACGTGCCAGGCGGAGGGTCGGAGCTGTGCGCAAGGACAAGTCGCTGCGTGGAAAGGAGTTGCGGACGAGCTACGAGCTCGGAAGACGGATCTCGCCGTCGGGCAGACTGTCGATTTTTCGACAGTCTGTCTGAAAATCGTCAGTCACGGACGTACCATTCCCGCGGTGCAGGAGCGACCCGACGATCCCTTTCACTCGTAGTGGTATCGGCAGGAGAGGACGTGTAGGCGACCCTCTTCGTGGCGGTAGACGAGGCGGTGCTCGGCGTCGATGCGGCGGGACCAGTAGCCGGAGAGAGCGTGGCACAGGGGCTCGGGCTTTCCCGTGCCCTCGAAGGGGGATCGGGCGGCCTCGCGGATCAGCTTCAGGATGCGCAGCGCCTTCTTGCGGTCGTGCCGCACCCACCACGCGAGCTCTTCGACCGCCGCCTCGTCGAGCTCGATCGACACGGGTCGTCAGTCCTCATCCTCGCCCAGACCGAGATCCGCGAGAGCCTCGTCCAGACCGCGGCCCTGCACGCCAGCCCGGTCCCGCTCGACGGCCGCGAGCAGTCGCCGGGCGTTGGCCGGCGAGCGGAGCAGGTAGGCGGTCTCTTCCAGCGAAGTGAAGTCGTCCTCGGCAAGCACGACGACGTTGCCTCCGCTCTTGCGGGTGATCACTGCCGGCTCGTGATCGCGGCAGACCTGGTCGAAGAGGGCCTTCAGGTTCCGGCGGGCTGCGGAATAAGTGGTGAGCGGCATCGTCGCTTCCTCGGATCTCGGTTGATTGTACAGACCTATTGTACAACCCATGAGGCCCACGCACGGCTTCCCGATCGCTACTGGATGCCGTACTTTTCGATGCGGGAGTAGAGCTGCGCGCGGGTGATGCCGAGGAGGCGGGAGGCGCGGGACTTGTTGCCGCGGGTCTGTTCGAGGGCCTTTTCGACGAAGTGCTTCTCGACGCTCTCGAGGTCGACGCCGCCGGCCGGCAGCGGCGCGTCGGGGTCGAGCGCACCGGTCGGGCGGTAGCCGGCGCCGTTGGTGGTGGGGTCGGCCGGGCCCACGACCGCGGCCGGCAGGTGCTCGCGGGTGACGAGGCCGCCGTCGCACAGGAGGATCGCGCGCTCGACGGCGTTTCTCAGCTCGCGCACGTTGCCCGGCCAGTGGTAGGCGAGCAGCCAGTCGCGGGCGTCGCGCGAGATGCCGGCGGCCGGCCGGCCCATCGTCCGGCCCAGGTCTTCGAGGAAGCTCTCGGCGAGGAGCAGCACGTCCTCCGGCCGGTCGCGGAGCGGCGGAATCTCGATCTCGAAGACCGCCAGCCGGTAGTAGAGGTCGGCCCGGAAGCGGCCGCGCTCGATCTCGGCCGCGAGGTGCCGGTTGGTCGCCGCCACCACCCGCACGTCGGCCGCGAGCGTCCTCGTGCCGCCGAGGCGCTGGAACTCCCGCTCCTCCAGCACGCGCAGGAGCTTCGCCTGGACGAGCGGGCTGGTCTCGCCGATCTCGTCGAGGAAGAGCGTGCCGCCGGCCGCCTGCTCGATGCGCCCGATCTTGGTCGCGACGGCGCCGGTGAAGGCGCCTTTCTCGTGGCCGAAGAGCTCCGACTCGAGGAGCTGGTCGGGCAGCGCCGCGCAGTTGATCGCGACGAACGGCCCGCCGGAGCGCGGCGAGCCCTGGTGGATGAGCTGGCTGACCACCTCCTTGCCGGTGCCCGACTCGCCGGAGAGGAGCACCGTCGTCTCCGACGACGCCACCCGCCCGACCTGCCGCAGCACGTCCTTCCAGGAGCGCGAGCTGCCGACGATCCGGATGCGCCCGCGCGATTCGAGCTCGCGGGAGAGGCTCTCGACCCGCGCCTCCAGCCGCTCGGCCCGCTCGCGCTCCTGGGCGGCGACCCGCGCCTCCTCGGCGAGCCGCTGGTGCGAGAGGACGAGCGCGATCCGGTCGGCGAGCCGGCGCGCCACCTCCACGTCGTCGGTGCCGTAGCGGTTCGGCTCCCGGTGGAGGAAGACCAGCGAGCCGCCGACCTCGCCCCAGAGGAGCACCGGCACCCGCAGCCAGGAGCGCATGCCGCTCTCGATCACCAGGCGGTTGCGGTCGGTGTCGGGCGCCAGATCCGCCGGCACGTCGCCCACGATCTCGAACTCGGCGACCCGGGTCGCGATCTCCTCGTCGGTGAGCGGCAGCGAGTCGTCCGGGAGCTCGGCCTCGTGCTCGCCGGTGATCGCCACCAGGCGGAAGCTCCGGTCGTCGTCCTGGAGCTCGGTGAGGACCAGCACGTCGTGGTCGAGCACCGGTTTGACCGCCTCCGAGGTGCGCTCGAAGACCTCGCGCACGTCGAGCGATTCGGCGAGTGCGCCGACCAGTGTCTCCAGCCGGTCGAGCCGCTCGCGCCGGCGGCGCTCCGCGTCCCACAGCCGCCAGTGCTCGACCGCCGCGCCGAGCAGCGCCGCGATCGGTTCCAGCACCTCCTGGTGCTCGTCGCGGAAGGCGTGCGGCCGATCCGAGGCGAGCCAGACACCACCGTGGAACCCCTCGCGCGAGCTGAACGGCTGCCAGATCGACGAGCGCACGCCGGCCGCCAGGATGTCGGCGTCCACGGGGAAGGCGGGGTCGAGCTCCTCGGGCGCGTCCTTCACGCACGGCAGCGGCTCGAGAGTCGGCCGGATGCGCGGCGACCACGCGGTGAGCGGCGTCGGCTCGTGGCAGGCCGCCTCGAACCCCTCGTCCATCCAGACGGTGGTAGCGTGGACGACGGCGTGATCGTCGCCGATCAGGCGCACCACGCCCATGTTCTCGAACGGGATGACCTCGCGGATCGACGCCGCCACGCGGTCGAAGACCCCCTGAAGGTCGAGGGTCTCGGCCGCCGTCGAGGCGATCTCGCCGAGGGCGCGGATGAGGGCTCGCTGGTCCATCGCCCCTCCATTCTACGCCCCCGCCGTCGCCGGGTTTCTCCGGTCGCCTCCCTATCGCCGGCTTCGAGACACCTACTCCCATGAGCGGCGACGAGGCGCACGCGCGCGCTTCCGGGACTTGACAATGCGGCAACGAGGCGTTAATGTCTGTTCACGGACTGGGCATTCCCGGTCGGCGTCTGGCCTCGGTGAGAACCGGGGCCTTTCGCTTTTCAGGGAAAGCACTTCAGGCCGCACCCCTCCACCACACCGTTCCGGTCGGTGTGGAACTTTTCCCGCAGGATCTCGAACGCCCGGTTCTTCTGTTCCGGGTTCATCACGTACCGCCCGATGGGGCGAGCCACCATGTCGGCGAGTTGAAGACCGGACGAGTTGGTGCGCTTGTCGGCGAACCGGATCTCGAAGGGGAATCGAGCGCCAGTGTAGTTCCGGCCTTCGCAGACCTCTCGGAACTCGTGCTCCAGCTCCTGATCCTCCTTGTTACCCCGGCACTCGAACACGACATGGGTGCGGGTGTTCCTCTGGCCGTTGTTGCACAGGAACATCCAGAGCCGTTCGAGCCCGTACTCGAGGGCGAGGTGATAGGGGTTGGTGGGGTCGACGTAGCGCTCGTTCAGCTCGTTCTTTCGGATGCAGGTCGAGATCACGGTGAAGGGCGCTGCAGCAAGCACCTTGGAGAGGTCCTCCATGAACTTCTCCTGCCGCTCGCGGTCACCTGCGAAGTCGAAAGGCGGGTGGCGCTTGCGAATCTCTCGCTCGTGAAGTACCACGATGTCGTGGCCGAAGTGCCTGAACTTCAGCGCCTGGATCGCCGGCACGACCGTCTGGACGTAGTCCTGCTTGCGGAAGATGCAGTAGGCCAGGACGAACACCGGGTACTGCGGGTCGGGCGACGCCAGCCCGTGGTCGCCGCTCTCGTCGACGTAGACGATGTAATCCCCCGCCCCATCCATCGCGGCGCGAGGATTACAGATCTTGCGCGACGTTTCCAGGGAAGGCGGCGTGACTTCCTGTCACCCGGCTCGGGCGCGGTCGCCCCTACAGCTCGACCTTGGCGTGGGTCTCTGCGCCGGTGCGCTCCATCTCCTTGCCGCGGACGAGGGCCTTGCCCGCCTCCCAGAGGTAGCGGACGCGCCCCGTGCCGCTCACGTCCCAGTACTCGCCGCGCCGGGCGGCGACACTGAGGATGCGCAGGTCGGGGTCGTCCTTGCCCTCGGGGAACCAGACCTTCCAGGCCGGCGAGTAGAGCTCGTCGATCAGCTCCCGGTCGTCGACCAGCTCGGCCCGGCCGGAGAGCGACAGGTACTCGTGCTCGCCCTGAAAGGTGACGTTGACCTCCGGGTTGGCGTGGATCTCGTCGGCCTTGGCGCTCTCCGCGTCGGTCGCGAAGTGGAGCGTGCCGTCCTCCTCCGCCCGCGCCAGATGCATCGGCCGCGAGCGCAGGTCGCCATTGCCAGCGCGCGTCACCAGCATGCCGGTGTCGAAGTCTTCCAAAAGATCGATCAAGTGCTCGCGGGTCTCGCGTTCCGTTGCCATCGTGCGTCCTTCCTTCGGTGGGTGAGAGTCGTCGAGTGCTTCCGACGACCGTCTACCGGAGCAAGAAGGGCGCCAGGGACGGCGAACGGCGCGCGCCCTATGCTTCGGAACGCCCCACCAGTAGCTCCCGCACCCCCTCCCCCTCCTTCAACCCCGCGAGGCGGCGGAGGAGGTAGCCGGCGATGGCGAAGTTGCCGAGGGTGGCGACCAGGACGGCCCAGAGGAGCTTTCTGGCGACGCCGGGCTCGCGCCAGGCGATCCAGAGCCAGACGGTGAGGAAGCCGAAGTAGGTGTCGAGCAGGGTGACCCGGAACCAGGGGTCGGGCCAGAGGTCGCGCAGGGCGTCGACGACGCTCCGGTCGCGGCTCGCCCAGACGGTACCGGCGAGGAGGAAGACGAAGACGGCGGCGAAGAGAGCTTGCAAAGGGCGCTTGGAAGTCATCGAGATCGGGCCTCCTTCGTTGCGTGTTTCCCCGAGCGTCTCGCGGCCGGCGGCGCGAGATCTTCACCCGGAGTTGGGTCGTGGCCTCGCCGGGACCGCGTTCCCCCGCGTGCGGCGACGGCCTTCTGCGAGGAGATTGGCGAACGCCTCGGGCGAGCGGGAGACGATCGCCTCGCGCACGCGGTCGAGGGCGCTCCGCAGGCGGTCGAGTGCGGCCGCCGAATGGGGGTTGTCGGCCTGGATCTCGTAGTACACGTCCGCGCTCTCCCTCACGACCGCGGCCGACAGCTCCTCCAGCGCGCGGAAGGTGGTGCTGCGCACCGCGTGCTCGGCCTCGGGCAGGGCCAGGGCGAAGGCGATCGCGGCGGCGTGGGCGAGGCTCAGGAGGTCGGCCATGATCCGGTCGTGCTCGGCGAGCGGCAGGTGGACGAGGCGCGCGGTGGTGGGCGTGAACAGCGTCTCGGCGAGCGCCGCCGCCTCGCGGTCGCGGGGGCTGTCGCCGATCTCGCAGACCACCACCTCCGAGTCCCGGAGCAGCACGGTCGACGGCCCGAACATCGGGTGGATCGACGCGACCCGCGCACCCGCGGCCCGGAGCGCCCGGATCGGCTCGACGAGCGGCGTCTTGATGCTGGCGAGGTCGAGCACCACGGCGCGCGGCAGACCCTCGGCCCCTCCGTGATCGGAGAGCCACTCCCGGTAGATGGCGGCGGTCCGGCCGGGCGGCGTCGCCATCACCACGAGATCGCTCGGGCCGAGGCCGGAGAGCCGCTCCCGTGCGGCACGGTTCTCGTCCTCGGGGAGGAGCGGATCGATCGCCGCAAACTCCCAGCCCTGCGACGAGAGGAAGCGCTCCATCCAGCGCCCCATCCGCCCGGCGCCGCCGAAGACGACCGCGGAGCGCTCCCGGCCGTGCGCGAAGTGGCGCAGGCTGTCCTCCTCCTGCGCGGTCACCGCGGCACGGATCAGCCGGGCCACCAGCTCCTGCGCCACCTCCGAGTCGAGCTCGGCGTCGAGCGCCCGCTCCCGCGCCCGCTCGAGAACCCGTCGCTCCTGCGCGTAGTCGACGGTCGGCAGTCCCTGGGCGCGCTTGCGCGTCCCGATCTCCCGCGCGATCCGTACCCGCTCCGCCGCCAGCCGTACCAGCTCGCCGTCGATCTCGACGATCCGGTCGCGCAGAGGTCCGAGGGGGTCGGTGGGCGGCATGACCGAGCGACTCTAGCCCGTCCTGGGACGGCTCCATGGCGAATCCATTGTAGAGCCCGCCCCACCGGGTAGGATGGCCCGACGCTCATGAGACCGAAGATCCTCCAGTTGTGGCGGCGGGTGCGGGCGAGCTACTGGTTCGTGCCGGCCCTGATGGCCGCCGGCGCGGTCGTGCTCTCGCTCGGGGCGGTGCAGATCGACCGCTGGTTGATCGGCCGGAACCTCTCCGTCCTCCCCGGCACGCTCGAGGAGTTCGACGCCGAGAGCGCCCGCGCCTTCCTGACCACCGTCGCCGGCTCGATGATCACGGTCGCCGGCGTCGCCTTCTCGATCACCATGGTGGCGCTGTCGCTCGCCTCCTCGCAGTTCGGCCCGCGCCTGCTCGGCAACTTCATGCGCGACCGGGGCAACCAGGTGGTCCTCGGCACCTGCATCGCGACCTTCCTCTACTGTCTGCTGCTGCTCCGCCTGCTGCGCAGCTTCTCCGGCGCAGCGGTTCCGGAAGCGTCGCTCGCCATCGCGCTGCTGCTGACCGTCGGCAGCCTGGCGGTGCTGATCTACTTCTTCCACCACGCCGCGATGTCGATCCAGGTCGGCTCGGTGATCGACGAGGTGAGCCAGTCGCTCGACCGCGCCGTCGAGCGGCTGGTCGACGTGGCGCCAAGGGGGCACCGTTCCGAGGCGGCAGCGGTGGAGCGCCGGGCGGAGGCGCTCGAGCCCCGGTTCGAGCGCGAGGGCGTGGTGGTGCGTGCGGCCCGGCGGGGCTACGTCGAAGAGATCGACGAAGATCGCCTGGTGGAAGCCGCCGAGACGGCCGACCTCCTGGTGCGGGTCGACCGGCCGCCCGGCCGCTTCACGATCGAAGGCAAGGCGCTCGCCCGGGTGATCCCGCGGAAGCCCGGCGGCGCGGTCGACGAGGAGTCGGTCGAGCGGGTGCGCAAGGCGTTCCTCCTCGGCTCGCGGCGCACCACCGGCCAGGATGCCGAGTTCGCCTTCGCGCAGCTCGTGGAGCTCGCGGTGCGCGCGCTCTCCCCCGGCATCAACGACCCGTTCACCGCCCGCCAGTGCATCGACGTGCTGGGCGACGCCCTCGCCCGGCTGGCGGCGCAACGGCCGCAGCCGCGCTGGCGAATGGACGGCGAGGGGGAGCTGCGCGCGGTCTGGCCGGAGGTCCGGTTCGGCGACCTGCTCGACGTGGCGTTCCACCAGATCCGCCAGAACGCGCGCGGCACCGCCTCGGTGACGATCCGTCTCCTCGAGCGGCTCGAGGACGTGGCGGAGCGGGCGGCACGCGACGACGTGCGCACGGCCGTCCGCCGGCACGCCGAGATGCTGTTGCGCTCCGCCGAGGCCCTGCCCGAGCCGAACGACCGCGCCGACGTGGAGGAGCGCTACCGGCGGGTGATGGCGGCGCTCGCGCTCTCGGAGCCCCAACCAGCGTGAGCGACCGGCGGAAGGCCGGCGCGGACCCTCAAGAGACCCGGCCGGAAAGGCTGGCGACGACGGTCTGGACCTCGATCGGCTCGACCGGCTTCGAGAGGTGGGTCTGGAAGCCGGCGCGGAAGGCGCGGGCCCGGTCCTGCGAGCGGCCGTAGGCGGTGAGCGCGGCGGCGGGGACCGGGGTCTCTCCCTCCGGCGTGCGCCGGCGGATCTCGCGCAGGAGCGCGTAGCCGTCCATCTCCGGCATGCCGATGTCGGAGAGCAGCACGTCGACCCGCTCGGCCTCGAGCACCTCGAGCGCCTGGGCGGCCGAGTTGGCGGTCAGCACGACGGCCCCGCACGAGGTCAGGATCTCGGACAGGAGCACGGTGGCGTCCGGCTCGTCGTCGACCACCAGCACCCGCACGCCCGCCAGATCCGGGCACACCGCCTCGTCGGCCCGCGCCACCCTCTCGCGCTCCCGCTCGGGTTCGCCGCGGCGGACGGTCGCGAGCGGCAGGACGATCTCGAAGCGGCTGCCCTTTCCCGGGCCGTCGCTGAACGCCTCGACCGTGCCGCCGTGCATCTCGGTCAGGCCGCGCACGATCGACAGCCCCAGGCCGAGCCCCCCGCCGCCGCTGCGCTTGCCCTGCTGGAAGCGCTCGAAGATGTGCGGGAGCAGCGCCGGCTCGATCCCTTCGCCGTCGTCGGAGACCGAGATCCGGGCCGAGGAACCGACCCGCTCCACGCGCACGTCGACCCGCCCGCCCTTGGGCGTGAACTTGATCGCGTTCGAGAGCAGGTTCCAGACCACCTGCTGCAGGCGGTCCGGATCGCCCTGGATGTCGACCGCCGAGCTGTCGACCCGCTTGACGACGGTGATCGAACGGGCCTCGGCGGCGCTCGACACGGTGTCGATCGCGGCCTGCACCACGCCGCCCAGGTCGCACGGCCGGATCTCCAGTCGGAGCTTGCCGCTGACCAGGCGCGAAATGTCGAGCAGGTCGTCGATGAGCTGGCTCTGCATCTCGGCGTTGCGCTGCACCACCTCCAGCGCGTAGCCGCGGCGATCGTCCGGCAGCTCGGAGGTCGCGAGCAGGCGGCTCCAGCCGAGGATCGCCTGCATCGGGTTGCGCAGCTCGTGAGAGACGGTGGCCAGGAACTCGTCCTTCGCCTCCGCGGCGTGCCGCAGCTCCTGGTTGAGCTGCTGGAGCTCGGCGGCGCGCTGGACCAGCGTCTCCATGAGCGCGGTCCGCAGGCTGCGGGCGGAGTCGATCTCCCAGTCGGTCCAGGGGAGCGAACGGCCGCGCACCGTCTCCTGCCACTCGCGAAACGACCCGAGGGGCGACAAGCGCTCACCGTCGCGGCGCCGGAAGCCGGCGTGGGCGCCGTCGTGCCCCCAACGCATGGTCCGCAGACGCTCGTCCCGAAACCAGACCACCATGTCGCGCTGGCTCTCGTCGAGCACGATCAGGAGCACGCCGGCGAGCCCGGCCTCCTCGCCCCCGGCCGAGAGCTCGCCCACCAGGTCCGGCGCCACCTCCCGGAGCCGGTCGGTGGCGAAGACGCCGTCGTTGCCGACCAGCGGCCGGAGGGCCTGGGCGACTCGCTCGACGGTCTTCCACTCCGGGGTGACGCCCACCGTGCGGCAACCGTCGTCGATGCAGATCGCGGCGCCGGTGGCGCGGGCGACGCCGAGCAGAGAGTCCTCGTCGCGCGTGAGGGCGGCGTCGAGATTCTCGTGGATCGAGAGTTGCCGCAGCAGGCGCTCGCGGAACGCGTTTGCGGTCGCCACGTGTTGCGCCTGCTCGGTGCGCTCGCGCGCCGCGATCTGCCACGACAGCGCCTGTCCCAGGAACTCGCACGACGAGCGCACCTCGTACGGAACGAAGCGCGGCTCGTAGTGGTGGCAGGCGATCAGGCCCCAGAGCTCCTCGCCGTCGAGGAGCGAGATCGACATCGACGCGCCGACCCCCATGTTGCGCAGGTACTCGAGGTGGATCGGCGAGACCGAGCGCAGGAGCGAGTGGGTGAGGTCGAGCGGCTTGCCGGTGAGCGGGTTCTCGACCGGATCGAGGGCGACCGGCCGATAGTCGGTGGTGGCGATCAGCCGTAGCCAGTTCAGCCGGTACAGGCGGCGCGCCTGGCGCGGGATGTCGGCCGCCGGGTAGTGGAGGCCGAGGAAGCTTTCGAGCTCCTGCCGCCGCGCCTCCGCGATCACCTCGCCGGCGCCGTCGGCGTCGAAGCGGTAGACCATCACCCGGTCGAACCCCGTGAGCGCCCGGACCTCGTTCGCGGTCACCCGGCTGAGCTCCAGCACCCGCTCGCTCTTCTGCATCCGAGCGACGGCGTGGCGGACTCTGCGGTAGAAGTCGACGAAGCGGGCCGGCGGCGCCTCGTCGGCCGGCTCGAGCTCCAGCACCATCAGGCCGTCGGAGCGGTGCGGAATGCCGTCCCAGGCCCGCCCGCCGGCCTCCAGGCGGAGCGGCACGGTCGTGTCCCCCGGCTCCGCCAGGGCTTCTCGGACCGCGCGCGTGCCGTCGTCGCCGAGGATCCGGGAGAGCGACCGGCCGGTGATCGACCCGGAGGCCCCGAGCATCTCGGCGGCGTTGGCGCTCGCCACCGCCACCTCCAGCTCCGGCTCGTAGAGCGCCAGCAGAACGCCGTGCGGCTGGATGGCGCCCGGGACGTGGATCGGCTCCTCGTCGCAGGTGCGCAGGTCGACGGGACCGTACTGGTGGTGCGACTCGCGCAGGTGTTCCGTCTCGGGCTTCGCGGGCACGCCGCAGGTCTGGGGGTCTCGCGGGTCTCTCATGTCTCTGCCGATGGGGCTGGTCTCACCTCGGATCGCTTCGCCGGCCCGCCGGGGCCGAGCAGCGCCGTGATCTCGCGGAAGGCCCGCGCCGCCGCGCAGGTCACCCGCTCGCTCTCGCACCGGTCGGCCGGATCGGCCGGATCGGCTAGATCAACCGGATTGGCCGGATTGGGGCCGTGGTCGCGCAGGCGACGGCGGAACGACGCCCACCGCCCCTCGTCCTGTTCCGAGTGGAGGTACCCGGTCGGCACGTCGCCATAGCACTCACGCAGGATGTGCGCCAGCGCCGTCCCGCCCAGGCGGGAGCCCTCCAGCACGTAGGCCACGCCCCAGGCCTCGGCGGCGCTCGCGGGCGGCGTGACGGAGGGTTCGAGGCCGGGCCCGGGAGACCGCTGCGGAGCGTGGATGCCCAGCGCCTCGAGGTCGCGGTCGATCCGGTCCACCAGAGAGGGCTCGAACGGCCGCCAGGCCGGATACGCCGGCAGCGCCGGCTCGACGACCGCCAGGAACCGCCGCATGGCGAGGAGGAACCGGCCGTAGTCGTCGAGGTCCGGCTTCGGCACCGCCAGGCGCGAGACACGCTCCAGGTCGCGGTGCAGACCGGCGGTCTCCTCCCGGATCGAGGTGAGGAGATCGCTCCTCTGCCTCACTCCTCCCACTCCGGCGGCTCGCAGTCGCCCCGCGGGAAGGCGCCCTCGCGCTGGATCTCCGCCAGGGGCTTTCGGCTCGAGGGCTTCTCCCGCTCGCGCAGCTTCTCCGGCAGGTCGTCGCGCCCGCCCGGGTAGCCGACCGCCGCCATCGCTTCCACCTCGTACCCCTTCGGCACGCACAGCTCCTCGACCGCCCGCGCCCGGTCGAAGCCGGCCATGCCGTGGACCACCAATCCCATGGCGCGGCCCTGGAGGGCGAGGCTCATCCAGGCGGAGCCGGTGCAGTAGGAGTGGGTGCCGTTCGGCTTGCCGTCGTCGAAGGCGGTCTTCGACACGACCACCAGGAGCGCGCCCGCCTTCTCGCACCAGAGGCGGTTGCTCTCTACCAGCAGCCCGAGGAAGGTGGGCCACTGCGGGGTGCCGTTCCTCGCCCAGAGGAAGCGCCAGGGCTGGGCGTTGCGGGACGACGGCGCCCAGCGAGCCGCTTCGAAGAGACGCATCAGGTCCTCCTCGGAGAGCGGCTCGCCGGTCATCGAGCGGGGCGACCAGCGGTCGACGAAGAGCGGCTCGATCTCATGACCGGGGTGGCGATGCTCACGAGCGTCGATCTCGTCGTAGATCATCAGGCTCACGAGCCTACCGCACACCCCGCCGAGCGGTGTTCCCCGGCGGCTGCCACCGCACGGCGCGGTCGAACGGCCCGCTGCGCGCACGATCATTGACAACCCCTTCCCCCTGCCCTAGCCTGAGGGTCAGGTCAGAAAGAAAACAGCGTCGCCGGGACACATCCGGTCGAGCGGCACACATGGGGCCGCGTCGAAAGGAGTCGTATCGGATTGACCACAGAGCAGCTCGACCTCGTCGTCGTCGGTGGGGGGCCGGCCGGGCTTTCGGCCGCCGGGCGCGCCCGCGACGGGGGACTCTCGTGCGTGCTGCTCGAGCGTTCGGACCACCTCGCCGACACCGTCTACTGCTACCAGAAGGGCAAGCACGTGATGGCCGAGCCGTCGCTCGTGCCGCTCCGGAGCCCGCTCGCCTTCGAGGCCGGCTCGCGCGAGAGCGTCCTCGCCTCTTGGGAGCGCTTCGCCGCCGAGCGGGGGCTGGACGTGCGCCTGGGCGAGGAGGTGGTGGCGATCGAACGGGCCGGGGAGGGCGGCTCGCTGGTGGTCCGCACCGCCGCCGGCGCCGCCTTCGCCGCGCCCCGCGTCGTGCTCGCCATCGGCACGCAGGGCAACCCGCGCAAGCTCGGCGTGCCGGGCGAGGACCTGCCGCACGTCACCGACCGGCTGATCGACCCGGACGAGCACCGGGACCGGGACGTGGTGGTGGTGGGCGCCGGCGACTCGGCGCTGGAGGTTGCGCTCGCGCTCTGCGACCACAACCGGGTCGCGCTGGTCGTGCGCAAGCCGGAGCTCGTGCGCGCCAAGGAAGCGCTCGAGCGCGAGGCGCTGGCGCGGCAGGCGGACGGCTCGCTCCAGATCCACTTCGCCACCGAGGTCGACCGGGTGGAGCCGGGAAGGATCGTCCTGCGCTCGCCCGAGGGGGTGGTCGAAGCGCCGGCCGACGTGGTGATCGCCAAGATCGGCACCTTCCCGCCGCGGGCGTTCCTCGAGGGGCTCGGGGTCGCCTTCTCCGGCCCCGGACGGGAGGCGACGCCGGCGCTCGGGCCGGGTTACGAGTCGTCGGTCCCCGGTCTCCACCTGGTCGGCGCCGTCTCCGGGCGCGACCTGATCAAGCTCGGCATCAACCAGGGCTTCGAGGTCGTCGAGCACGTCCTGGGCCACGACGTCGACCCGGCGGACGAGGAGGTCTTGCGCCGGCGCCTGCCCTGGTGGCCGGGGCGGGTGCGCGAGCGGATCGGCGCGGTGCGCGAGGAGATCCCGCTCCTCGCCGGCGCTTCGGAAGAGCAGCTCCGCGAGATGTTCCTGTCGGTCGAGCCCCGGGAGGCGGCACCGGGCGAGACGATCGTGCGCCAGAACGACTACACCGACAGCGTCTTCCTGGTGCGCGGCGGCGCGGTCGAGATCTCGATGGTCCCGGAGGGCCGGAGCGAGGCGCGGGTGCTCGGCCGGCTGGGGCCGGGGAGCTTCTTCGGCGAGATGAGCCTGATCTCCGGCCGGAGGAGGAACGCCACCGCCGCCGCGGCCGAGCCGTGCCAGCTCCTCGAGGTGCCGCGCAAGGCGATGCTCAAGCTCCTCGCCACCGCGCCGGCGGTCAAGGCGACGGTCGACCGCACCTTCATGATCCGCGCTTTCCAGGGGTACCTCTTCCCCGGCGTCGCCGAGAGCCGCCTCCACGAGGTGGTCGAGTGCGCCGAAGAAATCCGGCTGCCGCGCGACCGCACGGTCTTCGAGGAGGGCGCGGAGGGGGATGCGTTCTACCTGATCCGGAGCGGCCAGCTCAAGGTGGCGAAGCGCTCGGGGGACCGGGAGATCGTCCTCTCGTACCTGACCGCGGGGAGCTTCTTCGGCGAGACGGCGCTCCTTTCCAATGCGCCGCGCATGGCCACCGTCTCGACCATCTTCCCGACCGAGCTGATCCGCCTCGCGCGCGACGACTTCGAGCGCTTCCTCGACCGCTACCCGGAGCTCCGGGAGCTGGTGGAGGAGAAGCTGGAGGAGCGCCGCGTCGCCTCGCTGGTGGCCGAGGCCACGCCGGGCGCCGGCAACGTTCTCTCCGAGCTGATCCGGGAAGAGGTGGTCATGGGCACCGACGCCCTGATCATCGACAACCACAAGTGCGTACGCTGCAACAACTGCGTGGAGGCGTGCGAGGGGGTGCACGACGACGGGCAGGCGCGGCTGTCGCTGACCGGCATCACCTTCTACAACCTGCTGGCGCCGAACTCGTGTTGGCAGTGCGAGGACCCGCTCTGCATGCTCGACTGCCCGCCGGACGCGATCGTGCGCGATCCGTCCGGCGAGGTGTGGATCAAGTCGAGCTGCATCGGCTGCGGCAACTGCGAGCGCAACTGCCCCTACGGCAACATCTTCATGGTCCACCCGAAGCCGAGGAGCCGCTGGGGTCCTTCGAGCTGGCTCGGCTCGCTCTTCGGCCTGGAGACGAGCGGCAGCCGCGGCGACGGCGCCGGCGACGGGGCGACGGTGGCGGTCAAGTGCGACCTCTGCCGCGACCTGGGCAACGACCCGGCCTGCGTGCGGAGCTGCCCGACCGGCGCCGCCATCCGCCTGACCCCGGACGAGTACCGGCGGACCCTGGAAGGCCTCGTGGTGCGGCGGGGGGAGGTGTGAGGCGGTGTTCCTGACCAACCGCAAGAGCGTGGTCTGGCGCTGGATCGCGGGCGGCCTGCTGGTCGCCCTGGTCGCCTCCTACCTCGTCTACGAGAGCGCGGACGGCACCGCGCACGGCGGTTCCGCCTGGGGGATCGCCTACGGCGTGGCGGCGAGCGCGCTGGTGCTGCTGCTCACCGCCTTCGGCTGGCGCAAGCGCGCCTATCGCTCGAAGCTCGGCACCCTCGAGGGGTGGCTCCAGGCGCACGTCTACCTCGGCGTGCTGGTGCTGCTGGTCGCGCTCTGCCACTCCGGCTTCCGGTTCGAAGACCGGGTGGCGACGGCGGCGCTCGCGACGATGGCGGCGGTGGTCGTCTCCGGCCTGGTGGGGGCGGCGTTCTACACCGTCTACCCGCGCCTCCTGACCGAGGTGCAGAGCAACCTGTCGACGGCCGAGATCTCGGAGCGGCTGAACCGCCTGGCCGCCTCGATGGCGCGGCTGGTGGCGGGGCGGTCGCGTGCGTTCGAGGGGGTCTACCGGGAGGTGGCGGCGAGCGCGGTGCCGCGGGGGTTCGCGGGCTGGCGGCTGCTCGCCGGGCGGATGCCGGGGGAGTCGGAGGGGTGGTCGCGCCTGCTCGGCCGGGTGCCGCCCGAGGAGCAGGAGGCGCTCCGGCAGCTCCTGGTGCTCGCCCGCCAGCACCGCGAGCTCCACCTGCGCCTCGCCTACCAGGAGCGCTACAAGAACCTGCTCGACGTCTGGCTCTGGGTGCACGTTCCGCTGACGGTGCTGCTCCTCGTCCTGATCGTCGCCCACGTGGTGGCGGCGTTCTACTTCGGAGGGGTCTAGCCCGTGCCCTTCGCCCTCCATCGCGTGGTCGGGTCGCGGACGGTGCTCCGGACGGTCGACGAGCGGACCCTGCGGATCGGCCGCGGCGCCGGCTGCGAGCTCCGCCTGGAGGACACGGCGGTCGCCCTGGAGCACGCCCAGATCCACGAGAGCGAGCGGGACGGCGGGGGGAGCGCCTACCACCTGACCGACCTCGGAAGCGTCACCGGCACCTACGTGAACGGCGAGCCGGTGACCGGCGCCCGCCTGCGGGACGGCGACGAGGTCGGCATCGGCGGCTACCTGCTCCGGGTGCGTCACGGCGAGCCGGACGATCCCCTCTTCCTCCACGTTCGGCCGGCCGACGCCGACCCGCGCCCCGACGCCGGGACGGCGGCGAAGGCGGCGGTCGACTACGGCCGGCGCTACCGGCTGCGGCGGCGCTTCTGGACCAAGGGGGCGCTCGCCCTCGTGGTCGCCGTCATCGGCGTGGCGGCGATCGCGGCGCTGCCCGCGACGCGCCGGACCGACGCCTTCCGGCCGGGCGACCTGACCTCCGTCCACGCCGACCGGATCGACGCCGCGGCGTGCTCCGAGTGCCACACGCCCTGGCGCGGCGTGGCGGACGCGAGCTGCCAGGCGTGCCACGGCGCGGGCAGGATCGACGCGGCGCCGGCCCACCACCCGGAGGCGGTGGCGCCGGCGTCGCTCGGCTGCACCGGCTGTCACCTGGAGCACCGCGGGCGCGATGCCCTGCTCCCCGGGGGGGACGCGTCCTGCCGCGACTGCCACCGGGAGCTCGACCTGGCCTCCGGCGTCGAGCCGCTCTTCGCGGCGCGCGTGCCGTCGTTCGCCGAGCACCCGGAGCTCCGGCTGACGCTGCCGGCGATCGATGGCGGCGGCGGCGAGTCGAGCGCGCGGGGCAGCGGCTTCCGTCGCCTGCCGGTGACCGACCCGGAGGCCCGGCGCTCCGACCCCACCCGCCTCGCCTTCGGCCACGCCCGCCACCTGGGCCGGCCGCTCCAGCGCTCGGCGGCCGACGGACCGGAGGGCGGGGAGCGGTTCGTCACCCTCTCGTGCGAGAGCTGCCACGAGCGGCAGGGGCGCGGCTTCGTGGCGATCTCGTTCGAGCGTCACTGCGCCGACTGCCACGCGCTGACCTTCGACGACCGCTACCCGCGGCGGCAGGCCGAGCACGGTCCCCCGGAGGCGGTGGCGCGCGATCTCGGGCTCTTCTACCAGGAGGCGGGGCGGGCGGGCGCCGCGCCGCGCCGCGGGCGGGACGAGATCGAGGGGTTCCTCGGTGCCGGCGGACGCTCCCGGCAGGAGCGGGTGCGGGGAGCGCGCGAGGAGGCGCTGCGCGCCGAGCGCTTCCTCTACCAGAGCGCCTGCTCGACCTGCCACGCGATCGACCTCTCGGGCGGCGGCCTGCGCCCCGCGGTCGACGACCCGGCGATCCCGGAGCGCTGGCTGCCCCACGCCCGCTTCTCCCACGGCGAGCACCTCGATCTCCGGAGCGGCGACCGGCGGCTCGCCTGCGTCGACTGCCACACCGGGGCCGAGGCGTCGGCGGAGACTCACGACCTGCTGCTGCCGTCGATCGCTTCGTGCACGCCCTGCCACGCGGACGAGGGCGGCGGCACGCGGACGGCGGCGGCCTCCGCCGTGCCGGTGATCCCCGGACCGTCGTCGTGCCGCACCTGTCACGACTACCACTCGGGCAACCGCTTCCCGGGCGCGGCGGTGGCGGCGCGAGCCTCCCGGGCTTCCGCGGGAGGGGCGTCGTGAGCACGCGAGCCGCGCTGGCTCTCGTCCCGGCGCTGGTCCTCGCGCTCGCGGCGGCGAGCGCGCCGCCGGAGGCCGCGCCGGGCTTCGGGCCGTCTGGAACGCCGGCGGTGGAGGCGGTCAAGACGCCGCCCACCCGTCCGGAACGGAAGCCGCGCGTGCCCAGGAGGCCGGTGCCCTCCGATCCCGGCCCCTCCCGACCGGGAGGAGACCCGGCCTGCCCCGCGCCGCCGCCGCCCGCCGACGTCTGCTCCGATCCGGTGGTCCTCTCCGGCGCCTCGGCCCGCTCGCTGGCGGTGGCCGCCGCGGAGGCGGTCGACGCGCCCTCGATGGCGGTGGTGGTGGTCGACCGGCTCGGCCGGCCGCTCGCCCGTTACCGCCGGGGCGGAGCCGGCGCGCCGGAGCTCGAACGGGCCCTCGGCCTCGCCCGCACGGGAGCGTTCTTCTCGAACGCCCAGGCGCCGCTCTCCTCGCGCACCGTCCGCTTCGTCTCCGGCATCCACTTCCCGCCCGGCATCCAGCGGACGCCGAACGCCGCGCTCTACGGCATCGAGAACACCAACCGGGGCTGCGACCTCGCCGCCGACTTCGTGTGCGGCAAGGAGGTTCCGCCGGCGCGCTCTCTGGCGGGGGAGGACCTCGACCGGCCGTGCGGCGCCACGGCCGGCACCTCCGGCTGCGGCACCGGCCCGGTGACCGGCAAGGTGCAGCCGGACGACGCGGGGGCCGAGGGCTCGCCGGCCGGCCCCGGCGCGGTGCCGGTCGATCCGGGCGGGCTGCCGGTCTACTCCGGCCGCTCCCTGGTCGGCGGGATCGGGGTCGCCGGGGTCCCCGGCCCGGTGGCGGAGTACGCGGCCTTCCAGGCGGTGGCGGCGACCGGAGCGCTTCCGGACCTCGCGGCGCTCGCGCCCGGCGTGGTCTTCATCGACGGCGTCCGCTTGCCGTTCGTCGACCAGCTCGAACCGCCGCCCGGCGTGGGAGCGCCCGGGCCGCCGGTGGCGCCGGCGGACGTGACCGACGTGCGGAGCGGCCGCTGCGCGCCGGACGGCTACCTGGTCGAGCCGCGCGCCGGCTCGGTGCTGACGACGGCGGACGTGGAGCGGATCGTCCGGCAGTCGATCGACGCGGCCGCGCGCACGCGGGCGGTGATCCGGCTGCCTCCGGGCGAGCGGGCGCGCATGGTCTTCGCGGTGGGCGATCTCGACGGCACCGTCCTCGCCCTCTACCGGATGCCGGACGCCACCGTCTTCTCGATCGACGTGGCGGTGGCGAAGGCGCGCAACGTGGTCTGGTTCTCCGGCGCCGGGGTGGCCGACCTCGACCCGGGGCTCGCGGGGCACGCGGTCACCAACCGGACGATCAGCTTCGGCGCTCAGCCGCTCTTCCCGCCCGGGATTCCATCGAGTGGGGGCGGCGGCGAAGGGCCGTGGTTCCGCTCGCTCTTCGTGCGCGACCTCGCGAACGTCTGCACGCAGGGCTCGCAGCCGCCGAACCCGAATCAGAACGGCGTGGTCTTCTTCCCCGGGTCGATGCCGCTCTACGACGGCGCGGGGAATCTGGTCGGAGGCCTCGGGGTGAGCGGCGACGGGGTGGAGCAGGACGACTACGTGGCGCTCCTGGGGGCGGCGGGGTTCGTGCCGGACGAGGCGCGGTGGGCGGATCGGGTCAAGGTCCGCGGGGTCCGGTTGCCGTTCCTCAAACTACCGAGGAACCCGGAGGGGTGATGGTCCTGCGACCGGGCACGGTGCGACGGGTGTCGATCGGGTGGGGGAGCCTCCTCCTGGCGATCGCCCCCGCGTTCGCCCAGCCGCCGCCCGAGCTCGCGCTCGCCGGTGCGCCGACGATCCTCTCCCGCGAGCTCGCGCCGACGATCTGGGGCACCTCGACCCTGACGCCTGGGACCGAGGTCACCCTCACCGTCGGCGAGCGCTCGGAGACGGTCGCGGTCGGCGAGGACGGATCGTTCTCGCTCCTCTGGCCGGAGGCGCTCGCGGGCGGCGCCTACGAGGTGACGGCGGCGGCCGCCGGCGCCGCGCCGGCCCGGGCGGTCCTGATCGTCCAGGCGCCGAGCCGCCTCACCCTCGGGCCGCTCGTTTCACCGCCCCCCTCCTACGCCGCGCGCCCCGCCCCGCGAGCGTTCGACGACGACTTCGAGGCGTACACCGACCGCTGGCGGATCGTGCCGCCGCCCACCGTGCTCACCGAAGAGAGCCGCGGCCTCCTCGATCCGTACCACCAGAACGTCCTCAAGGGCGACTTCCCGGTCCACACCTTCGGCGCTTCGGAAGACGGCGGCCAGCGCGAGGTCTTCCTGGTGCTGACCGGGATCTCCGACACCCTGCTCGAGTACGGCGGCGTGCCGGTGCCGGCGGGGGTCTCGACCGACCGGCCGGGCTCGATCGGCTTCTTCGGCCGCGAAGGTCTCGGGATCGGCAATCAGAACCTGTTCGTCACCGCCGACCTCTTCGAGGGCGACACGGCGTTCCGGCCGATCGACTGGCGGGTGCGCGCGACGGTGGCGGCGAACCTCAACCACGTCGAGGTGTCCGAGAACGCGGTGGTCCGCCCGGACGTGCGCGAGGGCACGTCGCGGACCACCGGCTTCGGCGCTCTCCAGGAGCTGTTCGTCGAGAAGAAGCTCGCCGACCTGTCGCCGAGCTACGACTTCGTCTCCGTGCGCGCCGGCATCCAGCCGTTCACCAGCGACTTCCGCGGATTTCTGTTTCAGGATAACCAGCTCGGCGCGCGTGTGTTCGGCACGCGCGACAACAATCTCTGGCAGTACAACCTCGCCTGGTTCCGGCTTCTCGACAAGGACGTCAACAGCGGTCTGAATGACCTGTCGGAGGACCCGCGTCAGAACGACGTGTTCGTGGCCAATTTGTACCGGCAGGATTTTCC
>CAZLLV010000415.1:0-2851 GCA_964560325.1 uncultured Thermoanaerobaculia bacterium | reverse complement strand
GTCACCGCGCACCGCGCGGCCGATCTCGACGACGTCGACTGGGGCGCGCTCGCGCGGCTCGACACGGTGGTGGTGCTGATGGGCGTCGCGCGGCTGCGCTACGTGGCGGCGAACCTGGTGCGCGCCGGCCGGCGGCGGGAGACGCCGGTGGCGGTGGTCGAGCGAGGGACCTGGGAGGGGGAGCGGGTGGTGGAGGCGACCCTCGCGGACGTGGCGGAGCGGGCCGAGGCGGCGGGCGTGCGATCGCCGGCTACGGTGGTGGTGGGCGAGGTGGTGGCGCTCCGATCGAGCCCGGCGGCGGCGCTGGCGGCGGGACACGGCCCCGCCCTACGATACGGCTCGATCTAGAGGTCGGTCAGCTCCGCCAGGCGCGGCGGATGTCTTCGACGATCTTCAGGTGATGATGGTGGTGGACCTGGAGGAACCGGACCCACCGCGCCGGCGTGAGGCCGCCGAACAAAGGGTGCGCGGCGCTGCCTTTCGCGGCGGCGAGCTCGTCCAGCCGCCCGCCCAGGGCCTCGACCCGGCCCCGAAACACGCGCAGATCGGCCGCCACCGGCTCGCGCTCGAGACCCTGGGGGAGCGTCGGTTCCGGCGACCGGCCGCGGCCGCGCGGGAGCCAGTTCAGGGTCAGTACCAGCCAGCCGAGCGGCTTCAGGCCCGGTCCGCCGTCGCGCGTGAGCGCCTTGTCGAGCTGGCCGAGGCTCCCCTGGCCGGCTCGCGCCAGGTGCTCGGCGTGGAGCAGTGGGCTCCAGCGCGAGACCTCGGTCCGCGCGTCGGGGAACTCGCCCGGGTCTTCGGCGATCGCGAGCAGCCGGTCGATCTGCGAGAGGACGGCGGCGTGGGTGGTCGCGAGGTCGGCCATGGTCGGTCTCTCCGGAAGTCGAGGGCTCGGGCTACGGGGTCGGCTCGGCGGTCGCCGCGGGAGCCGAGGCGCCGGCCGCGCCACGCCGCTTGCGCCGTCCCGAGATCGGCGCCGGCACGTGGCGGCCGGCGGCGTAGCTCTCCGGGTCCGGGATGCCGACCGGCACGCCCTCGACCGGCGAGTAGAGGTCGCGCCGGCGCTCCATGTCGATCACCACCGAGCGCCGGAAGCTGTCGCCCGGCTCGGCGGCGGCGAGCACCGCGTCGCGGTAGCGCGCGATGTCGACCAGCTCGAGGTTGAGGCGCACGGTCCGGAAGAGCTTCGGCAGCTTGTCGCCCGGCGCCTGGACGTGGTGGAGCCCGCCCGAGTAGGCGAGCAGCAGCTTGCCCTCGCCGGTCGACTCGATCAGGTCCGCGATGCCGCCGCGCACCGTCATCGGCCGGCCGTCGGAATCGAGGCCGGTCGCGCGCTTCATCCGGCCCTCGGGCAGGATCATCACCATCTTGCCCGGCCCCGCCTGCTGCACCACCAAGCGCCAGGTGTCGTCGCGCTTGCGGGTGATCGGCACCACGTTCGCCGCGATCATCCGGAAGAAGGCGCCGACGATCGGCCGCTCGAGGGTCTTGTCCGCGATCGGCACCACGCCGAGGCGGGAGATCCGGCGGAGGAAGCGGTTCGGGCAGATGCCGGCGAAGATCGGCTCGTAGAGGCTCGTGTGGTGGAGGATGGCGACGATCCGGATGTCGGCCTTCCACGGATCGTCCGCGTAGGTGCCGACCCAGCCCGACTCGAGGGTGTAGAAGGCCCTTCCGAGGAGCTTGATCAGCCGCAGCAGGCAGTAGGAGACGAACGCACGCACGGGAGCCCGGAGTCTACAGGACTGTTCGGGTCGGGGAGAGCGGCCGGGGAGGGCACGGTAAGATCGCGCCCGGAGGCACCATGAGCGAAGACGCGAACCGCGGAGAGCGGCCGGGCCTGTCGGCGATCATCACGACCTACAACGAGGAGGCGAACATCGCCGCCTGCATCGAGTCGCTCCTCTGGTGCGACGAGATCCTGGTCGTCGACTCGTTCTCGACCGACCGGACGCCGGAGATCGTCTCGAGCTACGACAAGGTGGAGCTGGTGCAGCGCACCTACTTCGGCTCGGCGGCTCAGAAGAACTGGGCGATGGACCAGGTGGAGAGGGAGTGGATCCTGATCTTCGACGCGGACGAGCGCTGCACGCCGGCGCTGCGGCAGGAGATCGAGAAGATCCTGACGGGGGAGCCGGAGCACAACGCCTACACGATCGACCGGCGCGCCTACATCATGGGCAAGCGGATCCGCTTTTCGGGCTGGCAGCACGACCGGGTGGTGCGGTTGGTGCGGCGGGGCACGGCGCGCTACCCGAACCGGCGGGTGCACGCGGACATGGACACGCTCGGTCCGGCGCCGGTGCTCAAGAACCCGATGGAGCACTACATGGTGGACTCGTTCGACGAGTACATCGCGCGCATCCACAAGTACAGCGTCTGGGGCGCGGCGCAGATGTGGCGGGAGGGGCGGCAGTCGGGCTTCCGGGAGGTCTTCGGGCGGACGGTGTGGCGGTTCTTCCGGACCTACATCGTGCAGCTCGGCATCCTGGACGGCATGCACGGGATGGTCTTCTGCATGCTCCAGGCGTTCGGGACGTACCAGAAGTGGTCGCTGCTCTGGGGGTGGCGGGTGAACGCGAAGCGGGGGAGGGAGCCGGACCTGCCGGTGTTCGACGAGAGCGAGGAGACCTGGCGCGGGCCGGGGGAGGAGGGGGAGGTGGGGGCTCAGGCCGAAGAGCGCGGGGCCGTGGCGGGGTAGGGCGGAGGTGACCGCGGTGGGGTGGGGGCTGGTGATGGTCGCCGCGGGGTGGCTGCGTTGGCGGTTCCGGCCCGGGGCGCGCCCGCCGACCGCCCCCCACCGCGGGGTGGAAATCCGCCCGGGGCCGCCGCGGGGGTGGCCTGAGGAGGC
>CAZLLV010000414.1:0-3099 GCA_964560325.1 uncultured Thermoanaerobaculia bacterium | reverse complement strand
GCATGGTCGACCTGGAGGACCCGGAGGTGCGGGCGCGGGTCTGCCTCGGCTGCCACCTCGGCACCGGCGGTGGCTCGCCGGCGCGGCTCGTCGACCACGACCTGATCGCCGCCGGCCACCCGCCGCTCCAGTTCGAGCTCGCCAACTTCGGCCTCGAGATGCCGGCCCACTGGCGGAGCGGCCCGGAGGAGCGGCTGCGCGAGTGGGCGGTGGGGCAGGCGGCGGCGCTCGCCACCGCCGCGACCGAGCTGGGCGCCCGCGCCCGGAACGGCCGCTGGCCCGACTTCTCGGCCCTGAGCTGCTACTCCTGCCACCACGACCTGGCGGGCGAGGGGGCCGTGGCACCCCGCGAAGAGGCCGGGTCGGAGCTCCGCGCCCGGATCGGTCTGCCGCCCTGGAGCCCCGCGCGCTGGGCGGCGCTCCGCGTGCTGGTCGAGCGCCACGCGCCGGCCGAGCTGCCGGCGCTCGACCGGGCGGTGGCGGAGCTCGCGCGGCGGGTGTCGCGGCTCTCGACCCCGCCCGCGGAGGTCGCCGAGGCGGCGGACGAGCTGGCGCGGCTCCTCGCTCCGGTCACCAGCCGGCTCGGCTCGGTGGCGTGGCGCCCCGAGGAGGCGCGCGTCACCGCGCTCGCCTTGGCCGCCCGCGGCGACGCGCTGGCGGTCGACGTTCACACCGCCGAGCAGGCCGTCCAGGGGCTCTACTCCCTGGCCGGCTACCTGCTCGCGACCCGGCCGGAGAGTGCCCGGAGCGGCTTGGTCGAAGCCCTCGCCGCCCTCACCGCGACGGTGGAGCGGCCGGAGGCGTTCGACCGGGCGCGCTTTCGAACCGCTCTCGCCGCAGTCGAGCAAGAGCTGCGATAGATGAAAGGGATCGGCGGCGAGCGGTCACTTCCTTCCAAGGAGAAGACCCGCATGCCGCCGAGACTCGCCACAGCCGCCTCCCTGCCGCTCACCCTCTCGCTCCTGCTCCCCGCCGCGCTCGCGGCCCAGCCGCCGCCGATCGAGAGGCTCCAGGCGGACGACGCGGCGGCCGGCGATCTCTTCGGCTGCGCCCTCGACCTCGACCTGGTGCCGGGGCCGGGTGCCGACGGCGGGGGAGGGCTCGGCGTGCTCCTGGTCGGCTCGCTCGAGGACGACGACCTGGGGACCAACTCCGGCTCGGCCTACGTCTACGAGCTCCTGCCGGGCGCCGGCGGCTGGATCCAGTCCGCCAAGCTCCTGGCGCCGGAGTCCGCCGCTGGCGACCGGACCGGCTTCGCGGTCGCCCTCGGCCGCAGCGGAGCCGCGGCGGGCGATCGGGCGCTCCTCGGAGCGCCCGGCGCGGGGCCGGGCGGGGCGGTGCACGTCTACCGGCGAGGGCCGGACGGCTGGTTCCCGACGGCGCGGCTCGCGACCGGAGAGGCCGGCGCCGGCCTCGGCTCGTCGGTGCTGTTCGACGGCCGCGACGTGCTGGCCGGGGCGCCCACCGCGGGCGCCGGCGGCCGGCGGGCGGCCGGCGCGGTGGTCCGCTTCGGCCCGAACGGCGGGGTGATCCGCCGCTACCAGGCCGCCGAGCCGCAGGACGAGGCCGGTTTCGGCTGGGCGCTGGCCAAGGGAGGCGGGGGGGCCGAGGGTGGCGAGAGCGGGGTCCTCGTCGCCCTCGTCGCCGTCGGGGCACCCTGGGAGGACACGCCGATCACCGACGCCGGGGCGGTCCACCTGTTCACCGAGAGCGGTTTTCTAGAGCAGCGGGTGGTCGCTCCCGACGGTGGCGCCTTCGACGCCTTCGGCTACTCGGTGGCGATCGACGGCGCCCGGCTGGCGGTGGGGGCGCCGCGGGCGGCGGCCGGCGCCGGGGTGGTCTACGTCTTCGCCCGGGGTCCGTTCGCCTACGAGCTGGAGGCGCGCTTCACCGGCGCGCCCGGAGACCAGCTCGGCACCGACGTGGCGCTCACCGGCGGCACTCTGGTCGCCGGCGCCCGGCGGGAGGACCGCTCCCGCGGGGCGGTACGCCTCTACCGCTGGGGCGAAACCGGCTGGACCGAGGCGGGCCGGGTGCAGCCATCGGAGTCGGGGCCGGGGGACGAGGTGGGGATCGCCGTCGCCCTCTCCGGCGGGGCGCTCGCCGTGGGCGCCTACCGGGACGACGGGGGCGGCACCGACGCGGGTGCCGTCTACGCCGAGGTCGTCGACCTCGCCCTCCCCCAGGAGCCGCCCGATCCACCCGAGCCCGACCGGCCGATACCGGAGCGCCCGCCGACGTCGCCCGTGCTCTCCGCCGTCCTCGCCGTCGCCGGGATCCCGGTCGAAGGGGGCGTGGTGACCTACACCCTGACCATCGCCAACGACGGCGACGGGCCGTTGCGCGACGGCCCCGGCGACGAGGTGGTGATCCCGTTCCCGGCGCAGCTCGTGCCGGTCGCCGGACGGGCCGACACCGGCGCCGTCCGGATCGACCCACCCGACCCCTCCGACCCGTCCGCAGCCGGCGGCTGGGTCGCCTGGAACGGCATGATCGCGGCGGGCGGGTCGGTGACGATCGAGATCGACGCTATGATCCTGTTCGGAGCCCGTGGCAGCCAGGTGGCGACTCAAGCGACGGTGACCGGTCCGGACGGTACCGAGGTGGCGAGCGCGCCGCCCGGTGCCACCGCGCCCGGCCCGACCGTCTTCACGGTCCTCGGACCGCCCGACATCCCGGCCCTCTCGGGCCGGCTCCTGGCGTTGCTGGCGGTGCTCGTCGCGGCCGGCGGCTTTGCGCTCCTGAGGAGGTGACGATGCACCTTCGAGCCCTTCCACGCCCACGCCCCGGCCTCCGAGCCGGCACCGTGCTCCTCGCGCTCCTCTGCCTCTGGGGAGCGCCGCCGTCCGTCGCCCAGGAAGCGGAGTCCGCCGCGCCCCTGGCGGACGCCCGCCTCGCCTTCGCCCGCGGCGTCGTCGCCTATCACGGCGGCGACTTCGAGACCGCCCGCGAGCGCTTCGAGGAGGCGGCCCGGCTGGTGCCGGACGACGGGGAGACCCGTCATTGGCTCGGTCTGACCTACCTGAACCTGGACCGCCCCCGGGACGCGGCCGGGGCGTTTCGCGCCAGCCTGCGGGCGAAGCTCGCGCCGCCCGATCC
>CAZLLV010000413.1:0-3029 GCA_964560325.1 uncultured Thermoanaerobaculia bacterium | reverse complement strand
GGAAGACCGACGGCTCCTGCGGCAGGTAGCTGATGCCGCGCTGCGCGCGCAGGTACATCGGCAGCTCGGTGATGTCCTCGCCGCCCAGGTGGACGTGCCCGGCGTCCGGCGGCACGACCCCGACCACCATGTAGAAGGTCGTCGTCTTGCCCGCGCCGTTCGGACCGAGCAGGCCGACGATCTCGCCGGGCGCGACCTCGAGCGAGACGTCGCCCACCACGGCGCGACCGCCGTAGACCTTGCGCAGGTTGCGGGCCAGGAGCCTGCGGTCCTCGGTCACGGCGAACCCGGCTCCCTGCCGACGACGCGCACGCGGTCTGCCTCGATGTCGTACACCATTCTCGGTCCTTGGACGACGCTGCCGTCGCTGTCTCTCAGGCTCACCTTGCCCCCGGCCGCGGCGGACACGTCGATGGTGCGCGCCTCCGGGTCGTAGACGGCGCGCGCGCCGCGCAGGCTCTTGCCGGTCTCGTCCGGGGCGTCCGCGGGGGGCGGAGCGTCGATCGTCACGTCCCCGGTCGCCACCAGGCGCTCGATCCCGCCCTCCTCGGCGAGAGTCAGCACCATCTCCTGGCTCGCGATCTCGCGGCCGGCCTGTACCGCCTTCACGTCCCCGGTGTAGACCAGGAGCCGCTCGCCCTGCCGGTAGACGAGCTCGTCCGAGGTCACCTCGATCGGCCCGTCCTGGGCGCTCCCGGCGGGGGTGCCGTCGTCTTCTTCGGGATTCCAGAGGGTCCGGACGCCGCCCGTGGCGGTCAGCCGGTCCTCGGCCTCGTCCCCGCGCATCTCGTCGGCCACCAGCAGGTCGTCGCCCCGCCAGGCTCGAACGTCGCCGACGAAGAGGAACGTCCGGGGCTCGTCGCGCAGGTAGCCCTGCTCGGCCTCGATCCGGACCGGCCCCTCGTTCCGGGCGCCGCTCGCGAGCGGCGAGCCGCCGAGGGGGGAGCCCGCCGCGTCGTCGATCCGGACGCGCACGCCGCCGACGCCGTGGACGATGCCCGTGCCGCGAGTATAGAGGATGCGCGGCGCCTCCATGGTGCCCTGCTCGCTCCGGGCGACGGCGGGCCGGCCCTCGAGCTCCGCGCGCTCTTCGGCCGGGTCGAACCTCGCGACCTCGCCCTCGGCGTCGACCTGGCCGTCCTCGAGCGTCACGCCGTCTCGCATCTCGATCGTGGAGACCTCGCCGTCCGGCCCGAACGAGGCCTCCGCGACCCGCCCGGTCGCGCGCCGGCGCGTCGGCCCCGCCCGCTCGTCCTCCTCGGGCTCGGGCTCCCCTGCTCCCTCCTCGCCCGCCTCCTCCGGCACCGGCTGCGCGCCGAGCGCGGCCTCGTCGACGACCCGCTCGCCCGGCTCGTGCATCACCAGCACCACGTCCCCCGGCGCCTGCCCCTCCGCGACGGCGCGCTCGGCGGCTCCTTCGGCGCCGAACCAGGCGGTGATGGTGGGCGCGCTCAGGCGGTAGCGGGGGGCCGCCCGCGGACCGAGGGTGTAGATCCGGGGGCGCATCCGGCCGAACCGCTCCAGGTCGAGCTGCCGGGGGTTCCGCCCGTCTTCGCTCATCATCAGGGTCATCTTGCCGGCCTCGAACCCGAGGCGGCGCGCGCCCGAGTCTCCGAGATCGACCGAGCCGCCGCTGCGCAGGATGCCGGTGACCCTGCGCTCGGCGCGGACGAAGCGGAGGGTGCGCTCGTCCTCGGCGAAGAAGAAGTGCATCTCGAGCGCGCTCAACCGCTCGCCCCGACGCCGCAGCACCGCCCAGTCCTGCGAGCGCAGCAGCTTGCGGTTCCTGTCGAGCACCAGCCCCTTGGCCTGGATCCGCAGCGGCTCCTCGGCGCCCGGCCGGCTCTCGATCTCGACCAGCCCTTCGAGCAGGAAGCGACGCGACCGCAGCCAGGCGCGAAGGCCCTCGGCCGTGCCCACGTAGTCCTCGCCGAGCTCGAACGCCACCGGCGCGCTGGTGCGGATCTGCGTGCCGTCGTCGGTGACCCGCAAGCTCTCGGTCTCGAGCACCAGGCCGTCCGGCGCCTCGACGCGCACGCCGCCAGCGATCCGCCCGCGCCGCTCCTCCATCTCGAAGCGCGCCTTCTCACCCTCGACCCGGTACGCGCCGCCCTCCTCCCGCTCGATCACCACCTCGACGCCTTCCAGGAAGACGGTCCCCTCCCGGTTGACCGAGTAGCGGTCCCCCCGGACGGTGAAGAGCTGCCGGTCGCCCTCCGTCACCGTCCGCTCGAACCCCTCCCCCACCGTCACCATCTCGCCCGTCGGCTCCATGCTCTCCGACTCGAGATCGTCCGGGTCGATCCCGGAGTCGGGCCGGTCGCTCCGGCCCGCGAGGTAGAGCGCGACGATCAGCGCGACCGCCGCCAGGGTGGCGACGAGGACGAGCCAACGGACGCGCCGGATGGCGCGGT
Organism: uncultured Thermoanaerobaculia bacterium; assembly: GCA_964560325.1. GTDB lineage: Bacteria > Acidobacteriota > Thermoanaerobaculia > Multivoradales > DATKCC01 > CAZLLV01. The sequence continues at coordinate 615 of CAZLLV010000413.1, read as the reverse complement.
TCCGGCGCATCTCCCGGCTCGGATCGGGCGGCGCGGCGCCTGGGGGCGCGGGACTCTCCGGAGGGGGCGGGGTGTCCGCGACGTCGCGGTTCTCGGGCTCGCTCATCGGTGGCGCGATTCTCCGCCACGGAAGGGCCGGCTGTCGACGAGGCGCAGAATCGGCCGCCCGTCGTAGCGGTCGCGCTCCAGGTGGCCGAGGACCTCGAACGGCCTGGCGAGCGCCGCCGCCCGGTCGGCCCAGCCCCAGCCGAGGAGCGACACGCTCCCCCCGCCGTCGCCGGCGGCGCGTGCCGAGAGGTGGCGGCGCTCGCGCTTGCCGAAGAGCCGCGGTGTGCCTTCGAGCCGGAGGGGACCGACCCGCAGGAGCGGGCGCGGGTTGCCCTGGCCGTGCGGCTCCAGGGCGTCGAGCTCGTCGACCAGCGCGTCGTCGATCTCCTCGGGCGCGACCGTCAGCTCGTACTCGTGGCTGCGGACGAACGGCGCCTCGTCCCACCCGCCGGACGACTCCTCCCAGGCATCGCGGAGCGCTTCGAGGCGGGCCGGCGCGACGGTCAGGCCGATCGCCTGCGCGTGCCCGCCGAAGCGCACCATGTCGGCGCGCCAGCGGTCGAGGAA
>CAZLLV010000412.1:0-3748 GCA_964560325.1 uncultured Thermoanaerobaculia bacterium | reverse complement strand
CGGCTGGCGCTCGAGGAGGTGATCGTGCGCGGGCCGGTCGAGGGGAAGCCGCCCGGCGCCGACGCGCTCGCCCGGCTGAGCGTCCGGATCGCCAACCGGGGCGAGCGGATCGCCTCCGCCCTCGTCTTCACCGTCGAGGTCGAGGAGCAGGAGCTGCCGGTCTACCGCAACCAGGTCTTCCTGAAGCCGATCCCGCCCGGGGAGATGGTCGAGGTCGCGCTCTACAACTTCTGGACCGGAGAGACCGGCCGCCCGGCGCCGGCGAACGGCAAGCTCGACGTCGAGGTCACCCTGCGCGAGGCGCGCTGGACGAACCGGACGGTCGAGAAAGACGGCGAGGCGGAGGTCGAGGTCTGGACCCCGGTCGGACCGGTCGAAGGGCTGCCGATCGCCGCCTCGGCCACGGTCACCCTGTCGAAGTAGCCAGCGCGGGCTCTAGCCTCCCGCCCAAGCCAGGACTTCGAGGTTCACGGACCGGCGCTCGCCGGTCGGCGACTCCATCACGAAGTTCGGCCGCAGCGCGATCTCGCAGCCCTCCGCCGCCACCGGCACGTCGATCCGGTGCGAGCCCTCGCCCGAGAGCCGCGACTCGAAGCCGGTGCAGTCCGCCGCCACCACTACCCGCGGCATGCCGTCGCCCCCGTCGGCCGGCTCGACGACGCGGCGGGCGTAGCCCCCGACCTGGTCCGGCGGGACGCGTACGTCGAGCCAGAGCGTGCCCGCACCCGGGACCTCGGAGAGGACGATCGTGCCCTCGCCGGCGAGCGAGCGGAACGCGACCACCTGCCGATCGGCTCCCGCCTGCGTCGGGCTCCACGACGGCGAGAAGGTGGTCGCCGGCAACGGCCCGCCCTGGGTCGGCACCTCCACGGTCGCCACCCGGTACTCGCGCTTGCCGACCGGCTCTCCCACGCCGCCGAGCGCCCAGCGGTTGCCGGCCGCGTCGTAGAGGCCGGCGGTCAGGGTGTACTCACCGGGAGGCAGCGGTGGCGCGAGAAGCGACTGGTAGATCCGCGCCGTGTACGTGATCTCGCCGCCCGTCCGCCACGCGCCGGGGAGGTCCTGGTCGAAGGTCCGGACCAGCTCGCCGTCGTCGTCGAGGAGGTGGAGGAAGACTCGGGGGGCCCCTTCGAGGCCGTCGAGCTCGGCGGCCGGCGACCAGGCGAGGTCGAGGTCCCGGAAGGTGCCGTACGGCAGCTCCACGCGGGCCGGCGTGACGGTGAGCGAGCCCACCGGCTCGGCGTCGTCTCCGCCGCAGGCGAGGGCCGAGCCGAGAAGCGGAGCGAGCGCCAGCAGGAGCGCGGCCGGGGCGAAATGCGCGCGACGGCGGGGACTGCGGTCGTTCTTCATCGAGGAGGACGCTATCGGCGCCCCCTCGGGGTGTCAAGACGCGACCCCGCCGCTCTCACGGGCGATAGGTCGCCGAGCAGGCCGGACCTTCCCAGACCGTGACCTCGACCAGCCGGGCCGGGCCGGCAGCCGGCAGGCGCTCCGCGAGCCGCTCGAAGAACCAGCGCGCGAGCCGCTCGGTGGTCGGGCTCGTGGCGTCGAACGGCGGCACCTCGTTGACGTGGCGGTGGTCGAAGCGGGCGGCGAGCTCGCGCAGGGCGTCGCGTACCTCGACGAAGTCGAAGCCCATCCCCTCGCCGTCGAGCTCGGCGGCCTCGAGCGCCGCCTCCACGGTCCACGAGTGGCCGTGCACCGGCTCCGGCGAGCCCTTGTAGGAGGTCAGGTGGTGGGCGGCTTCGAAACCTTCGCGGACGCGCAGCAAATAGGGCACGGCGAGGGATTGTAGCGGAGGCGCGGGAGAGCTCGACCCGGTGCCCACGGGGACCGGCGGCTGCTAGGATCGGCGATCCGATGAGCCGACGGGACGTTTCATGACCGGGCTGACGATCGAGATCGCCCTGCTCCTCGCGATCCTCGCCTTCACGCTCGCCTCGTTCACGCGCGAGTGGCTGCCGCTCGACGCCACGGCGCTCGTCTCGCTCGGCCTGCTCCTCGGCTTCGACCTGGTCACGGCCGAGCAGGCTGTGGCCGGCTTCAGCAACCCGGCGGTGGTCACCGTGCTCATGATGTTCATCCTGAGCGAGGGGCTGGTCCAGAGCGGGCTGGTGCGGCGGATCGGCTATCGGATCGCCGCCTACGCCCGCGACTCGAGCTGGCGGGCGAGCGCGATCCTTCTCACCCTGACCGGTTTCATCTCGGGCTTCATCAACAACACCGCCGCGGTCTCGATCTTCATCCCCGTCGGTACCAGCCTGGCGGAGCACTACCGGATCAGCCCGTCGAAGGTCCTCATGCCGCTCTCCTACGCGGCGATCGTCGGCGGTACCTGTACGCTCATCGGCACCTCGACCAACCTGCTGGTCTCGGCCCTCGCCGTGCAGCACGGCTACGCGGCGTTCACCATGTTCGAGTTCCTCTGGGTGGGCGGCGTCTTCTTCGCCGTGGGGATGGCCTACACGCTCTTCGTGGCGATCCGCTGGCTGCCCGACCGGCTCGGCCCGTCGACCCTCACCGGCAAGTACCAGATGGCGTCCTACCTGACCGAGGTCAGGGTCCCGGAGGGCTCCAGCCTGATCGGCCACACGGTCCTCTCCGAGCAGATCAGCGAGCGCTACCGGATCAACGTGCTCGAGATCCTCCGCGGCAAGCAGCGGATCGCCACCGACATCCGGAACACCCCGCTCGCGGAGGACGACACCCTGATCATCCGGGGCGCGATGCAGGACATCGTCGCGTTCAAAGAGCAGCGGGGGCTCCTCCTCCTCTCGGACACCAAGCTCGACGACGCCGACATCTCGGACGCCAACAACATCCTCGTCGAGGTGCAGCTCTCGCCGATGTCGCGGCTGGTCGGCCAGACCCTCCAGGAGGTCGAGTTCCGGAAGCGCTACGGCTGCTTCGTCCTCGCCCTCAACCGTACCGGCGAGGTGATGCGCGACAAGCTCGCGTGGGTGGCGCTCAAGCCGTGGGACACCCTGCTCGTCTTCGGCCCGCGGCAGCGGATCGAGGGCCTCCAGGGGCTCGAGGACTTCATGCCCGTCAAGGAGCTGTCGGTCCGGCTCGGCCTGACCAAGCGCTGGTGGGTGGCGGCGGTCACGCTGCCGGTGGTGGTCCTGCTCGCCGCGAGCGGTGCCATGGGAATCCTCGAGGCGGCGATCCTCGGCGTCGTCTTCCTCCTGGTCGCCGGCGCCATCCGGATGCAACAGGCTTACACGGCGATCGACTGGAGCGTGATCTTCCTGCTGGTCGCCATCCTGCCGCTCGGCGTCGCCATGGAAGAGACCGGGCTGGCGAGCATGATCGGCGAAGGGATCGTCGCCTTCGGAGCGCCGTTCCACGCGATCATCGTGCTCTCGCTCGTGATCCTGGTCACGTCGGTTCTCACCGCCTTCATCACGAACAACTCGGCCGCCGTCCTGATGGTGCCGATCGCGCTGTCGGTGGCCGGTGAGATGGGCGTGGACGGCAAGCCGTTCCTCATGGCGGTCGCATTCGCCGCCTCGCTCAGCTTCGCGACCCCGACCGGCTACCAGACCAACGCGATGGTGCTGGGTCCCGGGGGGTACAAGTTCATGGACTACATGAAGGTGGGGCTGCCGCTGACGGTGATCCTCTGGCTGCTGGCGACCGTTCTCATCCCCTGGATGTGGCCGTTTTGACGGGGTCGGTCAGGCCAGCAGCTTCTCGACGCGTGCGATGACCATCTCGAGGGCGACGCGGTTCTCGCCGCCCTCGGGGA
>CAZLLV010000411.1:0-8148 GCA_964560325.1 uncultured Thermoanaerobaculia bacterium | reverse complement strand
ACAGGCCGGCGAGGCGCTCTTCGAGCGGGGTCCGGGGGGCTACCCGGCCCGCGGTCTCGGCGGCGCCGCCCGGAGCGCGCCGGGCGAGGGCTGCGCGGTCGACCTTGCGGTTCGGGGTCAGGGGCAGCTCGCCGGTGAGCTCGAAGGCGGCCGGCACCATGGCGGCCGGCAGTCGCTCTTCGCACCGGCGGCGGAGCGCGTCGAGCAGCCCTTCGCCGGGCTCCCCGGCGGGGACGATCCAGGCGACGAGCCGGCGGTCGGCGGCCGCGGGCTCGTGCACCACCGCCACCGCCCGGGCGACCCCCGGATGCCCCGCGAGCGCGGCCTCCACCTCGCCCAGCTCGATGCGGAACCCGCGGAGCTTGACCTGGTGGTCGAGGCGCCCGAGGAACTCCAGGCGGCCGTCGGGAAGGCGGCGCACGAGATCGCCGGTGCGGTAGAGCCGGGCCCCGGCGGCAGCGCTCGCCGGGGAGGCGAACGGATCGGGTACGAAGCGCTCCGCGGTCAGGGCGGGGCGCCGCAGGTAGCCGCGGCTGACTCCGGCGCCGCCGATCAGCAGCTCCCCCGGTACCCCCACCGGGGCCGGCCGCATCCGCCGGTCGACCGCGTGGACGGTCGTGCCCTCGATCGGCCGACCGATCGGCACCGCCTGGCCACCGCCGGGATCGGTGAGCGCCACCCGCTCGAGCGTCGACCAGACGGTGGTCTCGGTCGGGCCGTAGAGGTTCCACAGCTCGGCGCGGACCGCCGTCGCCGGAGCGCCGGCCGTCGGCCGCAACCGGGCGGCGACGTCGGCCGGCAGGGCCTCGCCGCCGGACAGCGCCCGCAGGCCGGGCGGAGGGGTCCACCCGGCCTCGAGCAGCAGGCTCCAGGTCGCCGGCGTCGCCTGGCAGGCGAGGGACTCCCCGGTGTCGAGCAGCGCCGCCATGCGCGCCGCCAGCCGCCGCGGATCTCGACGCTCCTCGTCGTCGCCGACGACCACCGTGCCGCCGGCGATCAGCGGCAGGAAGAGCTCGAGGACCGAGATGTCGAAGGAGAGGGTGGTGAGGGCGAGGAGCGGCTCGCCGGGGGCGAGCCCCGGGCGAGCCGCCATGGCGGCCAGGAAGGCCACCACGGTGCGGTGCGGAACCATCACGCCCTTCGGCCGTCCGGTCGACCCGGAGGTGTAGATGACGTAGGCCAGCCGGTCGCCGCCACCCGCCGCGACCGCCAGGGCGCCGCCTTCCTCGTCGGAGCGCTCGTCGGATTCGAAGCCCGGGTGGTCGAGGTCCTCCAGCGTCACCACGGGGCGTCCCCAGTCGAGATCCGGCCCGGCGCTCAGGACCCACGACGCTCCCGAGTCCTCCAGCACCCACGCCCGCCGCTCGGGCGGGTCGGCGGGATCGACCGGCACCCAGGCGCCGCCGGCGCGGGCGATCGCGAGCAGCGCGGGCACCATGCGTGCGCTCCGCGGCAGGGCGACCGCCACCAGCGTCTCCGGACCGACCCTCCGGCGCCGGAGCGCACGCGCCCACGACTCGACCGTCGCGGCCAGCTCACGCCGGGAGAGGGTGCGGACGCCGTCGGCGACCGCCGGGGCCGAGGCGTCGGTCCCCCCGGACGGGCGGAGCAGGGCTCCGAGCACCAGCGCGTCGAGAGTCTGCGGGGACGCGCCGCCGACCGCCGGCTCCGCCGCCGAAGCGCCCTGCCACTCGACCCGGAGCTGCTGGCGCTCGGCGGGGCTCAGCGCCGGCAGCGCCGAGACCGGCCGGTCGGGGGCATCCAGCGCCGCTTCGAGGAGCGTGCGCAGGTGACCGGCGAGACGCGCGATCGTGGTGCGGTCGAAGAGGTCGGTCCGGTACTCGAACCCGCCCCACAGGCGCCGGCCGTCGTCGCCGAAGGCGAGCGTCAGATCGAGCTTGGCGATCGGCAGCTCGGTGCCGACGGAGCGGACTTCGAGGCCGCCGAAGGCGCCGGCCGCCGGGCCGCCTGCGTCGGCTCCGCCGCCGGCCCCGCTCTCGGCCTCGAGCGTGAAGAGCACCTGGAAGAGCGGCGAACGTGCGAGGTCGCGCTCCGGCTGGAGCGCCTCCACCAGGCGCTCGAAGGGGAGCTCCTGGTGGGCCTGGATGTCGAGCACGCTCCGGCGCACCCGGCCGACGAGAGCGCGCCAGGTGAGGGCGTCGCCGCCGTCGGCCAGGTCGGCGGGGATCACGAGGGTGTTGAGGAAGAGGCCGATCAGGCCCTCGAGCTCGCGGCGGTCGCGGCCGGCCACCGGGGTGCCGACCCGCAGCACGCTCTCGCCGGTCCAGCGTTCGAGCAGGGCGAAGAAGCCGGCGAGCAGCACCATGAAGAGCGTCGCTCCCTCGGTCCTCGCGAGCTTCTCCAGGCGGCTGCGCAGCGCGGGGGGCAGGGCGACCGGCAGGTGGGAGCCCCGGGCCGTCGCGACCGGCGGCCGCGGCCGGTCCGCCGGCAGCTCGAGCACCCGGTCGACCGGGCCCAGGCGGCGGCGCCAGAACTCGACCTCTTCGCTCACCCGCTCCGGGGTCAGGCGTCGGCGCTGCCAGACGGCGTAGTCGGCGTACTGGAGCGGCAGCTCCGGCAGTGCCGGCCGCTCTACGGGGCCGCCGACGGCGCTGCCGTAGAGCGCCGCCAGGTCGCGCACCAGGATGCCGCTCGACCAGGCGTCGCCGGCGATGTGGTGGAGGTTGAGGAGCAGCAGGTGCTCGCGCGGCCCCAGGGCGACCAGGAGCGCCCGCAGCACCGGCCCTCGCGCGAGGTCGAACGGTCGGCGCGCCGCGGCCGCCAGGAGCCGCCGGGTCTCCGCCTCGCCCGCCGCCGCCGGCAGCCCGGAGAGGTCCGCGTACGTCCAGCCGGGGAGCCGTGTGCCGGGTGGCGGACCGATCACCTGGACCGGCGAGCCGTCCGGTGCCTCCACCCGGTAGGTGGTGCGCAGCACCTCGTGGCGTTCCGTCAGGCCGGCGAGCGCCCGTTCGAGGGCGGCCGGGGACAGCTCGCCCAGGAGCCGCACGGCGGTCGGCATGTTGTAGGCACCGCCGTCGAAGCCCAGGCGGGCGAGGAACCAGAGGCGCTCCTGGCCGAAGGAGAGCGGGGGTGGCGCGCTCCCCGAGTACCGCGGGATGGTCTGCGTCGCCGGCTCTGCGGCCCGCTGCTTCGCCCGCCGCGACAGCAGGGCGAGCTGCTCGGGCGTCAGGCGGGCGAGGCGCTCGGCCAGCCCGCCGCCCCCTCGGCGGCCGTCCCGGCCGCCGTTCGCCGAACCGTCCGACGTCATCTCAGAGGATCACTCGGGACTCGGGCGTGCGCCGCATCTCGCGGGACTTGCGCAGGTCGCGTGTCACGTTGATCCGCTTCATCCAGCGATCGGTGCCGTCGAAGCGGGCCTTGAACGGCTTGCGCCCGTGAACCGCCCGGAAGTTGTCGATGAAGCAGAAGTCGCCCGGCTCGAGCACCAGGTCGCCGATCTTCTCGTCGATCTGCGCGGTCATCGCGTCGAGCGCCGCCTGGGCCTCCGGGTCCTCGTCCAGCCGATCCATGAAGTAGGGGTCGAGCCGCAGGTAGGGCCGCTCGGGGTCGCCGGAGAGGACCGGGATCTTCTCCGGCCGGGTGTTCATCTGCTCGATGCGGGCGTAGGCGCGGGCGAGCGCCGGGTCGAGCTCCTGGTCGTCGGACCGGTTCTTCGGCAGGTGCGACTCGTCCGGGCGGATCCGGAAGCGCGGCTGCATGAGCACCCGCACCTGGTCCTCCGGCAGGTCGAGTTGCTCGCCGAAGAAGACCGTGGTCGGCACCCGGTCCGGGTTGCGCAGGCAGAGCATGCCGAGGTAGTCGCCGCGGTAGGGATGGAAGGCGTCCTCGGTGTGCCAGGTGAGGGGCTCTTCGCTGCCCGAGCCGAGCTGCTCGTGCTGGTGCCCCTCGATCGGCAGGATGTCGTGGACCAGGTAGCCCTGCTGCTGCGTCGACCAGGCGATCGCCTCGCCCAGCAGCTCGCCGTAGAGCACCAGGAGCATCTCCTCCCGGAGCGCCCGCGAAACTCCCTGCCGGCGGTTCCAGTGCGGCGGCGTCGGGCCGATCGCTTCCTGGTCGACCGGCCAGCCGGAGACGATCATCACGCTCGCCGGCTCGCGCAGCTTGAACTCGGCGAATGCCCGCCGCAACCGCAGCGGGAGCTCCTGGGCGGCGAGCGGCGCCGCGTCCTGGAACTCGGCGGATTCGGTGGAGTCGTAGCGGGCGGCGAGCTCGTCCAGCAGCTCCCGGATCGCTTCGACCTCGTCGTGCTGCAGGGTGACTCGGTGCTCCATCGGTGGTGTCCTTTCGTGCTCGTTCGGTCGTGGATCGTGTCGCGGGTCGTACGTCGGCTCGCCGGTCCGCTCAGGTCGAGAGCTCGGCGACGGCCTCCCGTTCGAGGGCGCGGCCGAGCCGCTCCAGCCCGGCCCGCAGTGAATCGGTGGCGCCGCCGAAGCCGAGGCGCACGTGGCGCGGCTCGCCGAAGGCGCTGCCCGGCACCAGCATCACGCGCTCGTGCGCGGCCAGCCGGCGGCAGAAGCCGTCGATGTCGGGCACCGCCAGGCGTGGGAAGGCGCTCACCCCGCCGGCGGGCGGCACCCACTCGATGCGCCCGTCCTGCTCGCCGATCCAGCGCTCGACGATCCGGCGGTTCGCCGTCGCCTGGCGCAGGCGCGGACCGAGCAGCCCGTCGGCGTGCTCGATCACCCCCCGGGCCAACCGCTCGACCAGCGGCGAGAGGTGGAGGAGCGTGTAGTCGCGCATGTGGGCGAAGCGCTCGAGCATCTCCGGCGACGCGACGCACCAGCCCACCCGGAGCCCGGGGAAGCCGTACGATTTCGACAGCGTGCCGAGGGAGACCGCCCGCTCGTACTCGCCGATCGGCTCGGGCAGGACCGTGCCGTCGTAGGTGAGCCGGGTGAACGCGCCGTCCCACACCAGCCAGGCGCCGGCGCCGCCGACGATCTCAAGCAGCTCGGCGCGGGCGGCGGGGCCGATCGCGGCGCCCGTGGGGTTGTGGGGCAGGTTGACCACGACCATCTTGGTCTCAGGCCCCACCAGCGTGCGCAGCGCCTCGAGATCGGGCACGTAGCCGTCCTCGAAGCGCAGTCGCCAGTGGATCATCCGGCAGCCGGTGTGCTGCGCGAAGGCGGCGAGCTGGGGGTAGCACGGGTCGAGCACCACCACCTCGTCACCCGGATCGAGCAGGGCGTTCATCACCAGGAAGATCGCCTCGCTCGATCCGTGGGTCGGCACCACGCTACCGGGGTCGACGGCCAGGTGGGCGCCGATCGCCGTTCGCAGGTCCGGGTCGCCGAGGGTCCGGCTGTCGTGGAAGACGATCCGGTCGAGCTCCTCCTGGCCGATCCCGGCGACGGCGCGCAGCTCGGCGAGCGAGTAGTCCTCGACGCCGCTGCTCCCCAGGTCGTGGTCGACGTCGAAGTAGAAGTCGCGCATCCAGCGCTCGAGCAGTGCCTCCGGCATGGCGCGCAGCGCCGGCGCTCCGGCCCCGGCGTCCGGCCGCCCCGGCGTGGCCGCCGGTTCGCTCTCCGTCTCGGTCATCGTCGCCTCTCTCTCGGTGCTTCGGTTCACTCGTCCTCCCCGCGATCCGGCTCGTCCATGGCGGCCTCGGCGGCCAGGAGGGCCTGGAGCTCGTCGTCGCTAAGACCCTCGATCTCGGCGAGCGAGCGCGCCATCTCGTCCTCGTCGCCCTGCTCCAGCTGGACGGCGACCACCGCCACCGCCAGCGCTGCCACCGTCGGCGCCTCGAACAGCCGGCGCAGGGGCAGCTCGATGCGGAACGCCTCGCGCACTCGGGCGATCAGCCGCGCGGCCAGCAGCGAGTGGCCGCCGAGCTCGAAGAAGTCGTCCTCGATCCCCACCCGCTCGGTGCCGAGCACCTCGCCGAAGATCGCCGCCAGCGTCTCCTCCACCTCGCTTCGCGGAGCGACGTAGCCGGCGCCGGCACCCGCCGCCGGGCGCTCCGGATCGGGCAGCGCGGAGCGGTCGACCTTGCCGTTGGGCGACAGCGGCAGGGCGGCGAGCGGCACCACCACCGACGGCACCCGGTGCTCCGGCAACCGCTCGCGCAGCCGCGCTCGGAGACCGTCGGCGACCTCCTCGCGGCCCGGGTCGGTGACCACGTAGCCGACCAGGCGCCGGTCTCCCGCCACCTCGCGGACCACGACCACCGCCTCGCGCACACCCGGCTCGGCCGCGAGCGCCGCCTCGACCTCCCCCGGCTCCACCCGGAAGCCGCGGATCTTCACCTGGTGATCGAGCCGGCCCAGGAACTCGAGCGCGCCGTCGGCGCGGAACCTCGCCAGATCTCCGGTGCGGTAGATCCGCGACCCGTGACGCCCGTCCGCGGCATGCGGGTCGGGAACGAACCTCTCGGCGGTGGTCCGGGGGCGACCGTGATAGCCGCGCCCGACGAACGCTCCGCCGATCGCCACCTCTCCGGGAACCCCGCCGGGAACCTCCCGGAGCTCCGCGTCGAGCACCCGGACCTCCGACGCGGGCAGGGGGAAGCCGATCGGCAGGTCCCACCCCCGCTCGCCGCTCTCGGCGCCGACCGGCGGCCGGAAGTGGGTCGAGGTGACGGTCGTCTCGGTCAGGCCGTAGACGTGGGTCAACGGCACCCCGAGGCTCCCCCAGTGCCGGAGCCGCTCCGGCGCCACGCGCTCGCCGCCCACGATCACCCGCCGCACCGTCTCCGGGATGCGGCCGCCGGTCGCCTGGAGCTCGCGCACCCACTCGTGCCAGAACGCCGTCGGCAGCTCGAAGAGCGTCAGCCGCTCGTCCCGGACCAGGTCGAGGAAGCTCGCCGGGTCGGCCATCCGGTCGTCCCGGGCGAGGACCACCGTCGCTCCCGCGGCCCAGGCGGGGAAGAGCTCCTCGACCGCCACGTCGAACGACAGGGCGGCGAACTGGAGCACGCGGTCGGACGGCTCGATCTCGAGCGCCTCGACCGCCGAGCGCGTGTAGGTCGCCAGCGAGCGGTGCGAGATGACCGTCCCCTTCGGCCGGCCGGTGGAGCCGGAGGTGTAGATGACGTACGCCGCCTGCTCCGGGTCCGCCAGAACCGGCGGTTCGAGCGCGGCGTCGTCGCCTCCGCCGCCGACCTCGACCAGAGGCAGGCGCGCGGCCCCGGCGGGCAGCCGCGCGGCCAGGTCCGCCGTCGTCACCACCGCCCGGGCGCCGCTGTCCCCGAGCATGAAGTCGAGCTGCTCGGCGGGGTACGCCGGATCGAGGGGGACGTACGCCGCGCCCGCGAAGAGGGTGCCGACGATCGCCTCCGCCAGCTCGAGCGACCGATCGAGAAAGAGCGCCACCCGCACCTCGGGGCCCACCCGGGGCTCGTCGCCGCCGGCCGCCGAGCGGCCGAGCTCCCGCAGCCGCCGCGCGAGAGCGCCGGCGCGCCCGGCGAGCTGGCGATAGGTGAGCGTCTCGCCGGCGAGCTCGACCGCCACCGCGTGCGGGTCGGCGGCCGCCCGGGCCGCGAAGAGAGCGGGGAAGCAGGCGTCGCGGCTCGCCCCCTCGACCGGCAGCGGAGCGCCCGCGGGCCGCCCGCGTCCGCTCCACTCGTGCCGCAGCTGGTGGCGCTCGGCCGGCGAGAGCAGGGGCAGCTCGGCCGCCGCGCGATCGGGCTCGGCGACGGCGCCGGCGAGGAGCGTGCGGTACCAGCCCGCCAGGCGCCGCGCCGTCGTGCGGTCGAAGAGGTCGCCGTCGTACTCGAACAGCACCAGCAGGGAGCCGGCGCCGTCCCGCTCCGTCTCCACCACGTCGACGTTGAGGTCGAACTGGGTGCTGGTGCGGCCGCCGCCGGTCGTCTCGAGCGTCAGGCCGGGCAGCTCGAACGGCGGCATGGGCGCGTTCTGGAGCGAGAACATCACCTGCACCACCGGGTGTCGCGACAGGTCGCGCCGCGGCTGGAGCTCCTCGACCAGGCGCTCGAACGGCAGGTCCTGGTGGGCGTAGGCGTCGAGCGTCGCGGTCCGGCTGCGCTCGAGGTGCCGGCGCCAGGTGGGCCTGCCGGCGAGATCGGAGCGGAGCACGAGGGTGTTGACGAAGAAGCCGATCAGCCCTTCGAGCTCGGCCTGGCGGCGGTTGGCGATCGGGGTGCCGACCAGCGGATCGGTGTCGCCGGTG
>CAZLLV010000410.1:0-21424 GCA_964560325.1 uncultured Thermoanaerobaculia bacterium | reverse complement strand
GCAGGTGGTGCGGATGCGGCGGCGGATCGAGAGGCTGGTGGAGGCCGAAGAGGACAGCGTGCGGATCTACCGGCTCTGCGGAGGGTGTGCACCGAAGGTGGAGATCGTCGGGCTTGGAGAGCCGAGCGAGGATCCGGACGTGTACATCCTGTGAGCGAGCGGGCTACAATGCTCAAGCTTCAGGAGTCCAGGGGTCCCCTGCCGGCGGTGCCTGGACAAGGAGCATGCCAGCTTCGAAGCGGCGATTTTCGGCCGAGGTCAGATCCGGAGCGGTAAGGTCTTTGAAATGAGGTACTTGGTTAGTTGGCCGAGCGCCGGCTTGCCCCGGTGAGAGACCCGATGAGAGAGCATCGAAACCGAGGTCAGATCCGAAGGCACTGTAAGTGCTTGAGGATGCTTCAGTTAGAGCTATTACCCTCGGAACCGCCCTGATCAGCACGGAGGGATTGCGACTTCATCGCCCACTTGATCCCGGCGCGCATGAGATCCTCCCTCGGAACCGCCCTGATCAGCACGGAGGGATTGCGACCGAATTCGGATGGTAGACCGCCGGCACCGTGCTCATGATCTCGCTCGGAACCGCCCTGATCAGCACGGAGGGATTGCGACTTCTCCGCCGACGTATGGTCGAGGAGGAACCCCCCGGGGGTCATCTCGGAACCGCCCTGATCAGCACGGAGGGATTGCGACGACGGACCGAGACCTCGACGGTGGAGGGTGTAAACCGACTGCTCGTAACCGCCCTGATCAGCACGGAGGGATTGCGACTCTTGATGGCATCGAGCACCTTCTGCACGGCTTCGCTGTACTCGGAACCGCCCTGATCAGTACGGAGGGATTGCGACGCCCGGCGATTCGCCGGGACCGCGTGAGGCTCCACATCCTCGGAACCGCCCTGATCAGTACGAAGGGATTGCGACCCCGCAGCTGATCTTCCGGTAGGTCAGAGTCACACAGCAAGAGCATCTCGGAACCGCCCTGATCAGTACGGAGGGATGGCAGGCGGAAGCGCTCGAGCCGCGTGGCGTCGTCGCCGGACCCGAGACTGGTGGGGAGAATGCCCGTCAGCGCAGCTTCGCGGGATCTACAAGGGGGCGATGGTGCGGCGAGGCAGGCGCGTGTCCGAAAGCCGGGTGAGATCGGCGCCTGCTGCGTCCCGACGGGCTTTACCTCGCCCGTGCCGGACTGACGGAAGCAGCCTCGGCCGGCGCCTACCGCACCGCGGAGCTCGGTCGTTCGTTCGCTCTGCCGACCCTGGCTCCAGCCTTCGGTTGACAACTCCGAGGCGGTAATGTAGCGTAGCGCAACGACATCGGGAGCCGGCGAGCTTCGTCGGCTCGGCACGACGCCATCGCTCAAGAAGGAGGTTCGTCCCCAGGAGATCGCCCCATCCGCAGCACCCCGACCTCACGAGTCCGGGTGGTCAGGAGCCTTCACCCCTCCGGCAGGAGCCGGCGGGTTGTCGAGCCTCTACGCTTCTGACCCCGGTACGACGAACCAAGCGGGCATGACAGCGGTCGGTAGCCACTGCCATGCCCTGGCCGACGCAAAGGAGACTAGCCAATGCGCCGACGTAAAGACGAGTGTATACCCCCCTCCCCTGCCGGTCGGAGCGATTCCGCCGGCGATCCTTCCCCGACCTGTTCTTCTCCTGGAGACCCTGCCCGGCCGTCGTGCGGCCGGCGGGAGAACGCTTTCCGGCCGGAGCTGTTCGAGCGGCTGGGCGAGCGCGACCCGGTGCCGGCGGTGCCGGAGGGCGGCTTCTCCGGTCCGTGGCGGGTGGTGCGCCTTTGGGGCGATGGTCCGCCGCTCTGGGCGTGTTTTGCCGCCGGTGAGCGTGCGCCGCGGCTGTCGTTCGAGGAGCCGGACCTCGCGTACCTCGCGGCGGCGGCTCTGGCCGTGGCCGAGCGCCGGACGCGGTTTCGGTTTCAGACTGGGGCCGACGATCGCGAGCACCTGATGCACGACGGGGAGCCGGTGGCGAACGTGCGGTCCGGGGATCTCTCCGGCAGCTCGCTGCCGGCGGACCTGACGCGGCTCGCGGATCTGCGGGCTCAGCCGCTGGCTCTCGCCCACTTCCTGCTGTCGGTGCCCGACGAGGTGCTGGAGCGGGCCGGGGCGATCTTCATGGAGGAGCTGCGGCGGTGCGAGCGGGCGGCGGGAGGTGAGCGATGAGGCGGGGGTCGGGTTTCTCCATGCTCAGGCCGCCGGGGCCGCTTCGGAAGCGGTCCCCTGCTCTCGGCACGGTCCGGCGGGCGAAGGTGCACGCCCGCTCGTGCCCTCTCCGCGAGCGTTACACGAGCTACCCCTTGATCCGTCTCTCGGGCCACTGGCTCGCCGAGGCGGGCTTTTCCCGCGGGCAGGAGTTCGATGTGAAGGTGTCGAAGGGGAAGCTGGTGCTGCGGGCGGTGTGAGGGACCGTCGTTCGTGGTGATCGGGGCCGGGTCGGCGGTTTGCCGGCTCGGCCCTTTTTCGTGGGCGCCTGTGGGTGGCCGCGTCGCCGTGGGCGCAAGCTTCGTCCGCCTTCCAGTCTCGGTCAGGTGAACGGCGTTCGCCTGACAGGCCGAACCTCGTCTCGCCTGTGGCCTGTATCTCGGCTCGTAACTCCTTGGGATCTCCCGAGCGCCGTGAGAAGGTTTCGCGAGTCAACGTCACCCCCGATGGTGTCGCAGGGGGCTGCGCGGCCGAGGCGGAGCTCTCGGTGGTCGTGGCTCCCCCGCCGTCGGCTTCCGAGGTTGCGTCGTGTTATTCGTCCGGCGCCTTGCCAGGAGCCTGTCTCTATGCCCTTCCCCACCTGTTTCGGTCTTGGTCTTGTTTCTTGCCCACCCGGTTCGGCCCGGAGGGTGCGGTGAGCGTCGGTACGCTGCGGCGCCGGGATCGTCGAGACGCGGAGCGCGTCGTGGACGATCTGCAGATGATCGTGGTGCCGGCTTCTTTCGATACGGCGGGTGCTCGTGCCTATCTCGGCAACGTCTACACAGAGAGCGCTCTGGTGAAGCGGCGCCAGCGGGGGATGGGGCCGCCGTTTCGGCGGGACGAGACGGGGCGGATCCTCTATCTGCGGAAGGACCTGGACGAGTTCCTGGCGTCGCTGCCGAAGGGGTGAAGCCGGTTACGGCGGCCGACTGCTGAGCGTTGTTACCGGCTGAATGCGGTGCGGGCGTCGGCCGCGGTGACCCTCTGGCCGCGCCAGTCCGGGAGGAGTCGTTCGGCGAGCTTCGATTCGATCGCTTCGTCTTCGGCCAGGTGGAGGTAGGTGTCCAGCCCCTGGAGGGAGCGGTGTCCTCCGTGGGCGGCGAGGTCGGCTTCGGTGGCGCCGCGGGCGGCGGCGAGCGTGAGGCTCGTGTGGCGGGTGCAGTGGAAGTCGACCTTGCCTCGGTCGGCTGCAGCGCCCGGCTTGAGCTTGGCTTTTTCGAGCGCCTTGTTCCAGCGCTTGCGGGGGAAGGTGGGCTGGCCGTAGCGGTTGCCGAAGACGTAGCCGGTGATGGCGGCCGGGGTGTCGCGGACGAAGCGGCGTAGCTCTTCGAGGGCCCAGCCGTAGAAGCGGATGCGGCGGCGGTAGCCGCGCTTGCCGGTGACGGGGACGGAGCCGGTGCGGAGGTCGAGGTCGGTGCGGCGGATCTGGAGCAGCTCGGACTGGCGGGCGGCGGACGAGAGGGCGCAGAGGAGCAGCACGGGCAGGCGGGTGTCGCCGCTCTCCTTGCAGGCGTCGTAGAGGGCGAGGATCTCGGCGTCGCGGAACCAGGTGCGCGTCTCGTTGTTTTCGGAGCGGATGCGGACGGTCTTTGCGGGGTTGTAGGGCATGGCGCAGGCGGGGTCCTGGCGCGCGGCGGCGTCGAGGGCGACGGAGAGGGCGGAGAGGTAGCGGTTCTGGGTGGCCCGGCTGGCGGGTCGCTTCGTCTGGTCGCCGGGGCGTGAGGGGCCGTTGCCGGCCGCCAGGGCGTCTTTGACCACGCCGCAGGCGCGGTGGAGGCGGTCGAGGTCGTCGAGGCGGACCTCACCGATCCTCTCGCCCCACGGGACCGGTAGATCGCAGATCCACTCGAGCCGGATGCGCTGGCGGTCCCGCTCCGCGAGGTCCTGGAACTCTTCGGTGTCGAAGTAGGTCTGGACGGCGTGTTCGACGTCGGTGGTGCGGCGGCCGGCGCGGCCGGCGCGGATCTCGGCTTCGTAATCGGCGGCGAGCTCCATGCAGCCCTTGACCGGCTTGGAGCCGTCGGTCGGTCGGGTGGCCGTCTTCGTCTCCGCCTGGAAGACCTTGGTCGGCCAGCCTTTGCGGCGCACGATTGCGCGGTGGATGATCCGTCCGTCCTTGAGCTTGCGCGTTCCCAGATACGTCGGCACGGTAGTCCTCCCCTCTTCTCCCGTTCGCGGGCAGAATTGGGCGCCCGCTGCTGTTACCTGCGGTGTAACCTACGGGGGCGCGCGGCTGTAGCTCAGGTGGATAGAGCACAAGTTTCCTAAACTTGGTGTCGGAGGTTCGAGCCCTCCCAGCCGCACCACCTCGGCCCCACCTCAGTTGTTACCTGGAATGTAACCTAGACGTCGGGAAAGCCCAAGGAATAAGGGAAGTCTACGGGTTTCCTAAACCCTTGGTCGGGGGTTCGAGTCCTCCCAGCGGCACCAGCGCTTCACCCGTCGGCGACCGCGACCGCTTCGCGGAGCGCCACCGGCCCGCTCTCCGCCTTCCGCCGCTCGAGAACCGAATCGACGATGTCTTGCGCCCGGATCGGGAGCAGCGAGAGGACGGTCTCGCTGATGCCGTGGGTCGATTCGCAGTAGCCCTGGAGGTAGACGCCGGCGTCGAAGCCGGGCTTGGGGGCGAGGCGGTAGTCGCGCAGCACCTCGTAGCCGCCGCGGTCGTCGGTCTCGAAGCAGTCGGCGAGCCCTTCGAGGAGCGGGTGCTCCTTGTCCCAGCGGTAGCCGGTGCAGAGCACCATCCCGTCGGCCTCGATCGTCTCTTCCTCGTCGCGCACCAGGTCGCGGTAGCGCGCCTCGAGGCCCGCCGGCGTCCGGCGCACGCCGAGGAGCGTCTTGTACTGCAGCA
Source organism: uncultured Thermoanaerobaculia bacterium (assembly GCA_964560325.1). Classification (GTDB taxonomy): domain Bacteria; phylum Acidobacteriota; class Thermoanaerobaculia; order Multivoradales; family DATKCC01; genus CAZLLV01. The sequence goes on along the minus strand of CAZLLV010000410.1, from coordinate 16,377 downwards.
GGCGCGCCCGCTGGCGGCGCTCGACCCGCATGTCGTAGAGGGCGCGGTAGATCTTCCGGATCAGGTGGTGGTCGACGACGGCGTAGTTGACGTCCCGGAAGCTGTCGATGACCCGCTTCTGCTTCGGCTTCGGCAGCTCGTAGAAGAAGTCGATCATCCCCGGGAAGAAGACCTCGTTCGTGAAGTCGCTGTCGTCGGCCGGCTTGTATCCGAAGCCGCGTACGGTCGCCGTCACGTCGGCGTTCCGGTAGCGGTCGAACAGGCAGTAGAAGAGCTCGGCACCGCTCTGCCCGGAGCCGACCACCACGAAGCGGTACTCCGCGTCCCGGTCCGGGAACCCGCGGTCGATCCGGGTCATGAAGTCGTTCGAGTGGAAGAGGCGATCGTCCAGACCGTCGTCGGGCAGCTCGATCTCGGGCGGAACGAACGGTCGCCCGCCGGTCGCGACCACGACGTTCTTCGCGAGGTAGCGCTCCTCCTCTCCGGTCGCGAGGTCGTCGACCACCACCTCGACCACCCCGACCAGCTCGGAGTCGCCGAGCTGCGGATAGCAGTCGATCGAGCGCACCCGGCGGCCGTAGCGGACGCGGTCGGCGAGCTGCGCGGCGACCCAGCAGAGGTAGTCGTTGAACTCGACCCGCGACGGAAAGAGGTCGCGCAGGTTCAGGAACTCGAAGAGCCTGCCCTGGTCGTGCAGGTAGTTGAGGAAGGTGAAGCGGCTGCGCGGGTTGCGCACCGTCGCCATGTCCTTGAGCACGCTGATCTGGATCAGCGAGTTCTCGAGCAGCATGTCGGGGTGCCAGCACTGCTCGGTCTTCGTCTCCAGGAAGAGCCGGTCGAGGTCGGCCCCGCCGTCGCGCTCCGACTCCTCCTGGAGCGCCACGCCGAGCGCGAGGTTGGCCGGGCCGAACCCGATGCCGATCAGGTCGTAGACCCGCCGCCCGGCCACGCCGCGCCCGGAGCTCGCTTCGTCGTTCGTCTCGTCTCGCTCGAGATACTGGATCGGTCGGCTCCTCTCCGCACAGTTCGAGGCACGGCACCCGGCCCGCTTCGAAGGTGCAGCCGACGGGAGGGAGTGGGACGCGGAAGGGTGGTTCAGTGGCGGATCTCGAATCCGCCGCCCGGCGGCGCGCCGGGCTCGTGCAGCTCGCGCACCTGGAGACTGCCGACCCGGCCCGCGGGCGGCCCCTGGCGCAGGTGGTCCTCGAAGGCGTCGAGGCTCGCGCGGTCTCCCGTCGCCTCGGCCTCGACCGTGCCGTCGGCGGCGTTCCTCACCCAGCCGTCGAGGCCGAGCTCGCGCGCCCGGCGCCGGACGAACGCCCGGAAGCCGACGCCCTGGACCCGGCCCTCGATCCGGTAGGCGCGCCGCTCGCGCGTGTCGTCCGCGCCGGCGCTCACGAAGCCTCCTCCTTCTCGGAAGCCTCCGGCGCCGGACAGGCGGCCCCCGCGGCCTCACCGCTCCGGGACGCCCGCCCCCCGGCACGCCCGGCGAACCAGAAGCCGCCGATCAGGATGACCACGAAGGCGATCGTGAGCCACCCGAGGTGCGCGTCGATGAAGCCCTTGATCGGCTCGCCGAACCACCACATGAGGGCGGCGATGGCGAAGAAGCGGAGGCTGCGCGCGACGACCGAGGCGAGCATGAAGATCCGGAAGTCGATCTTGCAGGCGCCGCCCGCGATGGTGAAGATCTTGTACGGGATCGGCGTCAGCCCGGCGATGCCGACCGCCCACGCGTTGTAGCGGTCGAAGTAGGCGGAGACGGCGTCGATCCGCTGCTTCGAGAAGAGCCGGAGCAGGAGCGGCCGGCCGCCCCAGAGGCCGATCCCGTAGCCCGCGGCGCCGCCCAGAACCGAGCCGACCGAGCAGATGAGCGCGAACCAGAGCGAGCGCTCCGGGTCGCCGAGGCAGAGCGCGATCAGCAGCACGTCGGGCGGGATCGGGAAGAAGCTCGACTCGGCGAAGGCGATCCAGAAGAGCGCCCAGGTGCCGTACGGCGTGGCCGCGAACCCCTCCACCCAGGCCAGCAGGTCGTGCAGCCACTCTCGGGCCCAGGCGGCCCACTCTCGCAGTCGGTCGATCACGGACGGCTACTCCTTCCAGGCGTGGCGGCCGAGGAGCGGGACGAAGGCCACGCCCTCCCCCTCGTGCCGGGTCACGCTCTCGGGGCCCTTTTCGTAGAGGACGAGCTTCTGCATCCGGCGGCTGCCCTCCGGGATCACCATGCGGCCGCCGACGGCGAGCTGGTCGAGGAGCGGCTCCGGCGCCCCGGGCGCCGCGGCGGTGACCACGATCCGGTCGAACGGCGCCGCCTCGGCCCACCCCATCGAGCCGTCGAAGATCTGCACCTTGACGTTGTCGTAGCCGAGCGCGCGCAGCCGCCCGATGGCGCTCTTCGCGAGCTCCGGCACGCGCTCGAGGCTGTAGACCCAGCGTGAAAGCTCGGCCAAGATCGCCGTCTGGTAGCCGGAGCCGGTGCCGATCTCGAGCACCTTGTGATGCGGCTCGAGCTGGAGCATCTCGGTCATCCGGGCGACCACGTACGGCTGCGAGATCGTCTGCCCGCCCTCGATCGGCAGCGCGAAGTCGCCGTAGCTCTTGCGGTCGAGGTTCGAGCGCACGAAGCGGTGGCGCGGCACCCGGCGCAGGGCGCCGAGCACCCGCGGATCGGAGACGCCCCGGGCCTCGATGTGCTCGCGCACCATCTTCTCGCGCTGGCGCGCGTGCTGGCGCTCGACGAAGTCGGCGTCAGTCGCCATCACGATCTTTCGGCCGCTCGTCGGGAAGGTGCTCCAGCCGCTCCTTGAGCGGCCCGTACGCTTCGAGGCCGCGGTAGTCGGTCAGGTCGAGGTGGAGCGGCGTGACCGACACGAGCCCGCGGGAGAGGGCGTCGAAGTCGGTCCCTTCGTCCTCCTCCCACTCGGGGGCGCCGGCGATCCAGTAGTACTCGCGCCCCCGGGGGTCGTGCTTCTCGATGATCGACTGATTGTAGCGCCGCCGGCCGAGGCGGGTGAAGGCGACGCCGCGGATCTCCCCCACCGGGATGTTGAGGTTCAGGCAGAGGTCGCGCGGCACCTCGTCGATCAGGTCGCCGGCGAGCAGGTCGCGCACGAAGGCGCCGGCGAAGCGGGCGCCGCGCTCGAACGAGAAGTGCTCGCCGATCTCCTGGCTGAAGGCGAGCGACGGGATGCCGAGGAGCGTACCCTCGAAGGTCGCCGAAACGGTCCCCGAGTAGGTCACGTCGTCGCCCAGGTTGGTGCCGAAGTTGATGCCGGAGCAGACGATGTCGGGCGGCGACTCCTTGAGCAGCCAGAGCACCGCGAGGTTGACGCAGTCGGTGGGCGTGCCGTCGATCGAGTACCAGCTCTCCTCGAGCTTGCGGATGCGCAGCGGCCGGTGGAGGGTGAGCGAGTGGCCGGTGGCGCTCTGCTCCCGGTCGGGCGCCACGACCGTCACGTCCCCCACCTCGCCCAGGGCCTCGGCGAGCTGCTTCAGCCCCTCGGAGAACACCCCGTCATCGTTCGTGACCAGAATGCGCTTGCGCCTGCTCACGCGTCATCCTTCGACAGGTACCTGCCGACGATCGGCGCGAGGTCGAGGAGGGTGTCGGCCGGGATGGTCGCCGGGTCGGTGACCAGGGCGCCGGAGAGGGCGTTGGCGCACGGGTGGTCGTCGGCGCGCTCGGGCAGCCGCCGCACCACCTCGGAGATCACCCGCTGCGCGGTCGCCACGTTCTGGCGCAGCACCTCGAGGATGGTCGCCGTGTGGACCTCGTCGCTCTCGCGCCAGCAGTCGTAGTCGGTGACCATGGCGAGCGTGGCGTAGCAGATCTCGGCCTCCCGCGCGAGGCGCGCCTCCTGGAGGTTCGTCATGCCGATCACGTCCATCCCCCACTGCCGGTAGACCCGCGATTCGGCGCGGGTCGAGAACTGCGGCCCCTCCATGCAGAGGTAGGTACCGCCCGCGTGGACGGTGGCGCCGGCCGCGCGCGCGGCCTCGACGGCGACGGCGGCGGTCTCGGCGCAGATCGGGTCGGCGAGCGAGACGTGCCCGACGAGACCTTCACCGAAAAAGGTGTCCGCCCGGTGGCGCGTGCGGTCGAAGAACTGGTCCGGCACCACGATGTGCGTCGGCGCGTACTCCTCCTTCATCGAGCCGACCGCCGAGACCGAGACGATGCGCCGCGCCCCGAGCCACTTCATCGCCCAGACGTTGGCGCGGTACGGCACCTCGGTGGGCAGCAGGTGATGGCCGCGCCCGTGGCGGGCGAGGAAGCCGACCGGCCGGCCGTGCAGCTCGCCCAGGACGATCGGGCCGGACGGCTCGCCGTACGGCGTGTCGACCCGCCGCTCGTCGCGCACCTCCAGCCCTTCCATGTCGTAGAGGCCGCTGCCTCCGAAAATGCCGATCTCGATCTCGAACATGCGTGATGGGACCTCCGTCGCGGGGGCCGAGTATAGCCGGTGGGAGGAGAGGCTCTAGGGGTAGTAGCCGGCGGGCGCTCGCACCTCGCCGCGCCCCTTCGCCTCGACCTCGACCCGCCGGAGCTCCCCCTCCCCCTTCTCGCTGGTCGACTGGTAGGCGATCAGGTACTGCGAGCGCAGCTCGTCCTGGATCGAATCGTAGATGCCGGGCAGCTCGTCGAGCGACTCGATGAAGAACGACCGGCCGCCGGTCGCCTCCGCGAGCGTCTCCAGGGCCCGCCGGGCGTCCCGGTCCTTCCGGATCTCCGCGAGGCCGACGACGTAGACGGTGACGCCGGTCCGTTGAGCGGTCCGGATCGCGTTCTCCAGGCTGAAGCGGGAGGTCTCGTCCTTGCCGTCGGAGAGCACGATCAGCGCCTTCTGCCCCCGCACTCCGTCGAAGTAATAGAGGCCGTAGACCAGCGCGTCGTAGAGCGCGGTGCCGCCCCGCGCGCGCAGTCCCTGGAGGCCGTGGGCGATCTCCTCGGGCTCGTTGGTGAAGCCGACCTGGGTCTGCGGCCGCGCCTCGAACGAGAAGAGCGCGACCCGGTCCTTCGGCCGGACGGCCTGCTCGACGAAGGCCTCGGCCGCCCGGGCGACCACCTCCAGCCGGCCCTCCATCGACGCCGACGTGTCGAGCAGGAGGCCGGCGTGGATCGGCAGGTCGCGGACGAGCTCGAAGCGCCGGATCGCCTGCTCGACACCGTCCTCGAAGACCGTGAAGTCGTCCTTCCCGAGATCGAGCACCACGTTCCCGCTCCGGTCGATCACCGAAGCGTAGAGCTCGACGAACTGGATGTCGACGTGCTCGAAGTGCGGCGGCGGGTTGACGAAGACCACGTCCTCGGTGGTGGCGCCGTCGTCGAGGTAGGCCACGGCGCGCAGGTAGGCGAGCTCGTCACTCTCGAGCAGCAGCGGCTGGACGAACGGCTCCTGGTAGAGGGTCGCGACCGGCCGGTCGTCGAGGAAGAGCTCCACCCGGTCGAGCGCGTCGCCCTCGGGCACCTCGACGTCGAGGACGACCGAGACGCTGTCCCGGTAGCGCAGATCCTCGCGCGGCTCGACGAAGCGGAGCCCGAAGCGCTGCCCGCCCTGGTTGACGCGCAGCTCGTCCGAGGCGAGCACGCGGCCTTCGTCGTCCAAGGCCTCGACCCGCATCCGGTGCGTGGCCGCGGCGGCGCCGAGATCGAGCTCGACGCTGAACGGCGGCCGGTTCTTGGTCATGACCTCCTCGCCGTCGAGCAGGAAGCGGACCCGCTCCGGATCCCACGAGCTGACGGTCGTGAAGCGGACCAGCCCGAGCTGGACCTCGTGGTCGGGGAGCTGCACCAGCCGAATCGACCGCTGCCCCCGCTCGGCGGCCTCGTTCGCCTCGCGCAGGAGCGCGAAGTAGCCGCCCTCCGCGCCGGCGAACCCGGCCTCCCCCACCGGCTCCAGCGCGAGCGCGTCGGCGTCCGGCACCTCGACCGTCCGCTCGAGAGCCGCGTAGCGCCCTCCGTAGACGTCCTCGACCTTGAGCAGGATGCGCCAGGGGCCCGGGCGCAGGTAGCGCTGGAAGACGAGTGGCAGCGTGTCCGCCCCCGCCGGCAGGTCGAAGCGGTACCGGAACGCTTCGAGGCGGGAGTCGCCCTGCACCACCTCGCCGACCAGGGTGAGCGTGTGGACCTCGCGGTCGCTGCCGGGCGGCTCGCGCGCCTCGACCGCGTCGGCCGAGACCGTCACGATCCCCTGGACCGCGGTCCGCGACTGGTTCTTGCCGGGGAACTCGAAGGCGACCTCGGCGTCGAACGTCTCCGCTCCCTCGGGCAGCACCGCGGTGTCGGCGGCGAAGGTCGCGACCCACTCCTTCGCCTCGAGCTCCGGGGGCGCGAGGACGCTCTGAATGAACACCGGGTAGTTGCCGATGAGCGCCATCGACTCGCGCAGATGCGGCATCGCCTCCTCGCCGCAGAGCAGGCTCGCATCGGTCGTCGGAAGCTCGGTCCGAGAGCCGCCCGCGAGCGCCCCGAAGCCGTCCCAGAGCTGGTACGGCGCGTCGGAACCCCGTAACGGCGGCCGGTGGAAGGCTAGCGCGAACGGATGCCCGACGCGCTCCGAGGCGCCGTAGAACCAGAGCTCGATCTCCCGTTCCTTGAAGTAGCAGACCGACAGGACCTGGCCGATGCGCGTCCGGTAGCCGCCCGGCGAGCCGTGCAGGAGGAAGACCTTCGCGCGCGCGTCCGCGAAGCCGCCGAAGTCCTCCCGCACCTGCGGCCCCCGGCGGCGCCACCGCTCCAGCAGCTCGTTGCGCGCCGTCGCCGGCTCCGGATCGCGCACGCGCCAGAACTCGTGCACGAACGCCTCGCGCCGGAAGGTCTCGTCGAGGGCGAGGAAGTACTCCCGCTCCTCCGGCGTGATCAGGAGATCGACCTCCTCCAGGAACGCGGCGAAGCGGTGCGGCAGATCGTCGGGCACGGCCGGGTCCCGCTCGGACGCGGAGGCCGGCGGGGCGGCGGCCGCGGCGAGGGCGAGCAGGACGAGCGCGACCCTGAAGAGGAGCCGCGCGACGGGCACGGTCATACGTCTCGAGGGTAGCAAGCCCCCTGCCGGTCGTCGTACGCGGGCGACAGCCGCCGACCCGTCCTCTCCAGCCGTGCGTCCCCGACCTCTCGGGAGGACGGAATCGAGGGCGAGTACCCCTCGCGGTCGAACCGGCTTGGCGAAAGCGGCTCCTCAGTGGTTTTCACGCACGAGGCTCACCTCGATCCGGGTCCCGGGCTCGACCTTCACCTGCCGGCGCCAGGTCACATAGCCGGGACGAGCGACCTCCACTTCGTGGACACCGATCGAAAGCTCGATCACCGCCGGCGTGCTGGCGAGCCAGACCCCCCCGATCAGCACGTCGGCCCCCTCCGGTACGGTCATCACCTCGACGGAGATCATCTTTCCTGCGGTCTCGAGCCCCAGAGCCACGTCCATCAGAGAGCGCTGGACCTGGTCGCGCGCCTGCTCGAGGAGCTCACGCAGCAGCTCGCTCTCCCGGTTCAGCGGCCGATCGGGCGCCGACGAGGCCTTCGGATAGCTCTTGGTGTCCGACACGTCGAAAGTCTCGGCGAAGCGGATCCGACCGGTCGCGACGTCGATCAGGAGAAGGCTGATGCTCATCCGGTATTGATCGGACAGCGCGCTCGTGCCGAACCCTTCGAACGTCCGACGCTCCACGTCGTAACGCACCACCGAGCCGGTCAGAATGGCGTCGGCATCCAGGAGCTTCCCCAGCCGGGAAATCTGCTCCGTGTTCTTCTCCGTGCCCCGGAAGGTGGTCTCGTTCGTCACCGTCCGCATCCGGTCTCGGGTCAACACGACCACCCGCGGAAGGCTCACCAGAAACGAGCTGATGACGTCGTGGGCCGCCGGGCCCAGCTCCGGCAGGTCTGCGCCGCTGCGGTTGTCGAAGTCCACGACCGCCACTTTGATTTCGGCGGGGAGCGATGCGATCGACGAGCCGCTCCGGATGGCGCGCTGGTGCAGCCCGACCGTCATTCCGAACTGCCGGGCCACAGCGAGGGCCTTCTCCACTCGGAGGGCCCAGCAGAATGGACCCTCGGTGTTCAGGATCACGCCGACCAGGCGCCACTCGTCGTCGAACAGCGCGCCACCCGAATGCCCCGGCGGGCACTGGTACTCGACCTGCACGATCTCCTCCTCCCCCGAGCCGGGAGCGAACGATAGGGAGGTGTGGAAGAAGATCGGCTGGCTGGGAATCAGCCACTGGTAGTCGAGGGTGTGGCCGACCGTGAAGACGCGGTCTCCTCGTCGTAGCGTCTCGGAGCTTCCGAGCAGATCGAGGGGGAGGGTCTTCTCGATCTGAGCCGACGGGATGCCGAGGAGCTGCAGATCCACCTTGAAGACGGCGAAATCGAGGTTCGGACGTCCCAGAATGCTGCCGGGCTCGACCGGCAGTGCTTGCCCGGGCCAGACCCGGAACTCCACCCGCAGGTCTTCGAGGTACTCCCCCTGGGGCCGCAGGACGTGGAGCGCCGTCATGACCGAGGCATACCGGCCGTCGAAGTCGAAGATCACACCGGCACCCGCGACCCCGGCCCCGGTGATCCAGACCACCAGGTCCTGGGCTCGATCGCCGCCGCCGTAGGTATCCGCCGGCTGCGACCGGACCGGCGTGGCCGAGAGCATCGCGAAGGCGAGCGACACCAGGAGCGCCGCCACCGACCGCGACCGAGGAGCCTTTCGCGCGGAACGGCTCACGGCGTTGCTCCCGAATGGTAGAACCAGAGCTCGCGGGTCGCATCCCCGCCGGTGCGCGTCCGCGCCTCGAGAGTCAAGAGGTAGATCCCGGCTTCCAGAGGTGCCGGGACAGTGAAGATCGTCGGCTGGTGTGCCGGGTAGTAGCCGTACCCGAGGGGGCCGCCGGCCATGGCAGCCCCCGACCGCCCGTCGTCGTACGGGGCCAGGCGCCAAGTGATCTCCGTCAGCCGCTCGCCCGGCACCAGGACCACCCGGTAGCCTTCAGCGGGTCCCCCTTCGCTCCGGCGTACCGTCAAGGGCAGGTAGACCGGCTCCACCTCGCCGTGACCGATCGAGACATCCGTCCATCCCACGATACCGAGGTCGGCGCGTCCCAGACGGAGCTGACCAAGGATCTCGCTCGGCCAGGTCCAGGCCCGGTTCGAGACCGGCTGTCGGGTGTCCATGCGGTAATAGGTCCGGGGCTTCAGGGCCTGGGCCTGCAGGCGCACCGCCCCCTCGGCACCAATCGGCACGCTCCAGCTCACACGGAGGGGCGCGGGATCTTCGTAGTCGAAGTCCTCGAACCAAGCCGTCAGGGACTGCACGCGGAGGTCGTCGCTGTTCACCTTCAGCCGGTATACCCCTTCGCAACGGCCCTCGCGCATCCGGTAAGCGGTCCAGCTGTCGCTCTCCATCGCCAGCCCAGGGTCGCAGAAGCTCGGATCCGGCGGCTCGGCGCTTCTGAGCGGCGAAGCTGCGGCGAGCGCTGCCAGGAGCGCCAAGCCGGCGAGCCGGAGGTCGGTCGTGTCCGGTTGCAGTCTCATCCTCATTCTCGTCTCTCCTCGGTTCGGTCTCGAGTCGTGATTTCAACGATCGAAGGGCAACCGATTCATGAACCGGTTTCCCAGGCTGCCGCCGTCGCCGGTGAAGCGCACCACCGCCCCCACGTCGATCGGGCCCTCGGCCTTCTTGACCCGACAGGTGGAGAGCCCTGCCTCGACCGATCGCACCGTCAGCACCGCCTGGACGATCTCCGGACCGCGGATTTCTCGCCCGGTGACGGGATGGATGATGCTCGGCCCGTAGCTGAAGACCTCGAGGCTGTCCCCCTCACGCAACCCCTGCTCCACGCCCAAGTCCACCACCACCTCGCGCTCATCCATGAGCTGGATCACGTAGCCCTGGGCCGGGAACGTGACGAGCAGGTTCTCGAGAAGGCGCTCACCGGCGGCCTCGAAGCTCTCGTCGACGACCTCGGCACCGAGGGTCTGATCGACCGTCTGATCGACGAACCGGGCGCCGGTGGTACGGATTCGATCGGCGAAGCTCCTGGAGCCCCGCTCCCCGGAATCGCTGTTGATCGTGTGGAGCACCTGGGCGGACCGGACCTCGAGCATGCGTACCGAGAGCTGATACGAGTCCTGCTCGACCGTGTAGCTCAGCAGCCCGATCCAGTCGAGCCCTTCGGTTTGGCCGATGTCGGCACCTTCGGTGTCGCCGATGAAGCCCTTGAGGCCCTTCTCCTGGAACACCTGGTCGAGCGCCTGCCGCTCCACGACCGTGAAGCGCTGGCTGCGGAGGAAGGCGTCGCTCGCCACCTGGATCGCCTTCGTGTTCAGATCGTCGCGACCCTGCTGGACCAGGACGAGACCGATCTCGAGGTCCTGGGCGCCGGCCTCGGCGGCGACCGTCGTACCGAGCACGAGCAGCAAGAGATACGGCAAGAAGTTCCGGGTCATGTGCGCTCCTTTCGAAAAGCGAGTGGAAATGCCTTCGGTTGCCCGAGAAGGACCAGGAGAGTGGCCAGGATGCTCGCGACGATTCCGAGCCACCGGGCCCAGGCCGTCTGGCTCCAGGTCGGCACCAGCTCCTGCCGGCTGCCGTCCGGCTCCCGGGACGTCACCCGGTCGGCACGGCCCCGAAACCCGACGACGAGGTTCTCTTCGCCGAGACCGAGCGTCGTCACCTGACCGCTCAGGCCCTCGAACGAGATCGCCTGCAGCGCCTCGATCGCGACCTCGACCGGCTCACCGTCACCCAGGGGTTCGAGAGTGACCGTGCCCGACCTCAAGGTGGAGACCTCCTCGATCCAGGTCTGACTCTCCGCTCCGCCGGTCGTCCGCTCCTCGACCTCTTGGAACTGGAGATCATCGATCACGAGGGGAGCGTGGAAGACCGCGGCACCGGCCCCGGCGACGAGGAGATCGAGATCGATGCGGCGCCCGTGGTCGGTCGAGGCCCGTGGGGTCATGACCAGACGCCCGCCGGGGCGGAGATCGATGGTCTCGGAACCGCCCGGCACAAGCCGAAGCGTGGTCCCGGCGCCGGCCGACGCGGTCACCTCCGGAGCTGCCGCGAGCGCCGACCCACGGGGCGGGTCCTCCCCCGGGAGCTCGAGCGAGAGCCGCAGGGCGTCCGGCGCCACCCACTCGATCTCGACCCGGGTTCCCGCCGGCAGCGGGGCGTCGTCCAGCGACAGCCCGCCGTCGGCTGCGGGGGTCGCCAGGAAGCCGAGCCGATCGGACCCGCCATCTCTGACGGTGACGAACCCATGGGACCCGGTGGTCGGGTCGGGGTGGCGCAAGACGGCGAGATCAGGTACCGCTAGCTCCGCCAGGGGTAGGTCGTCGACCAGCGACTGAGGCGCGGTCAGAGTGAAGGCGACGCGGGAGGCCGCCACTTCGAGCGTAACCCCCGACCAGGGGGCGGGGACGAGGAACAGGATCCCGAGGGCCGCAGCCAAGAGGAGGAGAGCCACCGCCGGGAGCAACCGGCGGCCGGCCCCGTCCACCCCCTCGTGGCTCGGCCGAAAGATTACGAGCGCCGGCCGGCGCACGTAGAGGACGGGGACAGCCCAGGCACCGGAGGCGCCGCCGGAATCCGTGGCGTAGATCGCGATCCGCGCCTCGGCCAGGGCCTCGTCGACAGCGCGACCCGCCGCGAGGTGGCGGTAGAAGGTCCGGCTGAGATCGATTGCCGCAGCGTCCGGAATGGGAACCTGCATCGCGAGGACCGCCGGCACGCCTCCTCGGATGAGAGCGTGAGCGAGGCTGGTAAAGGCGGCGTGCCCCGACTGGGGGGAACGCCCGGTGTCGCAGGCGTTCAGGACCACGAGGCGAAGCGAGTCCACGTCGCGAGCGACCTGGGCCAGTCGCTCGGCGGACAGGAGCGTGGTCATGCCCTCGCCGGAGGTCAAGACCAAACTGCCTTCGCCCGAATGCGGGTCGTGAAAACCGTGACCCATGTAATGCAGGACGTGGAAGCGTCCGTCCCGCAGGGTTTCGGTCAGCTCGCCGAAGGTCGGATTCACGAGACGGGTCAGCTCGATGCTCGGCCGGTCCGACAAGGCCGCCTCGATCGTCCGCCATTCGCGATCGAGGTCCAAAGGCTCGTCGCTCGGCCCGAGAGACACGACAGCCAGGAGGCGAAGTCTTCGGGCCGGCTCCGGCTCCTCGAGAACCGCACCGTCGTCGAGCGCGAGTTGCCGGACGATCGGCGTCCTGTGGGAGAGGGCGAGGAAGGCGCCCGTCCGCGGGTCCCGGAGCAACTCCCACGGCAAGCGGTGGATCTCCACCGTGTCGCGGCAGGTCGGGTCGCTCTTCAGAAGCAATCGCAGGCCTCGGCCCGGTTGGTCTCCGACCGCCAGCGCACACTCGTCCCATCGGCGGCGGATGGGCTCCGGAAAAAGCGCCTGGAACAGGGCGGACCCGATTTCCGGCAGGCCGGGCTGGGAGAGCCAGAGGGCAGGCTCCGGTAGGAGATGCCGCCGCGCCCCTGCGACGGATTGGCTGAGTGCCTCCACCGTCCGGTCGATCTCGTTCGGAAGGGACGAGAGGTGGAGTTGGCCGACCTCGTCGCCCGCGGGGGAGCTCAACAGGTGAACGTGGAAGCTTCCCGACGCGTGGGGACGGATTCTGAGCTCGAAGCTCCAGCGCTCGAGCGGTACCGCTTTCTCGGCGCGGCCGAGACCCTCGAGGGCCCTTCTCGCGGGCAATTCCTGGCGCGTGTTTCTCAGAGCTTCCTCCAGACCGGATGTCACCTCGGGAAGGTCGGCAGACCTCCTTAACGCTCGAGGAGACACGGAAGGTCCAGAAAGGTTGAGGCTCGAGCGTCAGCTCCCGCCCGGGTCGGCCGACAGGGGCGGGGCCGGGCCGGCTTCGTCCTCGATCAGGTGGAGCTCGATGCGCGGCGCGGCACCCGGCCGGAGGACGATCAGCCGGCGGCGGTCCCGTCGGCGCCCGGCCTGGTGGCAAGCGCCCTCGTCCTGACCGTCATCGCCACGCCGGTGAGCCTCGTCCCCGCCCTGCGCGCCCTCGCCATCCTTCCCCGGGAGGCCCTCGGCGAGCCGTAGGCCTCCGGCGTGCTTCAGCAAGCACCACGTCATGGACGCCGGTACACTCACCCCTCCTCTCGATCCAAGGAGCTCCCCGTGCGTCCGACCCCCGTCGTCACCGTCGTCCTCGCTCTCTGCCTGTCCGCCCCCGCCGCCGCGCAGTCCACCGCCGCTGCGTCGCCCGATCCGGCCGAGGCGCTGGCCGGCCTCGAGCTCCGCGCCATCGGCCCCGCCCTCCAGGGCGGCCGCATCGCGGACATCGCCGTCTCCCCGGTCGACCGGAGCACCTGGTACGTGGCCGTCGGGTCGGGCGGCGTCTGGAAGACCGGCAACGCCGGTGTCACCTGGACGCCGATCTTCGACGACCAGGGCTCCTACTCGATCGGCTGCGTGACCCTCGATCCGAGCGCGCCGGACACGGTCTGGGTGGGGACGGGAGAGAACGTGAGCGGCCGGCACGTGGGCTGGGGCGACGGTGTCTACAAGAGCCTGGACGGCGGCGAGACCTGGCGCCGGATGGGCCTCGAAACCTCCGAGCACATCGGCAGGATCGTGGTCCACCCGGACGACGGCGACGTCGTGTGGGTGGCGGCCGAGGGGCCGCTCTGGTCCTCCGGCGGCGAGCGCGGGGTGTACAAGACGACCGACGGCGGCGAGACCTGGGCCCATGTGCTGGCGATCGACGAGGACACCGGCGCGACCGACCTCGAGATCGACCCGCGGAACCCGGACGTCCTCTACGCCGCCACCTACCAGCGCCGGCGCCACGTCTTGTCGTTCCTGGCCGGCGGCCCGGGCTCCGGCATCTGGAAGTCGACCGACGGCGGCGAGACCTGGCGCCGGATCGAGACCGGCCTGCCCGAGGGACCGATGGGCAAGATCGGCCTCGCCGTCTCGCCGGTCGAGCCGGACGTGGTCTACGCCACCATTGAGGCGAAGGAGGACGAGCGCGGCTTCTACCGCTCCCGGGACCGGGGCGAGAGCTGGGAGCGGCGCAACGACTACATCTCCGGCGGCACCGGCCCCCACTACTACCAGGAGATCGAGGCCTCGCCCCACGACGTGGACACGGTCTACCAGATGGACGTCTTCCTCCACGTCACCCGGGACGGCGGCGACCGCTTCGAGATCCTGGAGACCGGGCGCGACAAGCACAGCGACAACCACGCCCTGGTGCTCGACCCGGCGGACCCGGAGCACCTGATCGTGGGCACCGACGCCAGCCTCTACGAGAGCTTCGACGAAGGCGCCACCTGGCGCCAGGTGCCGAACCTGCCGATCTCGCAGTTCTACAAGATGGCGCTCGACACGGCCGAGCCCTTCTACGACGTCTTGGGCGGCGCGCAGGACCTGGGCACCCTGCTCGGCCCGTCGCGCACCCGCAACATCGAAGGGGTCAGGAACGCCGACTGGACCATCCCCCTGGGCGCCGACGGCTACGACTGCGCCTTCGACCCGCAGAATCCGGACATCCTCTACATGGAGTGGCAGGGCGGGAATCTCGTGCGCCACGATCGCCGGAGCCACGAGAACCTCGGGATCAAGCCGCAGCCGGCGCCGGGCGAGCCGCCGGAGCGATGGAACTGGGACGCGCCGCTCCTGGTGAGCCCGCACTCGCCGGCCCGCCTCTACTTCGGCTCGCAGCGCGTGTGGCGCAGCGACGACCGGGGCGAGTCGTGGACCGCGGTCTCCGGCGACCTGACCCGGGGCCGTAACCGCTACGAGATGCCCCTCCTCGGCCGGGTGTGGAGCGTCGACGCCCTCTGGGGCAACACCGCCATGTCGGTCTTCGCCACCCTCACCGCGCTGGCCGAGTCGCCGCGAGTGGAGGGGCTGCTCTACGCCGGCAGCGACGACGGCCTCGTCCAGGTGAGCGAGGACGGCGGCGCCACCTGGCGGAGCAGCAGCGAGCTGCCGGGCGCCCCCGAGCTCGCCTTCGTCAACGACCTCCAGGCCTCGCTCCACGACCCGGACGGGGTGTTCGCGGTGCTCGACGCCCACAAGGAGGGGGACTTCCGGCCCCTGGTGTACGAGAGCCGGGACCGCGGCCGGACCTGGCGCTCGATCGCCGGCGACCTGCCCGCCGATAGCATCGTCTGGTCGATCGAGCAGGACCACGTGGACCCCGACCTCCTCTTCGCCGGCGCCGAGCACGGCCTCTACTTCACCCCGGACCGCGGAGGCCGCTGGATCGAGCTCCGCGGCAACGTCCCCACCATCGCCTTCCGGGACGTCGAGGTCCAGCGCCGGGAGAACGACCTGGTGGGCGCCAGCTTCGGCCGCGGCTTCTACGTCCTGGACGACTACTCCGCCCTGCGCGAGATCAAAGGCGGCGCCCTGGAGCGCGAAGCCGCCCTCTTCCCGGTCCGCGACCCCTGGTGGTACGTCCCCCACGCTCCGTTCCAGGCCCCCGGCCGGCCGTCGCTGGGAAGCACCGACTTCGCCGCCCCCAACCCACCCTTCGGAGCGCTCTTCACGGTCTACCTGAAGGAGGCGCCCCCAGCCGGTCGGTCCGGCGCGGCGGCGCGGCGCGAGATCGAGAAGGAGGTCGCGGAAGAGGGCGAGGACGTGCCCTTCCCCGGCTGGGAGACCCTCCGCGAAGAGTCCCTGGAGCCGGCGCCGGCGCTCCTTCTCACCGTGCGCGACGCCGACGGCCGCCCCGTCCGCCGGCTCGAGGCCCCCGCCCAGGCCGGTATCCAGCGTCTCGCCTGGGACCTCCGCCTGCCGGCCCCCGATCCGGTGGAGCTGGAGCTCCCGGAGTTCCGGCCGCCGTGGGCCACTCCGCCCGAGGGCCCGCTGGCCCCGCCCGGCCGCTACTCAGTGGAGATGGCGCTACGCACCTCCGACGGGCTGGAGCCCCTCGGAGGGTCGATCGAGTCGACCGGGCGGCAGGAGTTCGAGGTGAAGGTCCTCCCCGGAGCCGTCTTCACGCCGGAGGATTACCAGGCCGCGGCCGACTTCTCAGCCGAGACCCGCGAGCTCCTCCGCCTCGCGCAGGGGATGGACCGGGAGCTGGAAGCGATCGACGACCGCCTCGAGCACCTGCGCGCCGCCCTCGCCGCCACCGCCGCCGCCGAACCGGCGCTCTTCACCCGCCTCGACCGGCTCGCCGCCACCCTCCACGGCCTCGAGCGCCGCCTCTCCGGCGATCCCATCCGCCGCGCCTGGCAGGAGCCGGTCGAGCCGTCGGTGATCGATCGCCTCGGAGAGATCGCCGGAGGCCACTGGGCAACCCGCCAGTCCCCCACCGAAACCCAGCGGCAGAGCCAGGAGGTGGCACGCCAGGAGCTCACCGAGGTCGAGGCCGACCTGAGCCGCCTCCTCGACCAAGAGCTGCCGGCGGTAGAAGCCGCC
>CAZLLV010000409.1:0-9994 GCA_964560325.1 uncultured Thermoanaerobaculia bacterium | reverse complement strand
CGAGCACCTGGCCGACGACGGCCGCTTCGTCCTCGACGCCCACTGGTTCCCTCCCGAGAGGCTGCGGCGCGCCCTCACGGAGGACGGTCTGGTGGAGGAGCACGCGGGCGAGGGGATCGAGGTGCGGGAGACCTGGCGCTGTCGGACGGACGGCTCCTGCCACGCCCGCTACGAGTACCTGCGGGGCGGCGAGCGGCTGGACGAGGCGCGCTTCGACTCCCGCTACTGGACGCTCGGCGAGGTGCGCGAGCGCTTCGGCCGCGCCGGCCTCCGCGTGAGCGCGCTCTGGGGGGACTACGACCGCTCTCCATGGCGGGAGGCGACCGCCCGCCACCTGATCGTCGAGGCGCGCCGGGTGTAGGATCGGCCTCCCGGACCGCGAAGACCGCACCATGACCATCCACTCCCTGTTCTCGGACGCGGACCTCGCCCGCGTCGAAGAGGCCGTCCACCGCGCCGAGTCCGACACCCGCGGCGAGCTGGTGGTGGCCGCGGTGCCCGCCTCGGGGGACTACCCCGGGACCGCCTGGACCGGCGCCTGTCTCGGTGCGCTGCTGGCGCTGGGCACGCTGGTCGTCGTCCACCTGCTGGGCGACGCCTGGGGCTTCGGCTCACCGTTCTGGGTGCTGCTCGCCGCCGGCGGCGGCGCGGCCGTCGGGTACCTGCTCGCCGGCCGCTCCGAGCGGCTGATCCGCGGGCTCACGCCGGACGACGTGCTCGACCGGCAGGTCGCCCTCGCCGCGCGCGCCGCCTTCCTGGAGCACGAGGTCTTCGCCACCCGCGACCGCTCCGGCGTGCTCCTCTTCCTGTCGCTCCTCGAGCACCGCGTGGTGGTGCTCGCCGACTCCGGGATCGAGGCGCACGTCGAGCCGGGGGAGTGGCAGTCGATCGTCGACGGCGTGATCGCCGGCATCCGGGCCGACCGGGCGGCCGACGCGCTGGTCGAGGCGATCGGCCGGTGCGGCGGCATCCTCTCCCGGGGCGGGCTGGAGCCGCGGCCGGACGATCCGGACGAGCTCGCCAACCGGCTGCGGATCGGCGAGCCGGGCGAGGGGGAGGGGAGCGGTGGCTAGGCGGCCGGTCCGCTCGATCGCCGTCCTCGCCCTCCTGGCCCTCCTGGGAGGCGCCGCGGGCGCGGCGGCGAAGGAGGTGCCGTTCCTCTCCGGCCGGGTGGTCGACGAGGCCGGCCTCCTGCCGCCCGACCGGGCGGCGGCGCTCGAGGAGGAGCTGCGGCGGCTCGAGGAGGAGACCGGCGCCCAGGTGGTCGTGCTGACGGTCGAGAGCCTCGAAGGCGAGGTGCTCGAGGACTACGCGCTCCGGGTCGCCGAGACCTGGGAGATCGGCCGCGGCGACGGCATCGACGACGGCGTGGTGTTGCTGGTCTCGCGCGACGACCGCAAGCTGCGGATCGAGGTCGGCTACGGGCTCGAAGGCGTGCTGCCCGACCTGGCGGCGAAGCGGATCATCGACGGCGCCATCGTGCCGCGCTTCAAGGCGGGGGACTTCGCCGGCGGGGTGGAGGCGGGGGTCGATTCGATCGCCGGCGCCATCCGCGAGGAGCCGGGTGCGGTGCCGGAGGAGGCGTCCCGGGTGGGGAGCGCGCCCGATCTCGCCGGCCGCGGGCTCATGGGGCTCGTCTTCTTTCTCGTGGTCGGGACGTTCTCGATGGCCGCGCTCGGGGCGAAGGGGTGCCAGGGGTGGAGCCTCTACGCCTTCCTGATCCCCTTCTACTTCACGTTCCCGCTCGCCATCTTCGGCGCCGCAGGCCTCGCTCTCGGCTTCGCCTGGCTGATCGGCTTCCCGCTCCTGCGCCTCTTCCTCGACCAGACGCCGGTCGGCCGGCGGTTCCAGACGACCTCGCCCATGATGCGCTCGTTCGGCCGCATGGCGGCGTCGTCGGGCGGCTTCCGGGGCGGCGGAGGAGGCGGGGGAGGCTTCTCGGGCGGCGGCGGCAGCTTCGGCGGCGGGGGAGCCTCGGGGAGCTGGTGAGGATCACTGCCAGCGGAAGATCTTCAGCGCCAGCAGGAAGGACGCGACGCCCCAGGCGGCGAGGATCGCCATCTCGAGCCAGGTCGAAGCGAGGCTCGCGCCGTCCTGCATGATCGCGCGCAGGGCGTCGTTGAGAGCGGTCAGCGGCAGGGCGCGGATCGCCGGATGCACCGCCTCTGGGAAGCGCTCGTAGGAGAAGAAGCTCCCCGAGAGCACCCACATCGGCAGCATCACGAAGTTCATCCAGCCCGAGGCGGCCTCGGCGCTCCTCACCCGCGCCGCGACCAGGAGCGCGATGCCGGTGAACGAGATCGCGCCCAGGAGCGAGAGGACCAGCAGCGCGGTCCAGGAGCCCTTCACCTCGACCCCGAACAGGAACACCCCGGCGGCGACCACCACCGCCAGCTCCAGGACCAGGAACGAGAGGCGGGAGAGGATCATCCCGAGCAGGTAGTCGGAGCGGCGCATCGGGCTCGCCGCGAACCGCTTGAGGAGCTTGCGCACCCGGTTCTGGACGATCGCGAAGCCGACCCCCCACATGCTGCTCCCCATCAGGTTGAGGCCGATCAGGCCGGGGATGAGGAAGTCGATGTAGCGGGTGCCGGCCGCTCCGCCGACCGCTCCGGCGGCCTCCGGTGCGCGCTCGCGGAAGGCGATGCCGAGGGCGATCGCGAGGAGGACCGGGAAGACGAAGACCCAGAAGATCACCCCCGGCTCGCGGGCGAACTCGTAGATCCGCGTCCGGGTCAGCTCGAGCACCGGGCCCGGGGTCCAGCGGCGGCGCTCAGTCATCGCGCAGCCCCCGGCCGGTGAGCTCCACGAAGACATCCTCGAGCGTCGCCGCGTGGGTGGCGAGCGAGTCGAGGGCGGCGCCCTGGCGCTGGATCTCGGAGAGGAGCGCCGGCAGCGACTCCTCGACGCGCCGCACCGTGAGCACGTGGCGGGCGCCGCGCCGCGTCGCCTGCAGCACGCCGGGCAGCGCGGCGAGCCGCGCCGCGTCGATCTCCGAGCGGGTCTCGATCTCGACGATCTGGTCGGCGCCCAGCGAGGCGATCAGCTCGCGCGGTGTGCCGAGGGCGATCACCTCGCCGCGGTCGAGGATCGCCACCCGGTCGCAGAGCCGCGTCGCCTCCTCCATGTAGTGCGTGGTCACCAGCACCGTGCCGCCTCCGGCCCGGAACTCCTCGACCAGCTCCCAGAGCTTGAGCCGCGCCTGCGGGTCGAGGCCGGTGGTCGGCTCGTCGAGGAAGCGGAGGTCGGGGTCGCCGACCAGGGCGCAGGCGAGGCCGAGCCGCTGCCGCTGGCCGCCGGAGAGCGCCTCCACCCGGGCGTCGGCCTTCGACTCGAGCTCGACCGTCGCGATCGTCTCGTCGACGCCCCGGCTCCTCTCGTGGAAGCTCCCGAAGAGCCGGACCACCTCGCGCACCGTCAGCTTGTCCGGCAGGCGGGTCTCCTGGAGCTGAATGCCGAGCCGATCGCGGAGCTCCCGGTCCGCCCGCGCGCCGAGCCCCCAGCGCCGGCCCAGGACCTCGACCGTTCCCTCGTCGTACGGGATCAGCCCCTCGAGCACCTCGACGGTCGTCGTCTTGCCGGCGCCGTTCGGCCCGAGGAGGCCGAAGCACTCGCCCGAGCGCACCTCCAGGTCGACGCCGGCGACCGCCAGGACGTCCTTGTAGCGCTTGACCAGGCCGCGGCAGCGGATCGCCGGGGCGTCGGCGGCGGAGGGGGCTTCGGCGCTCGGCATCGGACGGAGGATCGTAACCCGGAAGCGAGACCTTCGGAACCGGTTCCGAGCGGTGAGATAGGCTCGGGTGACCGATGCGCCCGTACCTCGATCTCGTTCGCCGGATCCTCGCCGAAGGGGTGGAGAAGACCGACCGCACCGGCACCGGCACGCTGTCGGTCTTCGGGCACCAGATGCGGTTCGACCTCGCCGACGGCTTCCCGGTGCTCACCACCAAGAAGCTCCACCTGCGCTCGATCGTCCACGAGCTCCTCTGGTTCCTCGCGGGGAGCACGAACGTGCGCGAGCTCCAGGAGCACGGGGTGACGATCTGGGACCCGTGGGCCGACGAAGCGGGGGCGCGGGGGCGGGTCTCCGGCGCGCAGTGGCGCTCCTGGCGCGGCGCCGCCGGCCGGACCCACGACCAGATCGCGCGTGTGGTCGAGCAGCTTCGCACCGATCCCGACTCGCGCCGCATCCTGGTCTCGGCCTGGAACGTCGGCGAGGTCGAGGAGATGGCGCTGCCGCCCTGCCACACCCTGTTCCAGTTCTGGAGCGCGCCGCCGAGCGGGTCGACGCGCCGGCGCCTGTCGTGCCAGCTCTACCAGCGCAGCGCCGACGTCTTCATCGGCGTGCCGTTCAACATCGCCTCCTACGCGCTCCTCACCCGGATGGTGGCGCAGGTGACCGACCACGACCCGGGCGACTTCGTCCACACCTTCGGCGACGCGCACCTCTACCGCAACCACCTCGAGCAGGCGCGGACGCAGATCGAGCGCGAGCCCCGGCCGCTCCCCCGCATGGTGCTCGACCCGGAGGTCCGCGAGCTCGAGGATTTCCGCTACGAGAGCTTCACGCTCGAAGGCTACGACCCCCACCCGCACATCAAGGCGCCGATCGCGGTCTGAGCGAAGCGGAGGCCCCGATGCGAATCACCCTGATCGCCGCCGTGGCGGAGAACGGCGTCATCGGCAAGGACGGCGACCTGCCGTGGCGCCTGCCCGCCGACCTCGCGCACTTCCAGCGCAGCACCCTGGGCCACGCGATGCTGATGGGCCGCCGGACCTACGCCTCGACCGGCGTGCTGCCGGGGCGGACGACGATCGTGCTGACCCGGAGCGAGCTGGGGAGCGGGGGCTTCGAGGTGCCCGAGGAGGCGAAGGAGGGAGCCGGGCAGCTCCACGTGGTGCGCAGCTACGAGGAAGGGCTGGAGCTGGCGGAGAAGCTCGGGGTCGGCGAGCTCTTCGTCTGCGGCGGCGCCGGCGTCTACCGCCGGGCGCTCGACGACGCGGACGCCGGGCGGATGCTCCTCACCCGAGTGGCCGCGGCGCCGGAGGGGGACACGCGCTTCCCGGAGCCGGACTGGAGCCGCTGGCGCCTCGTCTCGCGCGAGGAGCACGCGGCGGACGAGAAGAACCCGTACGCCTACGCCTTCGAAGAGTGGGAGCGTCGATAGCCCGGTGCCTCCCCTGCGCCACGACCGATGAGCACCTCGACCGGCCTCGATCGGCGCCGTCACCCACCCAGGACGCGGCCGAGACTGAGACAGGCCGCAGCCGCCAACAGGACGCAGAGCGCCGCCAGGCCGAAGGTGCTTGCGGTCGGGACCTCGAGCGGCGAGCTGACGGTCACGCAGGTGGCGACGAAGACCTCACTGTTGCCTTCCGGATTGCCGCCGGTCAGGTCGGCGGTCGACGAGAAGGCGATTGTGCCGCCATCGAGGACCGGCCCAAGAGAGTCGCCGACCTGGCTGTCGGTGACCTGGTGGAGACCGGCGCCGTCGAACAGAAAGACCTCGAAGTTCCCGTCGGGGTTTTCCCCCGTCAGATCGGCTTCGGACCAAAAAGCCAGGGATCCGCCACTCCGGCCGGACAGGAGCGATCGTCCCGAGACCGACTCGGTGATTTGCGTGATCGTCGAGCCGTCGAAGAGGAAGACCTCGTAGTTGGCGCCCGGGTTGCTCCCGGTGAGATTCGACCGAGACGAAAATGCGACGCTCCCTCCCTCGAGGAACGGCGGGAGGGAGTCTCCGCTCGTCGAGTCGGTGACCTGTTCGATGGAGACACCGTCGAAGAGGAAGATCTCCTGGTTCCCGTCCGGGTTGCCTCCGGTCAAGTCCGCGAAGGAAACAA
This sequence comes from uncultured Thermoanaerobaculia bacterium, assembly GCA_964560325.1. Lineage (GTDB taxonomy): Bacteria > Acidobacteriota > Thermoanaerobaculia > Multivoradales > DATKCC01 > CAZLLV01. The sequence continues at coordinate 4,150 of CAZLLV010000409.1, read as the reverse complement.
AGGCTATAGAGCCGGTGTCCAGGCTGGGGAACCAGGACCAACCGGAGGCGGCATCGGTGATCTGGGAGATCGTGCCGCCGTCGAACAGGAAGATCTCAAACCCCCCTTCCGGATTTCCCCCGGTCAGGTCACCCGACGAATGGAACGCCACGAAGCCGCCCTGGAGGCTGGCAAACTCGGAGCGGCCCGAGGGCGTCTCGGTGACCTGGGTGAGCGAGGTACCATCGAAGAGGAAGATCTCCTGACGACCGGCCGGGTTGTCACCCGTGAGATCCGCCGTCGAGTGAAACGCGATCGAGCCCTGATCGAGACTCGGAAAACGCGAATCACCGGTCACGGCGTTCGTGATCTGAGTGGTCGAGCCGTCGTCGAGGAAGATCTCGAAGTTGCCCTCGGGATTGTCGCCGGTGAGGTCGGCGCTCGAGTAGAAGGCGATCGTCCGCCCTTCGATATCGATCGCGAAGGAATCCCCGGAAGGTGCGTCCGTGACCTGCTCGATGTCACAGGCGAGCTGAGCGAAGGTCGGACTCGACGAACCGAGTGCCGCGATGAGGGCAAGAGTCGAGATCCAGCATGGAAGAAATCTCATATCTATCCAGTACATGTAGTTCAGAGAGCATCCATTACTCTCCGTGTCGGACAGACAAGCTTCACTCTGGGAGGGAAGAGGTCCGCGGGTCGGCTGGACCCCTCGCGGTGAGGCGATGCATAGGGCGGGATCGCATCCCGCCGGACGCTAACCTTCGTCCGCGTCCTCGCCCTGGAGCTTCGCGAAGGCCGCGGCGAGGGTCGGCATCCCGGAGCCGAGGTTCTCCTGCGCCCGCTGCTTGAACTCCTTGAAGTCGCTTCGCGATCCCTCGACCTTCGAGCCCTCCGGCACGAGCGTCAGGCGCTTGCGCTTCGCCTCGATCTTCGCCACCTGCACCTTGACCTCGCTGCCCGGCGTGTAGACGCGCGCCATGTTGGTGCCGCGCGGCAGGTTGGTCTCCGAGTTCGGCAGGAGGCCGGTCAGGCCGGGCTCGAGGTTGATGAAGATGCCGAACGGGGCGATCTCCTCGACCGTGCCGGTGACCGAGTCGCCCTCCGGGTAACGCTGCTCGACGCCCTTCCACGGATCGGAGGTCGGCACCGGGCGCAGCGAGAGCGAGATCCGGCGCCGCTTCGTGTCGACCTCTTTGACCCAGCCGGCGAGCTCCTTGCCCGGCTCGAGCGATTCGTCCTCGAGGCTGGTGCCGGGGGGCAGGGCCGAGACGTGGACCAGGCCCTCCAGGCCCTCGGCGACCTCGACGAAGACGCCGAAGTCGGTCTTGCCGGTGATCTTGCCGGTGAACTCCGCGCCCCGCGCGTGGCTGTCGGCGAAGTCGCGCCACGGGTCGGGCTGGAGCGCCTTGGTCGAGAGGGAGATCCGCTTGCCGTCCTCCTCGATCTTGAGGACCTTCACCTTGACGTGCTTCCCCTTCTCGAGCACGTCCTTCGGGTGGTTGACGTTCTTGTGCGCCAGCTCGGAGACGTGGACCATCCCCTCGACGCCACCGCCCAGGTCGACGAAGGCGCCGAAGTTGGTGAGGTTGCTCACCTTGCCTTCGAGCTCGGCGCCGACCACGAGCTTCTCGCGCGTCTTCGCCGCCTGCTTGGCGAGCTCCTCCTCGACCAGCTTGGTGCGGGAGAGGACGAAGCGGTTGCCCTGCCGGCGGTGCTCGACGACGTGGAAGCGGTAGGTCTTCTCGATGTACTTCTTGGGCGACTTCGGCGTGCCCGCGTCGATGCCGGAGCGCGGGCAGAAGGCGAGCAGACCGTCGATCAGCACGTGGTAGCCGCCCTGGTTCCAGCCGAACACCTTGCCCTGGATCGGCGTGCCCTTCTCGAGCGCGTCGAGGAGCCGGAGCGACACCTCGTCGGTCGGCATCGGCTCCTCCGCGCCGGTACCGGCCGCTCCGGCGCTCTCGGCTTCGGCCTTTTCGCCCTCCGCAGTCGGCGCCGGGCCGGAGGTCTCGGCCGCAGCCGTCCCCTCCTCGGTCGCCGTCACCGCCTCACGGGCGGTCTCGAGCGCCTCGGCCGGCGCCTCCGCCGGCTCCTCGATCTCGGCCGCGGCGTCGTCGGTCGGGGCCTCCTTCTCCGGCGTCGGCTCCTCGGCCGCCGCGACGCTCTCGTCGCTCGCCGCCGCCGGCTCCTCGGCTGGAGCCGGTGTCTCGGCCTCGGCCGGAGCCGCCTCCTCCGTCTCCACGGCCGCCACGGGCTCCGGTTCGGGATCGGCGGGCGCCGTCCCCGGCTCCGCAGCCACCTCCGGGTCGGCGGTGCCGGCATCCGACGCCTCGGCCGGCGCGGCCGTGGGCTCTTCGGCTTCGGCGGGGGCGGTATCCGGCTCGGGAGCGGGCTCGTGCGCCGCCTCCTCGATCTCGGGGGTCACCGTCGAGGCATCGCCATCGTGCGTCTCGGACATCGCTGCTCCAGTGGGAAAACGGGGATCGGGTCGGATGAGGTGGGATCCTGCGGACCGGGGCGGCAAGGATAACGCATCGAGCGAGGATCGCGAAACGCACGGCGCCCCCGCCATCGAAAGTCCCGGCGCCCTTGAACCGCCGGGCGGGACCTGCGAGACTCCGGCGTTCCGGCGGGAGCGCTCTCCCGCCCGTCCTTCCCGCACACCCTCCGGAGACGCACCCCATGGGATTCACCTGCGGCATCGTCGGGTTGCCGAACGTCGGCAAGTCCACCCTCTTCAACGCCCTGACCGCGGCCGGCGTCGACGCCGCCAACTACCCGTTCTGCACGATCGAGCCGAACGTCGGCGTGGTGGCGGTTCCCGACCGGCGGCTGGGCGAGCTGGCGGCGATCGTCCGCCCCGAGAAGGTGGTGCCGACGGCGATCGAGTTCGTCGACATCGCCGGGCTGGTCGCCGGAGCGTCGAAGGGGGAGGGGCTGGGCAACCGCTTCCTGGGCCACATCCGGGAGGTCGACGCGGTGGCGCACGTGGTCCGTTGCTTCCGGGACGACAACGTGGTCCACGTCGGCGGCCGGGTCGACCCCGAGGCGGACATCGAGACGATCGACACCGAGCTGATGCTGGCCGATCTCGAGACGGTGGAGAAGGCGACCGAGCGGGCTCGAAAGCCGGCGAAGACCGGCGACAAGGAGGCGCTGGCCCAGGTGGCCTTCCTGGAGCGGCTCGGCGCCCACCTGGCGGCGGGCGAGCCGGCGCGCACGTTTTCGGTCGAGGACCGCCAGCGGCCCTGGCTGAAGCCCCTCCACCTGCTCACGGCGAAGCCGGTCCTCTACGTGGCGAACGTCGGCGAGGACGGCTTCGAGAACAACCCGGCGCTCGACGCGGTGCGCGCCCGGGCCGAGGCCGAGGGGGCGAAGGTGGTGGCGGTCTGCGCCTCGCTCGAGGGGGAGCTCGCGACGCTCGACGAGGACGACCGCGCCGAGATGCTCGCCGATCTCGGGCTCGACGAGCCGGGCCTCCACCGGGTGATCCGCGCCGGCTACTCGCTCCTCGGTCTTCTCACCTTCTTCACCGCCGGCCCGAAGGAGGTGCGGGCGTGGACGGTGCGCGAAGGCGCGGCGGCGCCCGAGGCCGCCGGGCAGATCCATTCCGACTTCGAGCGCGGGTTCATCCGCGCCGAGGTGATCGCCTTCGACGACTTCGTCCGCCACGGCGGCGAGCAGGGCGCCCGGGAGGCCGGCCGGCTCCGCAGCGAGGGGCGGACCTACGTCCTTCGGGAGGGGGACGTCGTCCACTTCCGCTTCAACGTATAAGCTCGGCCGAACATGATTCTCACCACCGTCGTGGTGGCGATCGCCCTCGGCATCGCCGCCCAGATCCTCGCCGAGCGCCTGCACCTGCCGGCGATCCTCCCGCTGCTCGTGATCGGCATGCTGGCCGGGCCGCAGTTCTGGCTGCTGATCGGCTCGTCGCTGCCCGGGCTGGTGCACCCGTCGGAGCTCGGCGAGGGGCTCGAGGTGATGATCCACCTCGGCATCGCCATCATCCTGTTCGAGGGCGGGCTGTCGCTCGACCCGACCCATCTGCGCAAGGTGGGCGGCGCGGTGCGCAACCTGCTGACCATCGGGGTGGCGATCACCGGCATCGCCTCCGCCTGGGCGGCCCACGCGATCGTCGGCATGCCGTGGAGCACGGCGGCGCTCTTCG
>CAZLLV010000408.1:0-15892 GCA_964560325.1 uncultured Thermoanaerobaculia bacterium | reverse complement strand
TCGCTCGACTCGGTGATCACCGCCATCGGAATGGTCGACGAGGTGGGGGTGATGATCGCCGCCGTGGTGATCGCGATCGGCGTCATGCTGCTCGCGGCCGGGCCGATCTCGCACTTCGTCGAGGCGCACCCGACGGTGAAGATCCTCGCGCTCTCGTTCCTGCTCCTGATCGGCATGGCGCTGGTCGCCGAGTCGCTCGACCAGCACATCCCGAAAGGGTACATCTACTTCGCGATGGGCTTCTCGATCTTCGTCGAGCTCCTCAACCTGCGGGTCCGGAAGAACCGTCCGGTCCAGCTCCACCAGCGTTACGCGGAGGAAGAGGCTCCGCCCGCGCCGGAGAAGGCGTGAGGCGCTACCAGCGCGCCCGGTAGCCCCGGGTGTCGACGTGGATGAACGGCCCCCGGTGCGGGGCCGGGCCGTAGATCCCGAGGCCGCCGATGAACGGCCGGTACCAGGGCCGGTCGTAGAGCGCCTCGACCAGCCCGGCGAGGGCGCGGGCGTCGCCGACCGTCACCGAGCCGCTGCCGTCGATGTCGTCCATCCGGCCGTCGCGGTCACGGTCGACGAAGATGTCGGCGGCGTCGCCGTGGGTGTGGCGGCTATAGGTCGTCTGGTTGCCGATCGCCTCGTTATAGAAAGGCGTCCGGTAGCCGCTCATGACGTAGAACGTCTCGACCGGGAGACCGGCCTCCTGCGCTTCGGAGAGCAGGCGCTCGAGCTTGAGCAGCATCCGGGTGCGTAGCGTCAGGTACTTCGGATACCCGCCCGCCTGCTTGCAGACGAACTGCCGAAGCTGGAGGTGCGGCGTGATCCAGGTGTCCTCGTTCGCCTCGGTCACCTCGATGAAACCCTCCGGCGCGCGGTAGGTCTCGAGCCCACGGTAGAGATCGGTCGGATAACGGCCGATCCGGTAGCCGTTCAGCACCTCCCGGCCGTCCCAGGGCGTGAGCACGAAGGCGTTCACGCACATCGTCTCGCCGCTGTCGGTCTCCTCGACCGTGATGCAGTAGATCCCCGGCTCCCCGGGCGCCGTCCAGCGCCAGCGCCCCGGCGCCGTCTGCTCGAGGGTCCCCGCGTCGGCGCGCACGACGAAGTCGTCGCCCCGCTCGGTCAGGAGCGGTTCGAGCTCCATCGACTCGCCCGGCAGGACGAAGGCGGACATCAGCCGGTGCGGGTTGACCTCGTCCTGGAACTTCACGAAGAACGAGACCGGCTCCAGGGCGTACTCGGAGACCCCGGCCGCGCGGCCCGGGTCGAGCTCCGCGTCGTCGACGACCGCCTGGTGGTCGAGGCCGCACTCGTCGATCTCCCCGACCGGCACCTCGCCTTCGTCGGCCAGCCGCTGCTCCGGATCGCCCGGCACGACCGGCGGCGGATCGAGCGACCCGGACCGGTCCCGGTCGCCCCGCCCGGCGGAGCGGTCGGGGCCGCAGGCGGCGAGCGGGGCGAGGAGCGCGAGACAGACGGCGACGGCGGCGAATCGGGAGGGATGGAGGATGGACGGCTGAGAGATCGGCATCGCCTCGCAGAGTACCCGATCGGCCTCGGTCCCCGCATCGCCTGGCCGGTCCGAGCGGCAGCCGGAGACGGCGGCCCGAGGCGGGCGTGATCTCTGGTAGGCTGACACAGAACTCGATAGACCGCGCAGGCGCTGAAAGGAAGAGAGTCGATGTCACTCTGGGGACATCTGGCCGAACGTTACGAGACCGAGGACCGCCCGCGCGCGCTCCTGGCGCTGGACGGCGGGGGCATCCGGGGAGCGATGACCCTGGAGGTGCTGGCGGAGATCGAGCGCCAGCTGGCCGAGATCACCGGCCGGGGCAGGAAGTTCCGGCTGGCCGACTTCTTCGACTACGTCGCCGGCACCTCCACGGGCGCCATCATCGCCGCCGGCATCGCCCGGGGAATGTCGATCGCCGAGTTGCTCGACTTCTACACCAAGGCCGGGCCCATGATGTTCCAGAAGAAGTGGCTCCTGGCGCGGGTGAGGAGCTTCTACACCGCCGATCCGCTCGTCGACAAGCTGCGGGAGGTCTTCGGGAAAGACACCACGCTCCGCCCGGATCACCTGAAGACCCTGCTCCTCGTGGTGACCCGGAACGCGACCACCGACTCGCCGTGGCCGATCTCCACCAACCCGGACGCGTACTACAACAACCCGGAGCGCGGGGACTGCAACCTGAACATCCCGCTCTGGAAGCTCGTCCGAGCTTCAACGGCGGCGCCGATCTTCTTCCCTCCCGAGATCGTGGAGTGGGACGAGAAGGATCCGGAGAAGACCTTCGTCTTCGTCGACGGTGGAGTCACGCCTTACAACGACCCGGCTTTCCTGCTCTTCCGGATGGCGACGGCGCCGCAGTACAAGCTCGCGTGGAAGACCGGCGAGCGGAACATGATGCTGGTCTCGGTGGGCACCGGCTCGGCCCCGACCATGGACGGCGATATCCTGAACCCGGGGAAGAACTTGGCGGCCAACCTGGCCGGGCTTCCCGGAGTTCTGATGAATGGAGCCCAGGTCGACCAGGACGTCAATTGCCGGCTCATCGGCCGGTGTGTGTACGGTGCATCGATCGACAGAGAGCTGGGGGACATGATCCCCCGGAGGGGAAGCCGCAAGATCCCGCTCGACGAGGACCTCGGCCGGGCCTTCCTCTACGCCCGCTACGACGCGGAGCTGACGGAGAAGGGACTGAGGAGCCTCGGTTGTGGAGGTATTGATCCGGCGAAGGTGAGGAAGCTGGACGCGGTGAGCTCGATCGGCGACCTGCGGAAGGTGGGCAAGGCGGTCGCCAAGGAGGTCGACGTGGAGGCGCAGTTCGGCCCGTTCCTCGAAGAGAGGCGGAAGAGGGTGAAGGGCTGATCCCGTGCGGGCCTTCATCGTCCGGCCGTTCGGCACCAAGGAGGGGATCGACTTCGAGGCGGTCGAGCGGGAGCTGATCGACCCGGCCCTCTCGCGCCTCGGCGTCTCCGGCCGGACCACCGGCGAGATCGCCGAGCAGGGGAACATCCGGACCGACATGTTCCAGCGCCTGGCGACCGCCGACCTGGTGATCGCCGACATCTCGATCCACAACGCCAACGTCTTCTACGAGCTCGGCCTGCGCCACGCGCTGCGCGACCGGATGACCTTCCTGCTCCGCTCCCGGGGCGTGGCCGACGTCCCCTTCGACTTGAAGACCGACCGCTACCTGGCCTACGACGCGAAGGACCCGGCGGCCACCCTGGAGGCGCTGGTCCGCGGCCTGTGCGCCACGATCGACTCGGGCCAGGCGGACAGCCCGGTCTTCCAGCTCCTACCGGCGCTCGCGGCGCAGGACCCGGAGGCGTTGCTGGTGGTGCCTCGAGACTTTCGGGAGGCGATGACGGTGGCGGCGGCGAAGCGCCGGCGAAGTGACCTGGAACTCCTGGTGAAGAAGGCGACCGATGGCGGCTTCGAGTGGGAGAGGGCCGGCCTCCGGCTGGTCGGGCGGGCTCAGTTCGAGCTCGAGGACTGGAACGCTGCGCGGCGGACCTGGACGGGGGTGCTGACGCTCGCCCCCCAGGACCCCGAGGCCAGCCTTCGGATGGGCACCATCCTGCAGCGCTCCGGCGACCTCGACGGATCGGATGTGGCGGTCCGACGGGTGCTCGAGACCGACTCCCACGACCGGGCCCATCGCGCGGAGGCCGCCGCCCTCCTGGGGCGCAACGCCAAGACACGGTGGCTGGCGGGATGGCGAGGTCTCTCCGAAGATGACCGGCGGCGCGCCGCCCTCCTCGACCCCTGGCTGCGCACCGCCATCGAGCGCTACGCGGAGGCGTTCGCCATCGACCTGAGCCACTACTACTCGGGGATCAACGCGCTGGGGATGGTCAGCGTGCTCCTCGATCTGGCACATCTCCTGCCGGCGGAGTGGGCGGCCTCCTTCCCGGGCGAGCCCGAGGCGGAGCGGGAACTGGCCGAGCCCGAGGCCGAGCGGCGGCGGCTCGACGGCGCGCTCTCCCTGGTCCTTCGCGCCGTGGTTCCGAAGCCCGACGACGTCGTGTGGCACGCCCTGACCCGGGCCGAGCACGCCCTCCTGACCTGCCAGCCGGCGCAGGCCGGGTGGGTCGCGAACCTCTACCGCAACGCCCTCACCAGCGCCAAGGACTTCCACGGCTCGAGCGCCGGAGACCAGTTGCGGATCTACGGCGATCTCGGGCTACGATTCGAGTGCGTCGCTGCCGCGCTCGAATGCATCGAGGCGGAGGCTCGGAAGCGCGGAGTCGCCGTGGCCGGCGGCGCGGGCGAGAACCGGATGCCGACGACCGAGACCGCGTCCCGCCGGACCGAGGAGCCCGTACGGGTCCTCCTGTTCACCGGTCACCGGATCGACGCTCCGGACCGGGAGGCCCCCCGCTTCCCGCCGGAGTCGGAGGAACGGGGCCGGGAGATGATCCGCGGCGCCGTCGAGGCCGAGCTGGCCCGAGCGCGAGGAGAAGAGGGCCGGGCGGCCGGAGCGCTCCTGCGGGGGATCTCCGGCGCCGCCTCCGGCGGCGACATCCTGTTCCTGGAGGTCTGCCGGGAGCTGGAGATCCCGTGCGAGATCTACCTGGCGAAGCCCCGGGACGCCTACGTGAAGGCCTCGGTGGCGGACGCCGGCCCCGGCTGGGTCGACCGCTTCGACCGGCTACTGGCGGCCCTGCCGAACCGGGTGCTGTCCGAGGACGAGGAGCTTCCGCGCTGGCTGCGCGGCGCCTCCCGGAGCGACTACTCGGTCTGGCAACGGAACAACCTCTGGATGCTCGCCAACGCCCTGGAGTCCGCCCCCGACGCCGCCCACCTCACCCTGATCGCCCTCTGGGACGGAGAGGAAGGCGACGGCCCCGGCGGCACCGCCCACATGATCGAGCTCGCCTGCGAGCGCGGAGCCCGCACGGTGATGCTGGACGCGAAGGATCTGGTGGAAGAGAGCTGAGAGACCTCAGCCGGCCGGCCTCTCCTCGCATTCCCGGTCCATCGTCCCTTCGTCGAGGTCGGAGGAGCGCAGGAGGTCGATGGCGACCGAGGCTCCGGCCTCGCTCGGCGCGATGACCTCGAAATCGGTCCCCCACTCCCGTTCGCGCGCGAAGAGGGCGCACAGCTCCGCCAGGGGGTAGCCGTCCTTGTACTCCGCGAGCGGGTGGGCGAGAACGATCGACAGCTTCTCTCCATCACCCCGGCGGGCGGCGAACAGCATCCTGAATGTCGCGGGCTCCGGATTGTCGTGCTGCCCGTTCCCGAGAGCCACGTAGTGACGCGCCCGGACGGTCTCGAAGAACTTCAGAGAGACGTTTCGGTCGCTCCCGTGGTGGGGTAGCACGAGGACGTCGACCTCCAGGGGTTGCTCGGCGTCGAGCAGGTAACCGGCCTGGGCCAGGGCCGGGAGCAGGAGATCGGCACGGGAGTCGCCGGGGAGGAAGAGGGTCCGGTCGTCGAGCTCCAGCATCAGCACGATGCTCGCCAGGTTGACCACCGACTCGTCTCGGCCCACGGGTACTTCGATCGAGGCGATCTCGGTGGGGGAGGGCAGCAAGGTGATGTCACCGGCGGTGAACGGCTCCACGACGTCGAAATCGTCGAGCGAGACCAGCTCCTCGAGCGCGGTGAGCGGGTCGTCGACCCGGTCGAGGTTCCGCTCGATCTCCCGGAGGGTGTGCTCGGCGAGCTGGCGCGCCAGGCTGATCGGCGGGCCGAGCACCGTGACGGTCAGGCCCTGGCCCAGGGAGACTCGCGCCGCGCCCGCCGCGGGCAGGGTCACGAGCCTGGAGAAGGGCTGGTTGATCGGGATGCCCAGCTCGTGGGCGCTCGCGGCGAGACGGAGCTTGCGCCAGGAGTCGGCGAGGGAGCGCGTGAGCTCCGGGCGCCCGGGGAAGAGGTTGTTGGTCCACAGGCCGCCGATCTCCAGGGATGGCGCCTCGCCGCGCTCGACCTCCGCCTGGAGGCTCTCGAGCATCCGGGTCAGCCCAACCTGGTCCCCGTCGTCGGCCTGGGTCGAGACCACCAGGTCGAGGCGGAGCGGGGTCCCGCGCTCCGTCTTCAGCTCCTCGAGCCGGAGGGAGACGTTCCGCCAAGCGCTGGCGGGTCCGCCGTCGAAGAGGACCTGGGACGGGGTCGCCGCCGGGCCGTAGTGCAGCAGGAGCGCCTTGCCGTGCCGGGCGGGCAGGATCTCGAGGGTGAAGAGGTTCGGGGAGAGCTCCAGGGTCAGCCGGCCGGCCGAGACTCGCCACGCGTCGAGCTCGGCCTCCAGATCGCGGACCCTTTGCCCGTGCTCCCGCGCCTGCCGCAGGAACTTGGGCGCGATCGCCGTCAGCGCCCGGGCCTCGTCGCTTTCCGGGTCGAGGGAGTCGGCCCGTAGCAGGACCCGCTGGTGCTCGCCGAAGCTCTGGGATTCGAGGGTTCGCACACGGGCGATCTCGGCTTGGCGGGCACGCTCCTCTGCCCGGCCCTCCGCGCTCCGCGCTCGCATCGCCTCCTCCGTCGCCCGCTGCTGCTCTGCCTCGGCCTGGCGCTCCGCGGTCCGGGCGCGAACCGCGAAGAGGCCGGCGACGACCCCCAGGATCCCGAAGGAGACGACGGCGGCGGTCAGCCACGCGACGGTCCGACGCCGGCGCCTCTCCCGTACCTCGGCCTCCGCCCGCTCCGCCCGCTCACCGGCCTCGACGAACTCCGGTCGACCGGGTCGATGACCAGGTCTCCAGTCGCCGTCAGCTCACGAGCCCGACCGAGCCGGCCGCCCCGCCAGAGCTCCTCGTCGCTCTTCCCGCCATCCCGCCAGCCGACGGCGGCGCGGTGGAGGTCGTCCCGGAAACGCAACGCCTCCGTGCTCTCGTCGAGCCAGCGGCGCAGCCGGGCCCAGGAGTCGAACAGCACCTCGTGGGCGACTTCGACACTCGCTTCACCCGCCTCCTCGCCGGCGGTCAGGAGGCGGGCCTGGACGAAACGGTCGAGCAGAGGGTGGATCTCTTCCGGGAGCTTGCTCCACGGAACCGGGCGCCGGACGTAGCTGTCGCTCCTGGGATCGATCCGGGCGAGGCGCAAGAAAGCGACGCGGAGGAGCTTCCGCTCCTCGCTCGATGGCTCGGCGCTGGCCAACACGTCCTCCGCCGCGCGGGCGACCGAATCGGCCAGCCCGCGGTACTCGTCGAGAGCCAGCCGGCCGTCGTCCCCGTGGCGCTCGTACAGCTCCCGAAGCGCGAAGGCGAGGAGCGGCAGCGCGCCGCCTTGCTCGGAGTCTTCCCGCAAGGCGGTCGAGAGCGCTGGCTCCACGTCGACTCCGGCCATCTCGGCTGGTCGCTCGATGATCTCGGTGATCGCGCCGGGACGCATCGGCCCGAGGGAAAGATCGTCGTGGGGGACGCCCGCGAGGCCGGGCTCACCCTGGAAGCGACCCAGGAAATCGGAGCGGAGCGTGCCGAGGAGGAGGAGCGAGGCATCGGTGCGTTCCCAGGCGTCGCGCAGCAGGGCGAAGAGGGCGGAGGCCGGATGGTCGGGGCCGTGGCCGAGAAGCTCTTCGAGTTGGTCGACGATCAGCAGGGCGGTGGCGTCGTCGTGCCCGTCCGCCAGGCGGAGCTCGAAGAGCGTCTTCAGGATCGGGTTCTCCTCGCTCCCGGGAGCCCACTCCCGCAGTCTCCGGTCGAGGTCGTGCCAGTCGATCTCCACTCCCGCGCTCCGACCCGCCAGCGCCAGGGACCCGGCGAGCTCTCGGAGGGGCTCGGTCCGGGGCCGGAACGGACCGATCAGCCGCCACCTCTCCGGGGCCCGCCGCAGCCGGGGCAGGACGCCGGCTCGCACCAGGGACGATTTGCCGGTCCCCGAAGCCCCCAGGACCAAGACCAGGTCGGCGCCTCCGAGCCGGCGGACCCGTTCCAGGAGATCGATCGTGTCGCCGATCTCCTCGCCGCGGCCGAAGAAGATCGCCGCGTCCTGCTCCTGGAACGCCAGGAGACCCGGGTACGGCGGCCGGTCGCCGTCCCAGTCGAAGGAGTCGGCGGGGTCGAGACCGGCGATCCGGAGGCCCCGGGCGAGGCGGCGGACGGCGTCGTCCCGGTCTCCAGTCCAGTCGATCGTCTGGCGGTCGCCGAGGACCTCCGGCGGCCGGGCGCCGTCGATGCGGAGGGTGAAGAGCTGCTTGCCGAGCGCCCGGGCCTGGGTCACCTCGGCGAAGCACCAGCGTGAGGCGGCGGAACGCTCGCTGCACACGAAGACGACCGCCCGGCAGGCTCGCAGGTTGCGATAGAGCTCCGATTCCCAGTTCCGTCCCACCGGGATGCCGTCCTCGGGGTCGAAATCGAGAAAGACTCCCCGGTGACCCAGGGCGACCAGGCGTTCGCGGACCTCGGCGGCGACCGCCGCGTCCGTGCTGCTGTGGCTGATGAAGATCAGACCCATCGGCACCGGCCTCTCGCTGTCGCTCTTTCGGACGTCGGTGCTCTCGATTATCCCTCACCGGCACCGCTTCGGCGCGGCCGACTCTGGAATCAAAGAGGAGTTCGAGTGGCCTGCCAGGCTGCGGAGCCGGTAGAGGAGCACGTTCCCCCGGGCGTCGACGAGAGCGTGCCGGCGCTCAACGGCGCGCTGAAGAGGAGCCTGAAGAGGTGCCGGCCTCGTCGGGAAGGAGGCACCTTGGAGTCGACCTCCTGCCCGAGAGCTCGTCCGCTACGCGCTCCGGTTACCGGCGGTTGGAGGAGGTAGTCGCGGAATCCGATGGTCGTCGGCCTCCCTTTTTGCGTTCGTGAACGCACCTCCACCGTCCAGAGGCGGTTCGGTGTCGCTTTCCGACGTTCTGCCCGTGAGTTGCCTCCGTACGCTGGCCATCCGGGCGCCAGTGCGGGGATCGGCGGTGGATTGGGCGGGAAGGCGTCTGGCGGGAACTCCGGCGCGGGGTGTCTTTGTCGTAGCAGCTCGACCGCGTGTCGGAAGTCTTCGGCGAAGATCCGGACCGCTTCGCGTAGGGCGTACCAGGCCTCGCGGGTGGCGGTGTGGAAGCGCGGAGCGGGGCCGCGTTTCGTCTGCTTCGGTCGGTCGTGAGGGTGGCGTTTGCGCACGCCCGGACGCCGGCGACTCCTTCGCCGGTGGCGAGTCGGTGGCGGTGAGCGTCCTCAGATGTCGCGGTAGCGGCGGGACCAGAAGCGCTCCGTCCAGTCGTGGAGGTCGCCGGCTTCGCGGGCGATGTTGGCCTGGACCTGGTTCATGAACCGCACGAGCTGAACCGGCGACTTCGGGCTGACCAACAGGTGGTAGTGGTTCGATGCGAAGGCATGGATCTCCATGCCGGTCTGGCGTTGAGCACGGCCGAGGACTCCGAAGATTCGTTTCGTAAGCTCGGGACTGGGCCGGAGCAGCAGATGCGACTGCATGGTGCGGCAGGTGATCTCGACGAGCTTGCCAGGGCGGATGTAGCGCAGTGGTCTTCCCATACCCTGCCAGGACGGAGTCGGGGTGGAAATCACACAGCGCTGTGAGCGCCCACGAAGAGGCAGCGCCCCGAAGAGGCCGGCACCTCGTAATCGCACCTCGTAATCAGACGGTCGATTTCGAAGTATGGCCTTCAAAGGGTATCGGATCGATCGGGTCGTTCCGACGAGGAGCGTCAGTCACGCTTCGTCGCCTGCGCCATGGCCGAGGCGATCTCCGGGAATCGGACGATGATCTCGTCCTCCGTGCCTCGGTAGCGCTCGGCGAAGACGTGGCCGCCGTCGGACGTGCGGACGAGCTGGAGGAAGAGCACCCCCTTCGCCTGCCCGGCGTACGGGACCGGGGCCGGAGCCGGACCGGGCCGGAATCCGCCGGAGACGACGAAGGCGACCCCCAGCTCGCGGCCGACCTCGGGGTGTGGCCGCGAAGTGGCGCGCAGGCGGGAGGTGGTGGCGGGGCCCACCAGCTCGAGCTCTGGCCGCGCAGCGAAGGCCACCAGCAGGAGCTCGGTCAGCCGGTCGTTCTCCATCCGGGCACTGCCATCGGCCGAGTCCGGGGGAGGCGCGAGGGGGAGGAGCGCGATCCGGAGCGGAGCTTCGAGCTCCGCCTGCGCTCCCAGCCAGTACCAGGCATAGAAGGCGATCAGGCCGACGATGGCCGCCACCACGAAGGCGCCGCTCCGAAGGCCGTGGCGAGTGCGGCGCGTCGCGGCTCCGGGCGCACCGGAAGCCTCGGGTACCCGGGGAAGGGGTCGCTCCGGTCCGTTGGGCTCCTCGGCTCGCGAGCGTCCGACGAACCGGTAGCCCCTCCGTGGGAGGGTTTCCACGTACCGAGGCTGACCTGCGTCGTCGCCGAGGGCCGCTCGGACCTGGCGGACGGTGTAGGCCAGGGCCTGGTCGATGTCCAGGTGCTGGCCCGGCCAGAGCACCTCCACCAGATCCTCCCGGCCGAGCAGCTCACCGGGGCGCTCCAGCAGCAGGGCGAGCATCCGGGCGGGTTTCGGCGCCAGTCGGACCTCCACCTCGCCATCGCCTCCCTCGCCGGCTCCGACGCGCTTGCGGAGCTCGCCGGTCGCCGGATCGAAGACGAAGCCGTCGAATACGTACCTCGCGGTGGCGCTGGTCACGGCGAAAGGCTATCCCGATCCGGCCGGCCCGCGTACTTCCCTCGGCCTTTCCTCGTCCTCTACGCATGGCGTCGCGGCGTCCGGGCCGGCAAGCTCGGGGCAGGAGGTGGACATGACACTCGACAGGAGAACGTTTCTCGGAGCCATCGCGGTCTCGGGTGCTTCCTTCATGGTGCCGTCGACGACCGGCGCGGAGCCCCCGGACCGGGTCGCGCCCGAGCCGGCGGATCACTTCCCTCGGCAGGACCCGGAGCTGGTGCAGCGGGTGGTCGGGGCCTCTCACAGGGACTACGAGGCGGTCCGCGAGCTGGTGGGGAAGCGGCCCGAGCTCGCCAAGGCGCAGTGGGACTGGGGCTTCGGCGACTGGGAGTCCGCGCTCGGTGCGGCCAGTCATACCGGGCGGCGCGAGATCGCCGAGCTGCTGCTCGCCCACGGGGCGCGGCCGAACCTCTTCTCGGCCACGATGCTGGGCGAGCTCGCGGTGGTGAAGGCGTTCGTGGACGCGTTTCCCGGCGTTCAGGGGATCCCGGGACCCCACGGTATCCCGCTCCTCGCGCACGCCCACGCCGGCGGTGAGCCGGCGGCGGCGGTGGCGGAGTACCTGGAGCGGGTCGGCGGCGCGGACGGACCGGTTCCCGTACCTCTCGACGATGCCCAGCGGAATCGCTTCGTCGGTTCGTACCGGTTCGGGAGCGGGGTCCGCGACCAGCTCGACGTGACCGTCGGACCCCGCGGGCTTTCGATCGGCCGTCCGGACGAGACGGTGCGCTCCCTCGTGTACGTGGGCGATCTATCTTTCCACCCGGCCGGAGCGCCTTCCGTTCGGGTGCGATTCGAGGCGGACCGCGGTCTGGGGGACGGCTCCCCCCCGGTCGCCACCGCTCTCACCATCCACGACCCCGATCTCCAGGTGCGGGCGCTCCGGACCCGCTGACGCGAGCCGGGCACCGCGGCGGCTCGCTTCGCTCGCGAGGGAAGGTTACGGCCGCGACGTCACTCCTTCGGCGGCCCCGGGAAGAAGGCGTTGGTGCGGCGGGTGTACTCGCGGTACTTCGGCTTCGTCTCCTTCAGGTCCTTCTCGAGCGGTCCGACGCCGGAGAAGCGCATCAGAAGGGCGGTCATGACGAGCGGGCCGTAGAGGCTCCACCAGCCGCCGGCCGCGGCGGCGACCAGGAAGTGGCCCCACCAGACGAGGAAGTCGCCGAAGTAGTTCGGGTGGCGGGTGTAGCGCCAGAGGCCGGAGGAGAGGACCTCGTTCGCGTCGGTCCGTTTCGCTTTGAAGCGGGCGAGCTGGAAGTCTCCGACGCTCTCGAAGAAGAGCCCCGCGAGCCAGAGGAGGACGCCGAGGCCGTCGAGCCAGCCGAGCGGCTCGGCCGCCTCGCCGCCGTGCTGCGCCGCGAGGAGCGGCGCGGCGACGACCCAGAGCAGGACGCCCTGGAGCAGGAAGACGGTCACCAGGCTCCGCCAGGGGAAGCTCTTCGGGTGCGCCTTCCGCATCTCCTGGTAGCGCCGGTCCTCGGGCTCTCCCCACTTGCGCCAGCCGAGGTAGAGGAAGAGCCGGAGCCCCCAGATCGTCACCATCGCGAGGATCAGAGCCTGCCGCGCCCCCGTTTCGCCGGCGAGGAGCGCCCAGGTCCAGCCGAGGACGACGAAACCGAGCCCCCAGAACGGGTCGATGATCGACACGTCCTTCTTCGGCACGCTCGCGGCCCAGATCGGCAGCACGTAGACCAGGGCGACGAGCAGTCCGGCGCCGAGGAGCTCGGCGGTCGAGTCGACGGCGGGGAAGAGGTCGGACATGGCCTGTCGGGACGGGAGCGGTCGGATCGAGCGCGACTCTACCCGAGAGGGCGCTACAATCACCCTCGTCCGCTCGGGGCGCGGCGCTCCCGGTGGCTCGATCGCCGGGCGCCGCTGAGAAGAACCCGTAGAACCTGAACCGGTTCGTACCGGCGTAGGGAAGCGCGCTGCTCGACTTTCCGCGGCCGGGCGAGCCTCCTCGACAGGAGCCGCCCATGTCCAGTAAGTCCACCGATTCGATCGTTCCGCAGGCCCTCGACGGGCACCTCCTCGATCTCCCGCTGCACGGCGCGGAGAACCCCTCTTCGCACCGCCAGGGAACGACCCCCGGCAGCTTCGCCCTGGCGCCCGAGGTGGGTGGGCCGCGCGCCTACTCCTCGCCCGACACGCCCGGCATGCCGCCGCCGTCGGAGAAGACCGCCTGGGACTTCGCCTCCGACCCGCGCCCCGCCGGCCGGGCGGTGACGCAGCTCGAGCGGGCGCGGCTCGGCGAGGTGACCCCCGAGATGCGCCGGGTCGCCGAGCGCGAGGGGCACCTCTCGCCGGAGCAGGTGCGGGGCGAGATCGCGGCCGGTCGGATGATCGTCCCGGCGAACCGGGCCCACCTCGGCTTCGGACTCGACCCGATGGCGATCGGCCGTGCGTCGCGCACCAAGATCAACGCCAACCTGGGCGCCTCGCCGGTCTCCTCCGGCACCGAGGAAGAGGTCGAGAAGATGCGCTGGGCGGTGCGCTGGGGGGCGGACACGATCATGGATCTCTCGACCGGCGGCGACCTGGACGCCTGCCGCGAAGCGATCGTCCGCGCCTCGACCGTCCCGGTCGGCACGGTGCCGATCTACTCGATGATCGTCGGCCGGCGCCTCGAAGATCTCGACGAGGAGACGATCCTCTCGACGCTCGAGCACCAGGCGAAGCAGGGCGTCGACTACTTCACCCTCCACGCCGGCGTGCTGCGCGAGCACCTGCCGCTGGTCGAGAAGAGACTGATCGGAATCGTCTCGCGCGGCGGGTCGCTGCTCGCCAAGTGGATGCTGGTCAAGGGTCGGCAGAACCCGATCTACGAGCTCTGGGACGAGATCTGCGACGTCCTGCGCGAGCACGACGTGTCGGTGTCGCTCGGCGACGGCCTGCGCCCCGGCGGCCTCGCGGACGCGACCGACGCGGCGCAGCTCGCCGAGCTCCGCGTGCTCGGGGAGCTGACCGAGCGCGCCTGGGCGAAGGGCGTGCAGGTGATGATCGAAGGCCCCGGCCACGTGCCGCTCGACCAGATCGAGTACAACATGAAGATCGAGCGCCGGCTCTGCCACGGCGCGCCGTTCTACGTCCTCGGGCCGCTCGTCACCGACGTCTTCCCCGGCTACGACCACATCACGAGCGCGATCGGTGCCACCGCCGCCGCCTGGCACGGCGCCTCGATGCTCTGCTACGTGACCCCGAAGGAGCACCTGGGCCTCCCCAAGCGGGACGACGTGAAGCAGGGGTGCGTCGCGTACAAGATCGCGGCCCACGCGGCGGACGTGGCGCTCGGCATCCCGGGCAGCCGCGACTGGGACGACGAGCTGACCAAGGCGCGCGCGGCGCTCCACTGGGAGAAGCACTTCGAGCTGTCGTTCGACCCGGACACCGCCCGCGCCCTCCACGACGAAGACCTCGACGTGGACACCGACTTCTGCGCCATGTGCGGCCACGACTGGTGCAGCGTGCGGATCTCGAAGGAGATCCAGGCGTTCGCCTCGGGCAAGGACGCGAGCTACGCCTGGGAGGCGCCCTCGCGCTCGGCGGCGCTGACACCCGAGCAGCGGGAGATCCTGGAGAAGCGGGGCGTGCTGGCGCCCGACGAGGTGCACCGGCTGGCGGCGAAGACCCGGAAGGCGGTCGGCGCCGAGGGTGGCAAAGCGGCCTGCCACAGCGACGCCGTGACCGACGCGGCGGACGCCGAGCGCGTGCAGGCGGAGCGGCTGGTGTCGATCGGCGGCTGAGAGCCCGCCGGGCCGCTACTCGTCGGCGAAGGCGGGCTCGGCCCCACGAGGTGAATCGACCTCGGCGTCCGCCTTCTTCTCGGCGCGCCGGATCTGCCACTCGGCGAGCGCCGCGTAGACGACCGGCACCAGGAAGAGGGTGATGAGCGTCGAGGTCAAGAGGCCCCCGACCACCACCCGCGCCATCGGCGCCTGCACCTCCGAGCCCTCGCCCAGGCCGATCGCGAGCGGCACCAGGCCGAGCACGGTGGTCGCCGTGGTCATCAGGATCGGGCGCAGGCGCCGCCGGCCGCTCTCGACCACCGCCTCGTGGAGCGGCAGCCCGTCGCGGCGGCGCATCAGGTTGGTGTAGTCGACCAGCACGATGGCGTTGTTCACCACGATGCCGGTGAGCATCACCATGCCGATGTAGCTCTGGATGTTGAAGGTGGTGCCGGTGAGGAAGAGCGTCAGCACCACGCCGATCGACGCCATCGGGATCGAGAACATGACCACGAACGGGTCGAGCAGGTTCTCGAACTGCGCCGCCATCACCATGTAGACCAGGATCACGGCGAGCAGGAGCGCCACCAGCAGCGCGAGCTGCGCCTTCTGCTGCTCCTCGTACTCGCCGCCGAAGGTGACCGCGAAGCCGTCCGGGATCTCGACCGAGCGCAGGGCCTCGCGCGCGTCGGCCGCCACCGAGCCCATGTCGCGTCCCACGACGTTGGCGAAGACCGAGATCACCCGCTCCTGGTCCTTGCGGTCGATCACCACCGGCCCCTCGGCGAAGGTCAGGTCGACGACGCTCGAAAGCGGCACCGCCTCGCCGCTCGCGGTGACCAGGGAAACGTCGTCGATGTCGCGGAGCTGTGCGCGGTCGGGCTCCGAGAGCCGCACGAAGATGTCGTACTCACGGCCGGCGCGGCGCAGGACCGTGGCGCGGCTGCCGGCGAGGTTGGTCTCGATCACGTTGGCGACGCTCTGCATCGAGAGACCGAGCCGGGCGATCTTCTCGCGGTCGATGCGGATCACCCGCTCGGAGCGGCCCGGGTCGCGTCCGAGCCGGGCGTCGGAGATCCCGGGCACCGTCTCGAGCGCCCCCTTGACCCGGTCGGCGAGCTGGAAGCCCTGCTCCAGGTCGTGCCCGCGGATCTCGGCCTCGAGCGCCTCCGAGCCGCCGCCGAAGGCGATCCGCAGCAGGAAGAGGCCGGAGCCCTCGCGGCTCCGGATGACGACGCCCGGCAGGTGCGAGAGCTTCTGGCGCAGGTCGTCGGCGATCTCGGCCGACGAGCGGTCGCGCTCCGACTGGTCGACGAGGGCGACCCGGAGGTTGCCCGTGTGCGAGCCGGAGGCCTGCCAGCCGCCGCCGCCGATGTCGGTCAGCATGCTCGCGGCCTCCGGCACCTCCGCGCGCACGACGCGCTCGATCTCCCGGAAGGTACGGTCCATCAGCTCGAGCCGCGTGCCGACCGCCATCTCGGCGTCGACCCGCACCTCGCCTTCGTCGGTCTTCGGCATCAGCTCGGAGCCGATGAACGGCACCAGCACCAGGCTCGCGGCGAACAGGCCGACGGTCCCGAGCAC